>NZ_JBKGGW010000018.1:0-108144 GCF_052041945.1 Pseudomonas sp. SMN11 | reverse complement strand
GCAACGGTGACAACTTCAAGCACCTGTACAGCTTGGCCGACAAGCTTGGCGCTGCCGTCGGTGCCTCGCGCGCTGCGGTGGACGCAGGCTTCGTGCCGAACGACATGCAGGTCGGCCAGACCGGCAAAATCGTTGCGCCACAGCTGTACATCGCCGTCGGTATCTCCGGCGCGATCCAGCACCTGGCCGGCATGAAGGATTCCAAGGTGATCGTCGCGATCAACAAGGATGAAGAAGCGCCGATCTTCCAGGTGGCCGATTATGGCCTGGTCGCCGACCTGTTCGAGGCCGTTCCAGAGCTGGAAAAGCTGGTCTGATCCGCCTGCTTCACTTATAAAGAAGCCCGGCCCTCACACTGAGGGCCGGGCTTTTTTGTTGCCGGGCAAGGAGTGAAGGATGGTGTTGCGCGAAGCGGGCAGGGTGCTGGCATGCATGGTGGCGCTGCTGTCGCCGATGGTGATGGCGGCAGGCAAGTGCGAGCGACTGGTGGCAACCGGCAGCCCGGACGCACCGCCGTATGCCTGGCAAGACCCGAGCGACCCGAAACACCTGATCGGCGCCAATGTCGACCTGCTGCGCCAGGTGCTTGGCGAGCTGGGGGTGAAAGTCGAGGTGCTCAGTGCCGGTCGGCGCGATCAGGCGCTGGAGGAAGTGCGCAGTGGCCGCATGGACCTGCTGCTCGATACCCCCATGCAGGTGGAGCAGTTGACGGCGCTGGACTACATCCATCCGCCCTTGCAGCTCAATGAATACCTGGTCTGGACGCGCCATGACGCCACGCTGGAGTTCGACGGGCCGGCCGACCTGGCCAAGTACCAGGGCAGCCTGTCCGAACGTGCACGCCTGACCCCGGCGTTCACCGCTTTCGCCAAGGCCCAGCTGAAGCTGGTGCCGGCGCAGAACCTCACCCAGGCCTTCCAGAAACTGGTGCTGGGCCAGGTCGATTATGTATTGGCCGGTCGCTACTCGGGCATGGCCATGACCCAGAGCCTGGGCATGAGCAACAACCTCATCGCGCGCGGCTTGCCAGTGGACCGCCCTGGCCTGTACCTGGCCTTGTCGCACAATTCGGCCTGCAATGACGCGTGGTTGCGTGGGCAATTGGCGAAAAAGCTGACAGAATTGCCGATCTCCGGTGCGTCCGAAGCCGTGCTGCAACGTAATGTCGAGCGTTGGAAAGCGCAGATGCAAGTGCAGGCGGACGCCCCAAAACATTAGGAAGAGTGCGTGAGAACCCAATCCCTTATCCTGGCCGCGGCCATGCTCGGCCTGGCCGGCTGCGCCAATGACCCGGCGCCCAATGAGCAGATGCGAATTTCCGAGCAGGCGCTGGAGCAGGCCAAGGCAGTCGGAGCCACCGACCAGGTCGAGGCGCTGAAGCTGGCCGAAGACAAGTTCGCCCGGGCCAAGACCAACATGCTGACCGAGGACTACCGTGACGCACGCATGCGTGCCGAGCAGGCCGAGCTGGATGCCCGCCTGGCCGAGGCGCAGGTGCTGAACCAGAAGAGCGAAGAGCAGCTTCAGCTGCTGCAAACGCGGGTCAAGCGCCTGCGCAAGCAGTTGGAGGTGCAGCCATGATGCGCCTGAATGCGAAAACCGCGCTGGCACTGCTGGTGCTGACGGCCGGCTTGCAGGGTTGCGCCAGCCAGCGCAGTTCGGCTGCGCTGGATGACGCGACCGTGGCCTTCCAGAAGGTCAAGGACGATGCCGACGTGCTGCGCAGCGCCCCGCGTGACGTGATCCGTGCCGGTGAGTCGCTGTCCCGCGCCGAGCGCCTTTCCGGCTACATCGGCACTGGCAGCGACGTGCGCCATTATGCCTACCTGAGCCAGCGCTACAGCGAAATTGCCAGCGAGCACGCCAAGCTGGCACTGAGCGAGGAGCGTCGGGCCAAGCTCGACCTCGAACGCCAGCGTCTGCAGTTGGCCTTGCGTGAGGCCAAGCTGTCCAGTGTCCAGCAGCAGGGCAAGTGGGTGGAGAACCAGATTGCCGCGTTGGCCTCGGAGCAGGCTGACCGAGGCCTGGTGATGACCCTCAGTGACGTGCTGTTCGACACCGGCAGTGCCGACCTGAAGAACTCGGCCAGCCGCACGGTGCTCAAGCTGGTGCAGTTCCTCCAGCTCAATCCGCGTCGCGTGGTGCGGATCGAGGGCTATACCGACAGCACGGGGACGCCTGAAGATAACCTTGGTCTGTCGCGTGATCGTGCCCAGTCGGTGGCTGACATGCTGGTCGACCTGGGGATCGATGAGAAACGCCTGCAGGTCGAAGGCTATGGTGACCAGTACCCGATCGAGGCCAATGCTTCGGAGCGGGGCAGGGCGCAGAATCGCCGGGTGGAAATCGTCTTCTCCGACGATAAGGGTCGACTCGCGCCAGCCCGCTGATCACGTTGAAGAAGGGGCTGCGAAGCAGCCCCGGGTTCCATCGGCATAGTGCGTATTAATCGTTTTGACAGGTGTCACGCAACGGTATGGTTGACTACCTGGCCATCTGTCCCAGTACACTTTGCAACTGTTACGGTATGCTCTACCGTCAGTGAGTCGTACAAGAATAACGAGCCGCCTGCGCGTCGAGATACCGCCATGACCAACCTGCTGCTGTACCAGCGTATCGCCCAGCAACTGGCCGACGACATCCGTCGCGGTGTATACCAGCCGGGCGAACGCGTACCGTCCGTGCGCAAGATGAGCGCCCAGCTCAACGTCAGCCACGCCACGGTGTTGCAGGCCTACGCCAATCTCGAGGATCAGGGGCTGATCCGTGCCCGGCCGCAGTCGGGCTACTACGTGCATCAGACGCCCGCCCTGACCGCGCAGACGCCGGATATCGCTCGGGTGGAACGCCCTGGTCTGGTCACGCGTGCCAGCATCATTCAGCAGGTGCTGACCGAGGCACGCCGCGATGGCGTATTTCCGTTCGGAGCCGCGGTGCCGCACGTCGATTACCTGCCGGTGCGAGCTTTGCACCAGCAGATCGCCAAGGTCACCCGCTTCCACAGCCCGCGAGCCTTCAGCTACATGTTCAGCCCCGGCTTCGAGCCACTGCGCCGGCAGATCGCGATTCGCATGCGCGATGCCGGCGTGCTGGTCGACCCGCGTGAGGTGATTGTCACCCATGGCTGTGTCGATGCCTTGCAGATGTCGCTGCGGGTGCTGACCCGTCCGGGTGACCTGATCGCGGCCGAGTCGCCGACCTATTACGGGCTCCTGCAGTTGGCGGACCTGCTTGGGTTGAAGGTGATCGAGATCCCCAGTGACCCGTCCACCGGTATCAGCCTTGAAGCTTTGCAACTGGCCGCCAATCAGTGGTCGATCAAGGCCTTGGTGTTGACCACGCGCCTGAGCAACCCATTGGGCGGCACTGTGCCAGAGGAACGGCAGAAGCAGTTACTGCGCCTGGCATCGGATTTCGATATCCAGATCGTCGAAGACGACATCTATGGCGAACTGATGTTCGAGCAGGGCAAGACCAAAGCGCTCAAGGCCTTCGACCGGCTGGACCGGGTCATCTATTGCTCGAGCTTTTCCAAGACCCTTTCGCCCGGGGTGCGGGTCGGCTGGATGGTGGCGGGGCGTTATCAGGATGAAATCCAGCGCCTGCAGACGTTCACTACCCACTCGGCGTGCAGTGTGACGCAGATGGGCGTGGCGGCGTACCTGGAGAACGGTGGCTACGATCGGCATCTGCGCTATATCCGCCAGGAGTATCGCAAGAACCTCAGTGCCTACCAGCTGGCGGTTCAGCAGCACTTCCCGGAAGGTACCCAGATGACCCGGCCAACCGGCGGTTTCATCCTCTGGGTCAGCCTGCCGGGGCGGGTCAATACCCAGGAGTTGCATGTGCGTGCACTGGAGCAGGGCATCAGTATCGCGCCTGGGTTGATCTTCAGTAACACCGAGCAGTTCAACCACTGCATCCGGCTCAACTGCGGTATTCCATGGAACAAGGAGGCTGAGCGGGCGGTCATTACGCTCGGGCTTTTGGCGCAGCAACTGTGCAGAGAATCGCAGCCCTCACTTTTGTAGGCTTGCCAGCAGCGGGCGGAACAGAGAGCATACGCACTTTTACAATGCCGCCTGCCTGTCGATGTCCATGAATCTGTTGCGTAGTGTCGCCCTGATGATCTGTATTGCGCCGTTGTGCCTGCCTTTGGGTGGGGTCCAGGCTGCGCAGCCTGCTGCCCAGGTGCAGGCAGGGCATGACAAGGCGGCAAAGCCTGTAGCCAAAGCAAAGCCAGCGGCCAGCAAGGCCAAAGCCAAGCCCAAGCCCAAGCCCAAGAAGCCGGTCATCAAGGCGGTCACGCAGCCGTTGCCTAAAGCCAAGCTGGACCTGAGTCTGCCGAGCGACATGGTCAAGAACCTCGAACCTGAAGTGGGCGATCCTTCGACCCGTCGCAAACCTTTGCTGCCCGCCATGTTCACGGAAAAGCCGGAAACCAACGATAGCCCGTTTCAGCTCAACGGCCGGCTGATCAGCAACGAGATGCAGCTGCAGCTGCGCAACGAAAGCCGGCATGATGTGGAAGGCGCGGCGATCGATTTCCAGTTCCGCAACTGAGCTGGCTCAACTGACTGCCGGGTCACGGCCGTTTTCATCGGCTTGGCAATTTAAAACGCATGTTTGAGCGGTTACTATCCAGGGACGATCGTCCCGTTTTGTTCCAGGGAGTCCTGATTTAGCCATGAAGTGTCGTGAGGGTTGTGGTGCCTGCTGCATCGCCCCGTCCATCAGCTCCGCGATGCCGCGCATGCCCCAGGGCAAGCCGGCGGGTGAGCGCTGCCTGCACCTGACAGTGGAAAACCTTTGCGACCTGTTCGGCAAGCCCGAGCGGCCGGCGGTGTGTGGCGGTTTCAAGGCGGACATCGAGGTGTGTGGCAATGACCGCGACGAGGCAATCAGGATTCTTGGTTGGTGGGAGCAGATAACGGCGGCGTGAGAGGCTGGATCTTCGACAACAAGGATAAAACATGATGAGATCGTTCAAGCGTATTGCACTGCTGTGTGGCGTGGGTGTCCTGCTGGCGCCGGCTGCCTGGGCTGAAAACTGGCAGGTGGCCAAGGACGAAGATGGGATCAAGGTCTCGCTCAGCGAAGTGCCGGGCTCCAAGTACAAGGCCTACCAGGGCGTGACCCTGATCAAGGCGCCGCTGGCCAAGGTCCAGGCGCTGCAGGAAGACGTGGTCGGGGCTTGCAAGTGGATTCACGAGTGCAAGTCGCAGAAGTTGCTCAAGCATGAAGGTGACCAGAGCTGGACCTACACCCAGTTCAATACGCCGTGGCCGGTGACGCCGCGTGATTCCGTGTTGCATGTCACCACCATCAAGGGGGCAGACGGCAGCCTGACCCGCAATCTGGTCGAAGAACCGGCCTACATCCCGGAAGAGAAAGGTTTTGTACGGGTGGCGAAGGTGCAGGGCTTCTGGAAGCTGGTTCCCAAGGGTGACAGTACTGAAGTAACTTACCAGGTGCACACCGAGCCGGGCGGTAGCGTGCCATCGATGATCGCCAACAAGTTCGTGGTCGATTCGCCGTTCAATACCCTCAAAGGGTTGCGAGAACTGGCCGAGAAGAACTGAACTCGGCCCGGCAGGGCAATAAAAAAGGCTGCCCAAGGGCAGCCTTTTTGCGTTCGGCGGGTAAGGCTTACTTGCGGTCCTTCAGCTCGACGATGTCGCGCTGCAGTTCGCCGGTGTACAGCTGGCGAGGGCGGCCGATCTTGTACGGGCTGGAGAGCATTTCTTTCCAGTGCGAGATCCAGCCGACAGTACGTGCCAGGGCGAAGATCACGGTGAACATGCTGGTCGGAATGCCGATCGCCTTCAGGATGATGCCCGAGTAGAAGTCGACGTTCGGGTACAGCGAGCGCTCGATGAAGTACGGATCGGTCAGGGCGATCTCTTCCAGGCGCATGGCCAGTTCCAGCTGCGGATCGTTCTTGATGCCCAGCTCGCCCAGGACTTCGTCGCAGGTCTTCTTCATCACGGTGGCCCGCGGGTCGCGGTTCTTGTAGACACGGTGACCGAAGCCCATCAGCTTGAACGGGTCGTTCTTGTCCTTGGCCTTGGCGATGTACTTGTCGATGTTCGAGACATCGCCAATTTCATCGAGCATGGTCAGGACCGCTTCGTTCGCACCGCCGTGGGCCGGGCCCCACAGTGCGGCGATGCCGGCAGCGATGCAGGCGAACGGGTTCGCACCCGAGGAGCCCGCCAGGCGCACGGTGGAGGTGGAGGCGTTCTGCTCGTGGTCGGCGTGGAGGATGAAGATCCGGTCCATTGCCTTGGCCAGCACCGGGCTGATCGGTTTGATCTCGCACGGGGTGTTGAACATCATGTGCAGGAAGTTTTCCGCGTACGACAGGTCGTTGCGCGGGTACATCATCGGCTGGCCCATGGAGTACTTGTAAACCATCGCGGCCAGGGTCGGCATCTTGGCGACCAGGCGCACCGCGGAAATTTCGCGGTGTTGCGGGTTATTGATGTCCAGGGAGTCGTGGTAGAACGCCGACAGGGCGCCGACCACACCGCACATCACCGCCATCGGGTGAGCGTCGCGGCGGAAACCGTTGAAGAAGGACTTCAGCTGCTCGTGAACCATGGTGTGGTTCTTGACGGTGCTGACGAACTGGGCCTTCTGCTCGGCATTCGGCAGTTCGCCGTTGAGCAGCAGGTAGCAGGTTTCCAGGTAGTCCGATTTCTCGGCGAGCTGTTCGATCGGGTAGCCGCGGTGCAGCAGCACGCCCTTGTCGCCATCGATGTAGGTGATCTTCGACTCGCACGAAGCGGTCGCCATGAAACCAGGGTCGAAGGTGAAGTGACCAGTGGCCCCCAACCCGCGGACGTCGATTACATCAGGACCAACGGTGCCGGTTAAAATGGGCAGCTCGACGGGGGCAGCGCCCTCGATGACCAACTGCGCTTTTTTGTCAGCCATGTGGCCTCCTATTAATGCTTGAAATCATCAGACAGCCCCCCACGCAGGGCCCGCACCACTATAGAGAAGTAAATTCGAATGTCAATTTGCCTAAAGGCTGCTTGAAAGCGCCTCTGAAGGCTGATTTTTCTAGAATTTCTCGCCCATTTACGCCTTTTGCTCACTAAAGGCAATCCGCTATTTGGGCTACCCCGTCACGTTGTCATAAGCAGCCTAACTGTCTATACTCGGCACCCGACTCCCAGGGGCTTGCAAGCCCGAACTGCTGGGGGTCGCCGTTCCCTGGGTGGTGGGTACCTGACCAGTACACTTACCAACAACTTTGCCCTGATTCGCTAGGGGCTCTTCAGTGTGAAAAAAGCCGTGAAAAGCCAACGACCTGTAAACCTAGACCTAAGGACCATCAAGCTTCCTGTCACTGCGTACACGTCCATTCTGCACCGTATCTCCGGCGTCATCCTGTTCCTCGGCCTTGCCATCATGCTTTATGCACTGGGCAAGTCGCTGGGTTCCGAGGAAGGCTTCGGTGAGGTGAAGGCGTGTCTGACCAGCCCGCTGGCCAAGTTCGTGACCTGGGGCCTGCTGTCCGCCCTGCTTTATCACCTCGTGGCAGGTGTACGCCACCTGATCATGGACATGGGTATCGGTGAGACGCTGGAAGGCGGCAAGCTGGGCTCGAAAATCGTGATCGTCATCTCCGTGGTGCTGATCGTTCTGGTGGGAGTTTGGGTATGGTAACCAATGTCACGAACCTGTCGCGTTCGGGCCTCTATGACTGGATGGCGCAGCGCGTATCGGCGGTCGTTCTCGCGGCTTACTTCATCTTCCTGATCGGCTACGTGGTCTGCCACCCAGGCATCGACTACACCCAGTGGCATGGTCTGTTCTCCAACAACGCGATGCGGATCTTCAGTCTGCTGGCCCTCGTTGCCCTGGGCGCTCACGCCTGGGTCGGCATGTGGACCATCGCCACCGACTACCTGACGCCGATGTCGTTCGGCAAGTCGGCGACTGCGATTCGTTTCCTGTTCCAGGCGGTATGCGGCGTTGCAATGTTCGCTTACTTCGTCTGGGGTGTGCAGATTCTCTGGGGTATCTGATCCATGGCTAGCATTCCAACCATTTCCTTCGACGCCATCATCATCGGTGGCGGCGGCGCCGGCATGCGCGCAGCGCTGCAGCTGGCCCAAGGCGGTCACAAGACTGCCGTAGTCACCAAGGTCTTCCCGACCCGTTCGCACACTGTATCCGCCCAGGGCGGCATCACCTGCGCCATCGCTTCGGCCGACCCGAACGACGACTGGCGCTGGCACATGTACGATACCGTCAAGGGTTCCGACTACATCGGTGACCAGGACGCTATCGAATACATGTGTCAGGAAGGCCCGGCTGCGGTCTTCGAACTGGACCACATGGGCCTGCCGTTCTCGCGTACCGAAACCGGCCGTATCTACCAGCGTCCGTTCGGTGGCCAGTCCAAGGACTTCGGTAAAGGTGGCCAGGCCGCCCGTACCTGTGCTGCTTCCGACCGTACCGGTCACGCGCTGCTGCACACCCTGTATCAGGGCAACCTGAAAGCCGGTACCACCTTCCTCAACGAGTACTATGCCGTTGACCTGGTGAAGAACCAGGAAGGCGCCTTTGTCGGTGTGATCGCGATCTGCATCGAAACCGGCGAAACCATGTACATCAAGTCCAAGGCTACTGTACTGGCCACTGGCGGTGCCGGCCGTATCTACGCCTCCACCACCAACGCCCTGATCAACACCGGTGACGGTATCGGCATGGCCCTGCGTGCAGGCGTACCGGTACAGGACATCGAAATGTGGCAGTTCCACCCGACCGGCATCGCCGGCGCCGGTGTACTGGTCACCGAAGGTTGCCGCGGTGAGGGTGGCTACCTGATCAACGCCCACGGCGAGCGCTTCATGGAGCGTTACGCGCCGAACGCGAAAGACCTGGCCGGCCGCGACGTGGTTGCCCGTTCCATGGTCAAGGAAATCATCGCCGGCAACGGCGTGGGCCCGAACAAGGACCACGTACTGCTGAAGCTGGACCACCTGGGCGAGGAAGTGCTGCACAGCCGCCTGCCAGGCATCTGCGAACTGTCCAAGACCTTCGCCCACGTCGACCCGGTGGTCGCGCCGGTACCGGTCGTTCCGACCTGCCACTACATGATGGGTGGCGTTGCCACCAACATCCATGGCCAGGCCATCACCATGGACGAAGAAGGCAAGGATCACATCATTCCTGGCCTGTTCGCCGTAGGTGAAGTGGCGTGCGTATCGGTACACGGCGCCAACCGCCTGGGCGGCAACTCGCTGCTCGACCTGGTGGTGTTCGGCCGTGCTGCCGGCCTGCACCTGGAGAAGGCGCTGAGCGACGGCATCGAGCACCTCGACGCCAGCGATACCGACATCGATGTTGCCCTGAGCCGCCTGAGCAAGCTCAACGAGCGCACTTCCGGTGAAGACGTTGCCAGCCTGAAGCGCGAGCTGCAGAGCTGCATGCAGAACTACTTCGGTGTATTCCGTACTGGCGAATACATGCAGAAGGGTATCGAGCAGCTGGCCGGCCTGCGCGAGCGCATTGCCAACGTCAAGATCAACGACAAGTCCCAGGCCTTCAACACCGCGCGTATCGAAGCGCTGGAGCTGCAGAACCTGCTGGAAGTTGCCGAAGCTACCGCCATTGCGGCCGAAGCCCGTAAAGAGTCCCGCGGCGCTCACGCCCGTGAAGACTTCGAAGACCGTGACGACGAAAACTGGCTGTGCCACACCCTGTACTACCCGGGTGAGAAGCGCGTCGCCAAGCGTGGCGTCAACTTTGCGCCGAAGACTGTTCCAGCCTTCGAACCAAAAGTCCGGACTTACTAAGGGTGGCTGCTATGTTGAAAGTCGAAGTTTATCGTTACAACCCGGACACCGACTCGGCGCCCAAGATGGAGTCGTTCGACGTCGATACCGGCGGCAAGGACCTGATGGTGCTGGACGTGCTGGCGCTGATCAAGGAGAAGGACGAGGGTTTCTCGTACCGTCGCTCCTGCCGTGAAGGCGTTTGCGGTTCCGATGGCATGAACATGAACGGCAAGAACGGCCTGGCCTGCATCACCCCGCTGTCGGGCGTGGTCAAGGGCAACAAGCTGGTTCTGCGTCCGCTGCCAGGCCTGCCAGTCATTCGTGACCTGGTGGTCGACATGAGCATCTTCTACAAGCAGTACGAGAAGGTGAAGCCGTTCCTGCAGAACGACACTCCGGCTCCGGCCATCGAGCGTCTGCAGTCGCCGGAAGATCGCGACAAGCTGGACGGTCTGTACGAGTGCATCCTGTGCGCTTGCTGCTCGACCTCCTGCCCGTCGTTCTGGTGGAACCCGGACAAGTTCCTGGGCCCAGCCGCCTTGCTGCAGGCCTATCGCTTCCTGGCCGACAGCCGTGACACCAAGACCCAGGAGCGCCTGGCGTCCCTGGATGACCCGTTCAGCGTATTCCGCTGCCGCGGGATCATGAACTGCGTCAACGTTTGCCCGAAGGGTCTGAACCCTACCAAGGCAATCGGTCACGTACGTAACATGCTGCTGCAAAGCGGCACCTGATACAAAGCGTTGTAACTGCAGTAAGCCGAGGTGCGGGTGGTGAGCCCGCACTGAGGTAAAACCTGAGCAAGGGCCCACAAAGCCCGCGCTCGATACCTATGAAGATATGAGACCAGCAGGGGCTTTCCGGGCTGGTACCCGGAAAATCAGCAGGATCCAAGTGGCGTGGTTCAGTCGCTTTATTCGGACTTTTCCAGGTTTGCTGTGGCTCTCGCCGATCAGTCCCCTAACCGAGGGTGACCAAGCATGCAAGAAAGCGTGATGCAGCGCATGTGGGATAGCGCCCACCTTTCAGGTGGTAACGCTGCATATGTGGAAGAGCTCTATGAGCTCTACCTGCACGACCCTAACGCTGTGCCAGAAGAGTGGCGCACTTACTTCCAGAAGTTGCCAGCCGACGGCAGCACCGCTACCGATGTATCGCACTCGACGATCCGCGACCATTTCGTACTGCTGGCAAAGAACCAGCGCCGCGCCCAACCGGTTTCCGCCGGGAGCGTGAGCACAGAACACGAGAAGAAGCAGGTTGAAGTTCTGCGACTGATCCAGGCCTATCGTATGCGCGGCCATCAGGCTGCCAAGCTCGACCCGTTGGGGTTGTGGCAGCGACCTGCGCCTGTAGACCTGTCGATCAATCACTACGGCTTGACCAATGCCGATCTTGATACGACCTTCCGTGCCGGCGACCTGTTCATCGGCAAAGAGGAGGGGAGCCTACGCGAGATCTTCGAGGCACTCCAGAAGACATATTGTCGCACCATTGGCGCCGAGTTCACCCACATCGTCGATTCCGAGCAGCGCAGCTGGTTCCAGCAGCGCCTGGAAAGCGTGCGCGGCCGTCCGGAATTCTCGGTCGACGTGCAGACGCACCTGCTTGAGCGCGTGACTGCCGGTGAAGGCCTCGAGAAGTACCTGGGCACCAAGTATCCGGGCACCAAGCGTTTCGGCCTCGAGGGCGGCGAAAGCCTGATCCCGATGCTGGACGAAATGATCCAGCGCTCCGGCTCCTACGGCACCAAGGAAGTCGTGATCGGCATGGCCCACCGCGGCCGTCTGAACGTTCTGGTCAACACCTTCGGCAAGAACCCGCGCGAGCTGTTCGACGAGTTCGAAGGCAAGAAGATGAACGAGCTGGGCTCCGGTGACGTGAAGTATCACCAGGGCTTCTCTTCGAACGTGATGACTCCCGGTGGCGAAGTTCACCTGGCCATGGCGTTCAACCCGTCCCACCTGGAAATCGTCTCGCCAGTGGTGGAAGGTTCGGTGCGCGCCCGTCAGGACCGTCGCAACGACACCGTGGGTGACAAGGTTCTGCCGATCTCGATCCACGGCGACGCTGCATTCGCCGGCCAGGGCGTGGTCATGGAAACCTTCCAGATGTCGCAGACCCGCGGTTTCAAGACCGGCGGTACCGTGCACATCGTGATCAACAACCAGGTTGGTTTCACCATCAGCAACCCGCTGGACGCACGTTCCACCGAGTACGCCACCGACGTCGCCAAGATGATTCAGGCGCCGATCCTGCACGTCAACGGTGACGATCCGGAAGCGGTGCTGTTCGTGACCCAGCTGGCCATCGATTACCGCATGCAGTTCAAGCGTGACGTGGTCATCGACCTGGTCTGCTACCGTCGCCGCGGCCACAACGAGGCCGACGAGCCAAACGGCACTCAGCCTCTGATGTACCAGCAGATCACCAAGCAGCGCACGACCCGTGAGCTGTACGCTGAGGCGCTGATCCAGGCCGGTCGCATCGATGCCGAGCGTGCTCAGGCCAAGATCGACGAGTACCGCAACGCCCTGGACAACGGCCTGCACGTGGTGAAGAGCCTGGTCAAGGAGCCGAACCGCGAGCTGTTCGTCGACTGGCGTCCGTACCTGGGCCACGCCTGGACCGCGCGTCACGACACCCGCTTCGACCTCAAGACCCTGCAGGACCTGTCGGCCAAGCTGCTGGAACTGCCGGAAGGCTTCGTCGTCCAGCGTCAGGTCGCGAAGATCTACGAAGATCGCCAGAAGATGCAGGCCGGTGGCTTGCCGATCAACTGGGGTTATGCAGAGACCATGGCCTACGCCACCCTGCAGTTCGAAGGTCACCCGATCCGCATGACCGGCCAGGACATCGGCCGTGGCACCTTCTCGCACCGTCACGCGGTGCTGCACAACCAGAAGGACGCCAGCACCTACGTACCGCTGAAGAACCTGTTCCCGGGCCAGCCACGTTTCGACCTGTACGACTCCTTCCTGTCGGAAGAAGCAGTACTGGCCTTCGAATACGGCTACTCGACCACCACGCCGAACGCGCTGGTGATCTGGGAAGCCCAGTTCGGCGACTTCGCCAACGGTGCCCAGGTGGTGATCGACCAGTTCATCACCAGCGGCGAGCACAAGTGGGGCCGCCTGTGCGGTCTGACCATGCTGCTGCCACACGGTTATGAAGGGCAGGGCCCGGAGCACTCCTCCGCGCGTCTGGAGCGTTACCTGCAGCTGTGCGCCGAGCACAACATCCAGGTCTGCGTACCGACCACCCCGGCACAGATCTACCACCTGCTGCGTCGCCAGGTCATTCGCCCGCTGCGCAAGCCGCTGGTGGTCCTGACGCCGAAGTCGCTGCTGCGCCACAAGCTGGCCATCTCGACCCTGGAAGACCTGGCAGAAGGCTCGTTCCAGACCGTGATCCCGGAAATCGACAGCCTCGATCCGGCCAAGGTCGAACGCCTGGTCCTGTGCAGCGGCAAGGTCTACTACGACCTGCTGGAAAAACGCCGTGCCGAAGGCCGTGAAGACATCGCGATCCTGCGTCTGGAACAGCTGTATCCGTTCCCTGAAGACGACCTGGTCGAAATCCTGGCGCAATACACCAACCTCAAGCATGCGGTCTGGTGCCAGGAAGAACCGATGAACCAGGGCGCCTGGTACAGCAGTCAGCACCACATGCGCCGTATCCTGGGCCGCCACAACAAGGCGCTGGTCCTGGAATACGCCGGCCGCGACGCTTCCGCCGCGCCAGCCTGTGGTTACGCATCGAAGCACGCCGAGCAGCAGGAAAAACTGCTGCAAGACGCCTTCACTGTTTAATGCCTTCGCGCACCTGAAACCGAATTTAAGGAAACACAGATAATGGCTATCGAGATCAAAGCCCCAACCTTCCCGGAATCGGTTGCCGATGGCACCGTTGCCACCTGGCACAAGCAGCCGGGCGATGCCGTCAAGCGTGACGAGCTGATCGTCGACATCGAGACCGACAAGGTCGTCCTGGAAGTGCTGGCTACCGCCGATGGCGTGCTGGGCGCCATCGTCAAGGGCGAGGGCGACACCGTTCTGTCCGACGAAGTGCTGGGTTCGATCGTTGAAGGTGGTGCTGCCGCCGCTGCTCCAGCTGCTGCCCCGGCCGCTGCTGCTCCGGCTGCCGCTGCTGCCGCCGACGCTGGCGAAGACGACCCGATCGCAGCTCCTGCCGCGCGCAAGCTGGCTGAAGAGAGCGGTATCGACCTGGCTACCGTTGCCGGCACTGGCAAAGGTGGTCGCATCACCAAGGAAGACGTCGTCGCCGCCGTCGCCAACAAGAAGTCGGCTCCGGCCCCGGCTGCCAAGCCTGCCGCTGCCGCTGCTGCTGCCCCGGTTGTGGTTGCCGCTGGCGACCGTACCGAGAAGCGCGTGCCGATGACCCGCCTGCGCGCCAAGATCGCCGAGCGTCTGGTCGAAGCCCAGTCGAACATGGCCATGCTGACCACCTTCAACGAAGTCGACATGACCGAAGTCATGGCCCTGCGTTTGAAGTACAAGGACCTGTTCGAGAAGACCCACAACGGCGTACGCCTGGGCTTCATGTCGTTCTTCGTCAAGGCCGCCACCGAAGCCCTGAAGCGCTTCCCGGCAGTCAACGCGTCGATCGACGGCAACGACATCGTCTACCACGGCTTTGCCGACGTCGGCGTTGCCGTGTCCAGCGACCGCGGCCTGGTGGTGCCGGTGCTGCGTAACGCTGAATCGATGAGCCTGGCTGAAATCGAAAACGGCATCGCCACCTTCGGCAAGAAGGCTCGTGACGGCAAGCTGGCCATCGAAGAAATGACCGGCGGCACCTTCACCATCACCAACGGCGGTACCTTCGGTTCGATGATGTCGACCCCGATCGTCAACCCGCCGCAGGCCGCGATTCTCGGCATGCACAACATCATCCAGCGTCCGATGGCCATCAACGGCCAAGTGGTAATCCGCCCGATGATGTACCTGGCGCTGTCGTACGATCACCGCCTGATCGATGGTAAGGAAGCGGTAACCTTCCTGGTCACCATCAAGAACCTGCTGGAAGATCCGTCTCGCCTGCTGCTGGACATCTAACCCTCTGGCTGCGTACCGTGCCGGCCCTGGCTTCGCGAGAAGCCATGCCGCGCGGTTCGCGGCCTGTAGCTTGTAGCTGATAAGGAATCTTTTATGACCCAGAAATTCGACGTAGTGGTAATCGGTGCTGGTCCTGGCGGCTATGTTGCTGCCATCAAGGCCGCACAACTTGGTCTGAAGACTGCCTGTATCGAGAAGTACACTGACGCCGAGGGCAAGCTGGCCCTGGGCGGCACCTGCCTGAACGTAGGTTGCATCCCGTCCAAGGCGCTGCTGGACAGCTCCTGGAAGTACAAGGAAGCCAAAGAGAGCTTCAACGTCCACGGTATCTCCACTGGCGAAGTGAAGATGGACGTCGCCGCGATGGTTGGCCGCAAGGCCGGCATCGTGAAGAACCTGACCGGTGGCGTTGCCACCCTGTTCAAGGCCAACGGCGTTACCTCGATCCAGGGCCACGGCAAGCTGCTGGCTGGCAAGAAGGTCGAAGTCACCAAGGCTGATGGCACCACCGAAGTCATCGAAGCCGAGAACGTGATCCTCGCTTCCGGCTCGCGTCCGATCGACATTCCGCCGGCTCCGGTCGACCAGAACGTCATCGTCGACTCCACCGGCGCCCTGGAATTCCAGGCCGTACCGAAGCGCCTGGGCGTGATCGGTGCTGGCGTGATCGGCCTGGAACTGGGCTCGGTATGGGCTCGCCTGGGTGCTGAAGTCACCGTCCTGGAAGCCCTGGACACCTTCCTGATGGCTGCCGACACCGCCGTGTCGAAAGAAGCCCAGAAGACCCTGACCAAGCAAGGCCTGGACATCAAGCTGGGCGCTCGCGTCACTGGCTCGAAAGTCAACGGCAACGAAGTCGAAGTGACCTACACCAACGCCGAAGGCGAGCAGAAGATCACCTTCGACAAGCTGATCGTTGCGGTCGGCCGTCGTCCGGTGACCACCGATCTGCTGGCTGCCGACAGCGGCGTGACCATCGACGAGCGTGGCTACATCTTCGTCGATGACTACTGCGCTACCAGCGTTCCGGGCGTCTACGCCATCGGTGACGTGGTGCGTGGCATGATGCTGGCGCACAAGGCCTCGGAAGAGGGCATCATGGTCGTCGAGCGCATCAAGGGCCACAAGGCTCAGATGAACTACGACCTGATTCCGTCGGTTATCTACACCCACCCGGAAATCGCGTGGGTCGGCAAGACCGAACAAGCCTTGAAGGCCGAGGGTGTTGAGGTTAACGTAGGCACCTTCC
Organism: Pseudomonas sp. SMN11; assembly: GCF_052041945.1. NCBI lineage: Bacteria > Pseudomonadati > Pseudomonadota > Gammaproteobacteria > Pseudomonadales > Pseudomonadaceae > Pseudomonas > Pseudomonas sp. SMN11. Next base: position 92,020 of record NZ_JBKGGW010000018.1, on the reverse strand, counting down.
CGTTCGCGGCCAGCGGCCGTGCGATGGCAGCCAACGATACCGGTGGTTTCGTCAAGGTCATCGCCGACGCCAAGACCGACCGCGTCCTGGGTGTTCACGTGATTGGCCCATCGGCTGCCGAACTGGTACAGCAGGGCGCAATCGCAATGGAATTCGGCACCAGTGCCGAGGATCTGGGCATGATGGTCTTCAGCCATCCAACCCTGTCCGAAGCGTTGCATGAAGCAGCGCTGGCAGTGAATGGCGGCGCCATTCACGTGGCCAACCGTAAGAAGCGTTAATTATAAGAAACCACGGCGGGCTGCCCGTCGTGAGTCTTGCGCGCATGACTCACCGCGGAACGTCCGCCGGACCGGACTACACGGGAAAACCCGGGGTCAATGGTCACAGGTGGTGCGGCGCCAGCAATGGCGCAGCGCCGAAGCGCAGTACCTAACGAAGACGGTAAAAAGCATGAATCTTCACGAGTATCAGGGTAAGCAGCTGTTCGCTGAATACGGCCTGCCAGTTTCCAAGGGTTTCGCTGTCGATACCCCTGAGCAAGCTGCAGAAGCCTGCGACAAGATCGGCGGGAACGAGTGGGTAGTAAAAGCCCAGGTTCACGCGGGTGGTCGCGGTAAAGCGGGCGGCGTCAAGCTGGTTCGCAGCAAGGAAGACGCCAAGGCGTTCGCTGCACAGTGGTTGGGCAAGAATCTGGTGACCTACCAGACCGATGCCAACGGTCAACCCGTCTCCAAGATTCTGGTCGAATCCTGCACTGACATCGCCAAAGAGCTGTACCTGGGCGCTGTAGTGGATCGTTCGAGCCGCCGTATCGTGTTCATGGCTTCCACCGAAGGTGGCGTGGACATCGAGAAAGTTGCTCACGAAACTCCTGAGAAGATCCTCAAGGCTACCATCGACCCACTGGTTGGCGCTCAGCCGTTCCAGGGTCGTGAGCTCGCGTTCCAGCTGGGTCTGGAAGGCAAGCAAGTTCAACAGTTCGCCAAGATCTTCGTTGGCCTGGCCAAGCTGTTCAAGGATCACGATCTGGCGCTGCTGGAAGTGAACCCGCTGGTAATCAAGGCCGACGGCGACCTGCACTGCCTCGATGCCAAGATCAACATCGACGCCAACGCCATGTACCGTCAGCCCAAGCTGAAGACCTTCCACGACCCGTCGCAGGACGACGCCCGTGAAGCCCACGCTGCCAAGTTCGAACTGAACTACGTTGCCCTCGAAGGCAACATCGGCTGCATGGTCAACGGTGCCGGCCTGGCCATGGGTACCATGGACATCGTCAACCTGCACGGCGGCAAGCCAGCCAACTTCCTCGACGTGGGCGGCGGCGCTACCAAAGAGCGCGTTACCGAAGCGTTCAAGATCATTCTGTCCGACAGCAATGTCGCGGCCGTTCTGGTCAACATCTTCGGCGGCATCGTTCGCTGCGACATGATTGCCGAAGGCATCATCGGTGCAGTGAAAGAAGTCGGCGTCAAGGTTCCGGTTGTCGTTCGCCTTGAAGGCAACAACGCCGAACTGGGCGCTAAAGTATTGGCAGAAAGCGGTTTGAACATCATTGCGGCCACCAGCCTGACCGACGCTGCTCAACAAGTTGTCAAAGCTGCGGAGGGCAAGTAATGAGCGTCCTGATCAATAAAGATACCAAAGTCATCTGCCAGGGCTTCACCGGCTCGCAGGGTACTTTCCACTCCGAACAAGCCATCGCCTACGGCACCAAGATGGTCGGCGGCGTTACTCCAGGCAAGGGTGGCACCACCCACCTGGGCCTGCCGGTGTTCAACACCGTCAAGGAAGCCGTGGAAGCTACCGGCGCTGACGCTTCGGTCATCTACGTTCCGGCTCCTTTCTGCAAGGACTCGATCCTGGAAGCAGCCTTCGGCGGCATCAAGCTGATCGTCTGCATCACCGAAGGCATTCCTACCCTGGACATGCTGGATGCCAAGGTCAAGTGCGACGAGCTGGGCGTGACCCTGATCGGCCCTAACTGCCCAGGCGTCATCACTCCGGGCGAGTGCAAGATCGGCATCATGCCAGGCCACATCCACCTGCCAGGCAAGGTCGGTATCGTTTCGCGTTCCGGCACCCTGACCTACGAAGCGGTCAAGCAGACCACCGACGCCGGCTTCGGCCAGTCGACCTGCGTGGGCATCGGTGGCGACCCGATCCCAGGCTCCAACTTCATCGACATCCTGAAGCTGTTCCAGGAAGACCCGAAGACCGAAGCGATCGTCATGATCGGTGAGATCGGCGGTTCGGCTGAAGAAGAAGCGGCGGCCTACATCAAGGCCAACGTCACCAAGCCAGTCGTTTCCTACATCGCCGGTGTTACTGCACCTGCGGGCAAGCGCATGGGCCACGCTGGCGCCATCATCTCCGGCGGCAAGGGCACTGCGGACGAGAAATTCGCTGCGCTGCAGGACGCTGGTGTGAAGACCGTGCGTTCCCTGGCTGACATCGGCAAGGCCCTGGCCGAGCTGACCGGCTGGGAAGCCAAGAAGTAATACCTGCTACACCCCCCACGCGCACAGAGGCCACCTTCGGGTGGCCTTTGTCGTTTTTGGGTTTGGGTTTTCCTGTGGCGGCCTCTCGCGAAGAGGCCGGCGCAGGCAGCAAAGAATTTTCGATGAGTTTGATAGGAATTTTCGTACGGACGAATGTTTCAATCCGAGGATAATTTCTACTGTTCTCGGTCACACAGACGACAAACATGTACGCACATCGGACAAGCAGCACTGTGCCAGTGCGTTTGTCGGGTAAAACGGTTAATCTACGCGTTCACTCTGTGCCCGTACCCCAAAAGGGAACGACACGCTAAACGGGTCTGGCCTATCAAGCCGGGCAGCATTTCCCCTCATCCAAAGGGAAATCCCCTCTCGAATCCCGATTTCAGCAGTGTGGTACTACCTTAAATGAAAGTTCTCAAAGGCCAGGATATCCTGGCGCTTGGCTTTATGACGTTTGCGCTTTTCGTAGGCGCTGGCAACATCATCTTCCCGCCTATCGTCGGTCTGCAGTCTGGCCCGCACGTGTGGATGGCGGCTCTGGGCTTCCTGGTCACCGCCGTCGGTCTGCCGGTCATCACCGTGGTCGCTCTGGCCAAGGTTGGTGGCGGCATGGACGCCTTGAGCAGCCCGATCGGCAAGTTCTTCGGTGGCCTGCTGGCGGCCGTGTGCTACCTGTCGGTCGGCCCGCTGTTCGCGACGCCGCGTACCGCGACCGTGTCTTTCGAAGTGGGCGTGGCACCGCTGACCGGTGAAAGCCCGACGGCGCTGTTCATCTACAGCTTGGTGTACTTCGCCGTGGTGCTGGCCGTGTCCATGTACCCAGGCAAGCTGCTCGACACCGTTGGCCGCTTCCTCGCGCCGCTGAAGATCATCGCCCTGGCGGTGCTGGGCATCGCTGCCTTCGCCCTGCCGGCCGGGACCATTGGTGAAGCACAGCCGGCCTATGCCGCCGCTGCGTTCTCCAAGGGCTTCTCCGATGGCTACCTGACCATGGACACCCTCGGTGCCCTGGTGTTCGGTATCGTAATCGTCAACGCCATCCGCTCGCGCGGTGTCGAGTCGCCGAAGCTGATCACCCGCTACGCCATCATCGCCGGGCTGATTGCCGGTGTCGGCCTGGCCCTGGTGTACGTCAGCCTGTTCCGCCTGGGTGCCACCAGCCACGACATCGCCGCTGATGCCACCAATGGTGCCGCCGTTCTGCACGCCTACGTGCAGCACACCTTCGGCTCCCTGGGCAGCGGCTTCCTCGCGGTGCTGATCGCGTTGGCGTGCCTGGTGACGGCGGTGGGCCTGACTTGCGCTTGCGCCGAGTACTTCAGCCAGATTTTGCCGCTGTCATACCGTGCTCTGGTGGTGATCCTGGCCGGCTTCTCGCTGCTGATCTCCAACCTGGGCCTGACCAAGCTGATCATGTTCTCGATCCCGGTGCTGACCGCCATCTATCCACCATGCATCGTGGTAGTGGGCCTGAGCTTCGTGAAGGACCTGTGGAATTCGCCGACCCGCATCCTGGCCCCAGTAATGCTTGTGTCGCTGGTGTTCGGCATGGTCGATGCGATCAAGGGTAGCGATATTGCCCATGTGCTGCCGGACCTCCTGGCGCACCTGCCGCTGAGCGACCAAGGCCTGGCCTGGCTGGTGCCTTCGGTGGTGACGCTGATTGGCGCCGTGGCCTGCGATCGCCTGCTCGGCAAGCCGCGTGAAGCGTTGGCTTGATGGCATAGCTTGAAGCCCGAGGGCGGCGCCGGCCACAAGCCAAAAGGTGCTCGCCAAAGGTGGAGACTCGAAAGCCCCGCATCTGACAGGATGCGGGGCTTTTTCGTTTCAGTATGTGCCTTTTACCGCTTGTAGGCGTCGAAACCCGGTCACTATTCTTTGAGCACCTGGCCCTCGGGAATCCTGCATGAACTTCATCCAAAGCAACCTCCACAATCTCCTGGCCGTCTGCTGGTTCGCCCTCTGCTGGGGTGGCTACACCCGCTATGCCATCTGGAAGGGCCGCGACACCGCGTGCCTGGCCAGCGTGCTGCACCTGTACCGGGAAGACTGGATGCGCCGCATGCTGCTGCGCGACAACCGTATCGCCGACGCCAGCGTGATCGGCAACCTGGAGCGCAATGCGTCGTTCTTCGCCTCCAGTACCCTGATCATCCTCGCTGGCATCCTCACGGTCCTAGGCGCGTCGGATCGCGCCCTGTCGTTGCTCGCGGACCTGCCGCTGGTTCAGCAGGCGTCCCAAGGCATGTCGGAGATCAAGCTGCTGTGCCTGGCCATGGTGTTCGTCTACGCCTTCTTCACCTTCAGCTGGTGCATGCGCCAATACAACTTCGCCGTCGTGCTGGTGGGGTCTGCGCCGATGATTGGCGAGCGCCAGGTCAACGAGCAGGAGCGCAAGGCCTTTGCCTCTCGTGCCGCGCGGGTGTTGTCGCTGGCCGCCAACCAGTTCAACTTGGGCCTGCGCTCTTATTACTTCGGCATGGCCATGCTGACCTGGTTCATCAGTCCGTGGCTGTTCATGGTCATGAGTGTCGGTGTGGTGCTGATTCTGTATCGCCGTGAGTTCCATTCCGATGTATTGGACGTTATGGTCTTCACGCCAACCGAAAGTGCGCCGACAGACATGCCCAGGGAAAGTTCCAGTAGTATTAACTGAAACGTTTAATCCTCTGAAGGCAGGCACAAAAAAACCCGACAATGTCGGGTTTTTTTGATTCGCTCGATTACTGCTTGGCAGGCTCGACAGGCGCGGTTTCCGGCGCCGGAGTAGCCGGGGCGGCCTCTTCGGCGGCCTTCTTCTCGGCTTCAGCCTGATCTTTGGCGGCTTCGGCGTTTTCCTTGGCCGCGTCGTTCATTTTATCCTGAGCTTCGCCCATCTTTTCCTGGGCTTGCTCGGCGTGTTGCTGTGCGTCTTGGGCTTTGTCTTCGCTCGCTTTATCGCAAGCAGCCAGGCCCATGGCAGCAGCCAGCATCAGAGCAAAAGCAAAAGGTTTACGCATGGGGGTGTTTCTCCTTGGTGGAATAATTGACTTGTTCCTTCGAGTTCAGCTTTGCGGAATAAGTTCCGCAGCGGTTACAGATATATAACACCCCGTTGTATATAGACTTTTTATTGATTTTATGCCGTTGCGGCAGTGCGTATTGGGACTCGCCTATGAACGATCAAAGCTTGTTGGCCATGGCCGAGCGTTTTCTCTCGGCACTGAAACATTGCCAACGGTTGCAGATGCGCGTTGCCCATGCTGACAGTGACGGTATGACGCTGGTCATGCCCTGGTCGCCAGCGATCGTCGGCAACCCGCAGACCGGCGCGGTGCACGGTGGCGCCCTGACCACGTTGATGGATACCACCTGCGGCATGGCCACGTTGTGCGTATTGCCGCGTTTCGAGGTGTGCCCGACGCTCGATCTGCGCATCGACTACATGCACCCGTCCGCACCCGGCAAGCCGATCTACGGCCATGCGCATTGCTATCGTGTGACCCGTGACGTCATTTTCACCCGCGGCACCGCCTACCAGGACGACCCCGAGCAGCCGATCTGCCAGGTGGTCGGCACCTTTATGCGCCTGGGCCAGGAGATCAAGGGCGGCATCCGTTTCGGCAACAGCCTGAAGGAGGGCGGGGCATGATCCCTGAACACGTTCGCCAGCAGTTGAACGCGGCTCACGCGGTCGGCGACTACGGCCCCTTGCTGGCCTTGATCCCTTACGCCGGGCTGATCGGCATCGAGTGCCAGCGCGAGAGTGACGACCTGTTGTTCCGCTTGCCGGCCAGCCAGGACAACATCGGCAACCCGTTGCTACCGGCCATCCATGGTGGCGTTATCGCCGGTTTCATGGAGCTTTCCGCAGCCCTGTACCTGCTGATCTACAGCGAGAGCGCGAGCATTCCGAAGATTATCGATTTCTCTATCGACTACCTGCGCGCCGGGCATTTTCGCGACACCTACGCCCAGTGCCAGCTATGGCGTCAGGGGCGGCGGGTGACCAACGTCGCCATCACCGCTTGGCAGGCCGATCGACAGTCGCCGATCGCCACCGCCCGAGCGCATTTCAAGATCGAGCCGGAAAAGCCCTTGAAATCGTCCGGGCAGCCCCCATCTGCATGACATCCGCCGTTAAAGCAGGCCATGTCGGCCGCCAGGCGCCACTGCCATCAGATCGGAGTTTTGAAGACCATGAGTGTTGAGGCTCAAAAGGAAACACTAGGCTTCCAGACCGAGGTAAAGCAGCTGCTGCACCTCATGATTCATTCCTTGTACTCGAACAAGGAAATCTTCCTGCGTGAACTGATCTCCAACGCCTCCGACGCCGCCGACAAGCTGCGCTTCGAGGCCTTGGCCAAGCCAGAGCTGCTTGAGGGCGACGCCGATCTGAAGATCCGCCTGAGCTTCGACAAGGACGCCGGTACCGTCACCCTCGAGGACAACGGCATCGGCATGAGCCGCGAAGATGTCATCGCCCACCTGGGCACCATTGCCAAGTCCGGCACCGCCGACTTCATGAAGAACCTCACCGGTGACCAGAAGAAGGATTCGCACCTGATCGGTCAGTTCGGCGTGGGCTTCTACTCTGCCTTCATCGTTGCCGACAAGGTCGATGTCTACAGCCGCCGTGCCGGCCAGCCAGCTGACGAAGGCGTGCACTGGTCGTCGAAGGGCGAGGGTGAGTTCGAAGTCGCCACCATCGACAAGCCGCAGCGCGGCACCCGCATCGTCCTGCACCTGAAGAAGGACGAGCAGGAGTTCGCCGATGGCTGGCGCCTGCGCAACGTGGTCAAGAAGTACTCCGACCATATTGCCCTGCCGATCGAACTGCCCAAGGAGCAGGCCGAAGCCGCCGAAGGCGAAGAAAAGCCAGCGCAGGAATGGGAAACCGTCAACCGCGCCAGCGCCTTGTGGACCCGTTCGCGCTCCGAGGTGAAGGACGAGGAATACCAGGAGTTCTACAAGCACATCGGCCATGATTTCGAGAACCCGCTGGCCTGGAGCCACAACAAGGTCGAAGGCAAGCTCGAATACAACTCGCTGCTGTACGTGCCGGCCCGTGCACCGTTCGACCTGTACCAGCGTGAAGCGCCACGTGGTCTGAAGCTGTACGTTCAGCGCGTGTTCATCATGGACCAGGCCGAGTCGTTCCTGCCTCTGTACCTGCGCTTCATCAAAGGTGTGGTCGACTCCAACGACCTGTCGCTGAACGTTTCCCGCGAGATCCTGCAGAAAGACCCGATCATCGACTCGATGAAGACCGCGCTGACCAAGCGCGTGCTGGACATGCTGGAGAAGCTGGCTAAGAACGAGCCTGAGCAATACAAGGGCTTCTGGAAAAACTTCGGCCAGGTGCTGAAGGAAGGCCCGGCTGAAGACTTCGCCAACAAGGAAAAGATCGCCGGCCTGCTGCGGTTCGCCTCCACCCACGACGACAGCGGCGAGCAGAGCGTTGCCCTGGCTGACTACCTGGCGCGCGCCAAGGAAGGCCAGGACAAGATCTACTACCTCACCGGCGAGTCCTACGCGCAGGTCAAGAACAGCCCGCACCTGGAAGTCTTCCGCAAGAAAGGCATCGAGGTCCTGCTGCTGACCGACCGCATCGACGAGTGGCTGATGAGCTACCTCAACGAGTTCGATGGCAAGGCCTTCGTCGACGTTGCCCGTGGCGACCTGGACCTCGGCAAGCTGGACTCTGAAGAGGACAAGAAAGCCCAGGAAGAAGTGGCCAAGGACAAGGAAGGCCTGGTCGAGCGCCTGAAAGGTGCCTTGGGTGACAGCGTTGCCGAAGTGCGTGTGTCGCACCGCTTGACCGACTCGCCGGCGATTCTCGCCATCGGCGAACAGGACCTGGGCCTGCAGATGCGTCAGATCCTCGAAGCCAGCGGCCAGAAGGTGCCGGATTCGAAGCCGATCTTCGAGTTCAACCCGACTCACCCGCTGATCGAGAAGCTGGACAACGAGCAGAGCGAAGACCGCTTCGCCGAACTGTCGCACATCCTCTTCGATCAGGCCGCGCTGGCGGCCGGTGACAGCCTGAAGGACCCGGCGGCTTACGTTCGTCGTCTGAACAAGCTGCTGGTTGAGCTATCTGCTTGAGTTGATGCACAGGAAAGCCCGCTTCGGCGGGCTTTTTTATAGTGAGTGCCAAAGGAGTGCTTGATGAGCAAGGTAATCGTCGAATCGCTGGTCTATCACCTGTCCGGCAAGACCTATGAAAGCCGCCTGGTCTACGAACCAGGTGCGCTGGGCCGTCCAGGCCTGGTGATGGCGCCGAACTGGATGGGCATCGGCGAAGGTGCCGAGCGTATCGCCAAGGAAGTGGCCGAGAAGGGTTATGTGGTACTGATTGCCGACCTGTATGGGCAGTCGGTACGTCCGTCCAATGCCGATGAGGCAGGGGCGGCGATGATGCCGCTGAAGAACGACCGTGGCGAGTTGCGCAAGCGCATGAAAGAGGCCCTGGACCAGTTGCTGGGGCAGTCCAAAGCGTTGCTGGAGCCGGGCAAGGTGGCCACCTTCGGCTTCTGCTTCGGTGGCTGCTGCGCCTTGGAGCTGGCCCGTACCGGGGCCGACCTGAAAGCGGCGGTGTCGTTCCACGGCACACTGGACACCCCGAACCCGGAAGATGCCAAGCGTATCAAGGGCTCGGTGCTGGTACTGCACGGTGCTTCCGACCCGTTGGTGCCGAAGGAGCAATTGCCGGCGTTCGAAGACGAAATGAACGCCGCCAAGGTGGACTGGCAGCTGCTGAGCTACGGTGGCGCTGTGCATTCGTTCACCGACCCGAATGCCAATGTGCCGGGCAAGATGCAGTACGACCGCCGTACTTCGGAACGGGCGTTCCGCTCGATGCACAACCTGCTCAGCGAAGTGTTCCAGCGCTGATACCGCAGGGGGCCGCTGTGCGGCCCTTTCGGACCGGTCCGAAAGGGCTGCAAAGCAGCCCCAGATTATCGCGGCAACTCGATTCTTGAGGTTTCCCCAGGCACTGTAGGCCAATCCCCGGCAGCCCACCTAGCCCTGGCCTGCTCGATCAGCGCCAAATCACTGGCCACAAAATTCCAGTTCATCCGCCGCGGTCCATCCAGTGGCTCGCCGCCAATAAGCACTAGCTGGCATTCTTCCTCCGCATACAGCGTTACCTCTTCGCCCTCCGGCAGCACCACCAGGCTGCAAGCCTCGACCTGCTCATCACCCATCAGCAACTCGCCATCGAGCAGATACAGCGCCCGTTGCACATGTTCGTCGGGCACCACCAGCGTGGTAGCCGGCTGCATCAGCACATGTGCATAGAGGGTAGGGGAGAGCACCGGCACCGGTGATTCCAGGCAGAACCCGCTGCCAGCAATCATGCGGATGCGCACGCCCAGGTTATCACTGACAGGCAGGCTCGCCGCCGGATGATGGCTGTAGCTCGGCTCGCCCTGTTCGAGCGCCTGTGGCGAGGCCAGCCACACCTGCAGCCCGTGCAAGCGTGAGCCATGGGCCAGGGCGTCCGTAGGCGTGCGCTCGACATGCGCCACACCTTTGCCGGCGGTCATCCAGCTCACATCACCCGGCAGCACGCGCTGCTTCGAGCCGAGGCTGTCCTTGTGCAGGATCGCGCCTTCGAACAGGTAGGTGAGGGTCGAGAGGCCGATATGCGGGTGCTGTCGGATATCCATGCCATGGCCCGGTGCGTAGTCGGTCTCGAGCATGTGATCGAAGAACACGAACGGGCCGACGCTGCGGCACTGTGCCGAGGGCAGTGGGCGCAGGATCGGCTGGCCCTCGACCGATTCGGCGCGTGGGCGGATGATCAGGGGGCTGCTCATGGCGGGCTCCAGGCGAGGTGGAAATGCCCCAAGCATAGCGTTTTGCCGGGCAATGCTGAACCGTTGCGCTGGCAGCCCGGTCTACCCTGTTGATGCCCGGAGAAGGAAGCCGCCCATGATTGCCAGAGCACTGGCCTGCATGTTGTTGTCTAGCTGGCTGTGCCAGTCGGTACAGGCCCGCGACTATCACTACAGCGATGCCCATCTGCACTATGTGGACTTCTTTCAGGAGAGCGAAGGTATGCCGGCGCTGATCGAGGCCATGGATCAGGCAGGGATCGAGCACTCGATGATCTCCGGTATCCCGGTGGCCAAGAAATGGCATGAAGATGAGCCCAAGCGCCCTCGCTATTACGCCGGTGACGACGCCGACGCCTATTGGTACAGCGCCACTGATACCTATGTCGCTGCCGCGCTGGTAGCGTTGCCGGCGGAGCAGCGAAAACGTTTCCATCCGTTCTTGAGCGGTTTCAATCCGGTAGACAAGAATGCCGTCAGCCATATCGAGCGCATGCTCGAGCTCAACCCAGGGATGTGGCAGGGAATTGGTGAGGTCTTCACGCGCCATGACGACCTGACCGCGCTTACAAGTGGCGATACACCGCGGGCCAACAATGAAGCGATGACCCGCATTTACCACTTGGCGGCGGAGCGGGACATGCCGGTGTTGCTGCACTCGAACATCACCTCCAAGCGGGAGCGTAATCCGCTCTACCTGGCGGAGATCGAAGAGCCGCTGCGCAATCATCCGCATACCCGCTTCATCTGGGCGCACGCGGGGAGCAGCGCGGAGATCCATCGACACCAGGCCCGCATGGACTTTCTTCTGCCAGTGCTGACGCGGTTGATGGCGGATTATCCGAACCTGTATGTGGATTTGTCGTGGAGTGTGCTGCAGCCGTATCTGCTGGACGATCAGGGTGTGCCGCGCAAGGAATGGGTCGCGCTGGTCGAGCAGTATCCAGACCGGTTCATGCTCGGATCGGATGTGGTGGGCCGGTTTGGCAGTCTGGGCGAGCAGATGCACGGGTTCAGACCGTTTCTGGATGCCTTGTCTGCAGAGGTGGCCAACAAGGTGGCCAAGGATAACTTCCTGGCTGTGTTGCCCAGATCGCCCGCGCCGGCCCTTTCGCGGGGCAAGCCCGCTCCTACAGGTTTGCGCTGATCCTGTAGGAGCGGGCCTGCCCCGCGAAAGGGCCGGTACAGATAAGCACAAATGAAAACGCCCCGAACCAGTCGGGGCGTTTTCAGTTACCGCAGCAGCATCTTACTTGCCAGTCCAGCGCTTGAGCACCAGAGTGGCGTTGGTGCCGCCGAAGCCGAAGCTGTTGCTCATGACCGTATCGATCTTGGCGTTTTCTTCGGTCTTGCGCAGTACCGGCAGGTCTGCAACTTCAGGGTCCAGCTCGTCGATGTTGGCGGAGCCGGCGATGAAGTTGTTTTCCATCATCAGAAGGCAGTAGATCGCCTCATGCACACCGGCGGCACCCAGCGAGTGGCCCGACAGACTCTTGGTCGAGCTGATTTTCGGTGCCTTGTCACCGAACACTTCACGCACGCCCTTCATTTCGGCGACGTCGCCGACTGGGGTGGAGGTGCCGTGGGTGTTCAGGTAGTCGATCGGGGTGTCGACGGTGGACAGCGCCTGCTGCATGCAGCGGATGGCGCCTTCGCCGCTCGGCGCGACCATGTCGTAGCCGTCGGAGGTTGCACCGTAGCCGACGATTTCGGCGTAGATCTTGGCGCCGCGGGCGAGGGCGTGTTCCAGCTCCTCGACCACGACCATGCCGCCGCCGCCAGCGATGACGAAGCCGTCACGGTCTGCGTCGTAGGCGCGCGAAGCCAGTTCCGGGGTTTCGTTACGCTTGGTCGACAGGGCGCCCATGGCATCGAACAGGAATGACTGGCTCCAGTGTTCTTCTTCACCGCCACCGGCGAAGACGATGTCCTGCTTGCCCCACTGGATCTGCTCCAGGGCAGTGCCGATGCAGTGCGCGGAAGTGGCGCAGGCCGACGAGATCGAGTAGTTGATGCCCTTGATCTTGAACGGTGTGGCCAGGCACGCCGAAACGGTGCTGCCCATGGTGCGGGTGACGCGGTATGGGCCGACGCGCTTGACGCCTTTCTCGCGCAGGGTATCCAGCGCTTCCATCTGGTTCAGGGTCGAGGCGCCGCCGGAGCCGGCTACCAGGCCGGTACGCGGGTTGGAAACCTGCTCTTCGGTCAGGCCCGAGTCCTTGATCGCGTCCTGCATCGCCAGGTAGGCGTAGGCAGCAGCGTGGCCGACGAAGCGGTAGACCTTGCGGTCGATCAGTTCTTCGAGGTTGAGGTCGATGGACCCGGAAACCTGGCTACGCAGCCCCATTTCCTTGTATTCCGGGTTGTAACGGATACCCGGACGGCTGTTGCGCAGGTTTTCGGTGACGGTAGCTTTGTCATTGCCCAGGCACGATACGATGCCCAGACCAGTGATAACGACGCGGCGCATGCGAATAACCCTTAGAAATTGTCAGTGGAGGTGAACACGCCGACCCGCAGGGCTTCGGCAGTGTAGATCTCGCGGCCATCAACGCTGACCGAGCCATCGGCGATGGCCATGTTCAGCTTGCCCTTCAGGACGCGCTTGATGTGAATGTTGTAGGTGACCTTCTTGGCGGTCGGCAGTACCTGGCCGAAGAATTTCACTTCGCCCGAACCCAGCGCGCGGCCACGGCCCGGCAGGCCTTGCCAGCCGAGGAAGAAGCCGACCAGCTGCCACATGGCGTCGAGGCCCAGGCAGCCCGGCATCACCGGGTCGCCTTCGAAGTGGCAGGCGAAGAACCACAGGTCCGGGGTGATATCCAGCTCGGCGACCAATTCACCTTTGCCGTACTTGCCGCCTTCTTCGCTGATATGGGTGATGCGATCGACCATCAGCATGTTCGGCGCGGGCAGTTGCGCATTACCTGGGCCGAACAGCTCACCGCGACTGCAGCGCAGCAGGTCTTCCCGAGTAAAGGCGTGTTGTTTGGTCATGCGAGCTCCTCAATAACCCCCTGTGGCAGGGGATGAATCTTCCCGGCCGACCCTTCTTGCTTCTGGGGCGGCAGCCTACAGGTAGACTATTGCGTTGTGGTGAAAGTCACAGCGCACCTGGCGAAAGAAGTACAGGTGTGCACTGAAACGTCTATTTTCAGGTCCGAACAAGGTCCTGTCCAGTACTTAAGACTGCCGCACTTTAGCATTTATCGCCAGTCGCTGCTGTCCGTCCAGGCAACCAGCGCTGCAATACCCGCTGCAACTCGGTGCGGCGGAACGGTTTGCTCAGGTAATCATTCATGCCGGCGGCCATGCAGCGCTCGCGGTCACCCTGCAGGGCATTGGCGGTCAAGGCGATGATCGGCAGCTGGGCGCAGGCCGGCAACAGGCGGATGCGCCGGGTCGCTTCGTAGCCATCCATATGCGGCAGGCGGCAATCCATCAGCACGGCGGCGAACGGCTGCTGGCCGACCTGCTCCACCGCCTGAAGCCCGTCGTGGGCCACGCTGACCTCCATCCCCAGGCTGCGCAACATGGCTTCGATGACGCTCTGATTGACCGGATTGTCCTCCACTAGCAGGATGCGTTTGCCAACCTCGAGCGGTGCATGGGCCCCCGAACTGCCGGGTAGCGTTGCCGATACGGTGCTGGCCAGCGGCAGCGGCATTTCCAGGGTAAAGGTCGAGCCCAGCCCTTCGCGGCTTTCACCGCGCAGCTTGCCGCCCATGCGTTCGGCCAGGGTGCGGGCGATCGACAGGCCCAGGCCGGTACCGCCATAGCGTCGCGAAATCGAGCTGTCGGCCTGCTGGAAGGCGACGAACATCATTTCCAGGCGTTCGCTGTCGATGCCGATGCCGGTGTCACGTACGCTGCAGGTGAACCACAGCAATTGCCGGTCGAGCAGCTGCCAGTGCGCCTCGACCTGAACCTGACCACGCTCGGTGAACTTCAGGGCATTGCCGATCAGGTTGAGGAGGATCTGGCGGATGCGCGTCGGGTCGCCGACCACCTGCGGCTGTGTGCCCTCTGCCGGCAACTGCAGGTGCAGTTCCAGGCCGCGCTGCTGGGCGCTGTGCTGGAACGACTGCACGCTGCTGGCGATCAGTTCAACCAGATTGAAGTCGATGTGCTCAAGCTGCAGCGTCGTGCGTTCGATGCGCGAGAAGTCGAGGATGTCATTGATGACCTTCAGCAAATGCCCGGTGGATTCGCTGGCCACCGCCGTGTAATCCGCCTGTTCACTGGTCAGCTGGGTGGTCTCCAGCAATTGCAGCATGCCCAGCACGCCGTTCATGGGGGTGCGCAATTCGTGGCTCATCATGGCCAGGAACTCCGACTTGGCGCCGTTGGCCTGTTCGGCTTCCTCGCGCGCCTGGATCAGCTGGGCGATGGCCTGCTTCTGTTCGGCACTGGCCTGGTCCAGGGCGTTGGCGAGGTTGTTGATATGCCGCGCCAGGTGGCCGAGTTCGCTGTCGTCGACTACCGGCAGCGTTGCGTTGTATTCACCCTGCTGGATGGCCTTGACCGCATGGCCCATGTCGCTGATCGGCTTGGCCAGGCTCATGGCCAGGCGGCGGGCCAGGAGGAAGGTGAACAGCAGGGCGAATAGTGCAAGGATGGCGGCCTTGATCACGATTTCCTGCTGACGCTGGCTGAAGGCATCGTCCGACATGCCGACGATCACCCGGCCCAGGTAGTCGTCGCCGATGGCCGGTGTTGGCGTCTTGCCCTGTTGCAGGAAGTCACTGTCCAGGCGGATCTGCTGCAGGCGGATCGGCGCCTGGAACACTTCCACCTGCTGCGCCCGGTTGTTGCTCTCGTCCTGCTGCTCGACGTACACCAGGATGTGGTTTCGGCCGTCCTGTACTTCGAGGAAGCGCACGTGCGGGATGCTCAGGGTGGCGCGCATCAGGCCTTCGAGGACTTCATTGTTACCGGAGATGACACCGTACTCGGAGGCTGGTGCCAGCTGGTTGGCAATCAGCTGCCCGGTGTGGTTCAGCTCCTGGCGCAGATCCTGGATCCGCACGAAGGTGAAAAAGCTGATCAACAGCAAGGTCAGCAACAATGCCGGGCCCAGGCTGATGATCTGGGTGCGGGTGTGGATGTCCCAGCTCAGGCGTTTGCTCATGGGGTGGGTTCTCCTTCGGCCAAGGCCTTGGCAGTGGCGTTCGGATCGATCGGTTCAAGGCCCAGGGCGCGCGCCACCTGCTGGTTGCCGCTGACGGCATAGCGCGTCGGGTACAGGCTGCGCGGCCAGTGCGCCGGAGGCTGGTCGAGCAACCGGTCGAGCACTGCCAGCCAGTCGTCCTGGTCGCTGTAGGTGCTGGCCAGTGCGCCAGCGCGCACGAAGCCGGCATTCGGACCTATCAGCGCCATCTGTCGCCCGTAGCTGCTGAGCAGCAGGTTCTTCGCGGTCTTGGAGTTGTACAGGTCGGGGTCATCGAGGCCCAACAGCACGTCGCTGTTGGCCAGCAGGTGTTGCAGGGGGCGGCTGTCGCGTTGATCCGGCCAGTCCTGGGCGACGATCTCCAGGCCCATCGGGCGTGCCGCCTGGCGCAGTTCGTCGAGCAGGAACTGACTGTGCTTACCGTACAGCACGCCAATGCGCTGGGCCTGTGGCAACAGGTAGCGGGCCAGGCGCAGTTGCCGTGCCAGCGGCGGGTCGCTCCACAGCAGGGTGAGGTAAGCAGGGCGCGACTTTCCCAGGCGTTGTTCAGCCTGTACCCGGCTGACGCGCATGGCCAGCGCAGGTGGCCCGCTGTTGTCGCTCAGGCGCCACTCCAGTGCGCTGCTGTCGAGCAGCACCAGGCGCACGTCAGCCTTGAGCTGAGCGGGGCGGGGCAACGCGGCGATGCTCTGGAAGCGCACCTGGTCGTGGCTGCGGCGGGCTTGCAGGGCGTCGACAAAGCTGCGAAAGCCAGGCTGGTCGTCGCCGCCGACCAGCAGGATTTCGCTGGCGGACAGCGTACCCAGTGGCCACAGGCAGAACAGAAGCAGGCGCAGCAGCCGGGCCATCAGAACTCCAGCTCCGCGCTGACACTCAGGCGGTGGCGGCTGTCATAACGGTTCTGCTCCACCGTGTTGGGCTGGTCGTCCAGGCGTTGCTGCCACAGCGCGGCCAGCTCCAGGGTGCTGCCCTGGATACGGAAGCGCCTGGCCACGCGCAGGTCAACGCGTTCGTAGCGGTACGTATTGAGGGCGTCGTCACCGTAATAGAACAGCGCGCTGGACCAACCCTCGCCCCATTCGCGCATCCAGCCGGCCGAGCCACTGTTGCGGGCGCTCAGGCGCCGGTCGGCGGGGTTGCTGGCCCAGGCATCGACATAGGCATAGGTCAGGCGCAGACGATCGCGTGGCGCCAGGCGCCAGTCGAACTGCGCCTCGCTGCCGCTGAAGCGGGCCTTGTTGGCGTTGCTGGCGATGTACTGGTTGTTCTTCAGGGGCTCGCTGATCATTCCGGTGATCTCGTCGTAGAACAGCTTCACATCCATGCTCAGGTCGAGGTCGCTGAAGTAGCCGTTATAGCCCAGCTCACGCGAGCGCATGCGTTCCTGTTCGAGGTCGCCAGGGCCGCGGGTCTTGACGAAGTATTCGGCATTGCGCTGACCGAATGCGGTAGGGCTCAGGTTCTTGACCGTGTAGCTCCAGTTTACGTTGTTCTCGAACATGTCCGGCGAGCGCACGGCTTCGGAGTACACCGCACGCAGGCCGTGGCGCGGCGTGATCAGGTAGTTGACCGCCATGCGCGGGGTCAGCGAGCTGCCGGACAGGCGCGAGTCCTCGAACATCGCGCCGCCCTGGAGAATCCAGTGCTCGTCGGCGCGCCATTCCAGCTGGCCGAACAGGCGCCAGGTCTGGTCGTCGATGCTGCCGTTGAAGTAGGTCTGCGAATCGGCGCGGTCATACCGGTAGTTCATGCCGCTGAGCAGGCGCAGGCTATCGGTCAGGCTCAGGGTGTCCTGAACTTCCAGGTCATAGCGGGTCTCACGGGTGCTCTGGTCGACATCGCCGCAGACCACATTCTTGCCACCCTGGTTGTTCCACTGGTCCTTGATCGTATCGACCAGCGCCTGTTCTTCGGGGTTGCTGCTGCTTGGCGGGTTGTTCGCCCCGCGGGCGACCTTTTCGGCGAAATCGGGGTTCATCTGCCACAGGCGGGTCAACTCGGGGCTGAACGACAGCGCCGCATCGCAGGCGCGCCAGACCTGCTGGCGATCGAAAAGCTGGGCCGAACCCTGCACATACAGGCTGTGTTCGGGGTTGAAGTCGATGTTCCAGCGTACCGAACCGGCATAGTCCTTGGCATTGACGTCGGCGTTGTCGCCGGCCTGGGTGACGTAGGGGAACACCGGCTGGTAGGTATACGGCCGCTGGTTGCTGCCTTCTTTTGCCGCCAGTTGCCATTCCAGGGTCTGGTCCGGCGCCAGGACGTGGCTGACACTGAGGTTGAAGCGGTTCAGGCGGCGGCTGTCGCGGTAGTCCTGGCCGAACTGGTTCTTGTCGAAGCCATCGTCCTGCTGGCCGGATACCGACAGGCGCAGGTCGCCGCCGTCCCAGCCGAAGCCGTGGCTGAGGTAATAGTCGTTGATGCCATCCTGGCCGCGGGTCAGTTTCATCCGCGTGCCATGGCTGTCGGCCGGGTTGCGGGTGAGGATGTTGACCACCGCCATCAGCGCGTTGGCGCCGTAGCTGACAGTGTTGGGGCCGCGGAACACCTCGATTCGCTCGATATCCTCAATGGCGACCGGGATGTCGCTCCAGTCCACCGTGGCCAGGCCTGCGCGGTACACCGAGCGGCCGTCGATCAGCACCTGCATGCGCCGTGCATCGTTGACGTTGCTGCCGTGGTAGTTGACGGTCGGCTGGTTGCCGGCGCCGTAGCCGATCATCATGCCCGGTACCAGGCGCAGCAGTTCGGGGATGTCGCGGGCACCGCTGGCGCGAATCAGCTCGTTGTCGAGTACGGTCATGCTGCCTGGCACCGCTGCCGGGGATTGTTTCAGGCGCGTGGCGGTCAGAACCTGCGGCAGGTCGGTGTTGTCGATGAACAAGTCATCAGCCATGGCCGAGCCGCCGAGCAGGGCAGTCAGCAGCAGCAGGCGAGGGTAAGGGGGCGGGCCAGGGAACACAGGACAGCCTTGTCTCAGGATTGAAACAGGCATGTTAACTGACCGGGAAGGTTTTGCCAGTGTGCAGTGGAGTGCTCGCCTCCAAATGTGCAGCGTGGCGTAAATCGGGCGCCGACCGCGCGGCGCATCGCGGCTAAAGCCGCTCCTGCATTTATTGCAACGTGGCCATGACAGTGTCATCGGTGTTGCCAGCCTTGGCGCTTGGCAGGGGAATCGTATAATGAGCGGGTCGCCACTTAACTTATTGGCTTTAACGGATTGAATATGACTGAACAGCAACCTGTTGCAGTTCTGGGAGGCGGCAGCTTCGGCACCGCCGTGGCGAACCTGCTGGCCGAGAATGGCGTGCCGGTGCGCCAATGGATGCGCGACCCCGAGCAGGCCGAGGCGATGCGGGTCAATCGCGAGAATCCGCGCTACCTCAAGGGCATCCGCCTGCAGGACGGTGTCGAGCCGGTCAACGACCTGCTGGCCACCTTGCAAGCCAGCGACCTGATTTTCGTCGCGCTGCCTTCGAGTGCCCTGCGCAGCGTGCTGGCGCCCCATGCCGAGCTGCTGCGTGGTAAATACCTGGTCAGCCTGACCAAGGGTATCGAAGCGCAGAGCTTCAAGCTGATGAGCCAGATCCTCGAGGAAATCGCCCCCGAAGCCCGCATCGGCGTGCTCTCCGGCCCCAACCTGGCCCGCGAGATCGCCGAGCATGCACTGACCGCCACCGTGGTCGCCAGTGAAGACGAAACACTGTGCCAGCGGGTGCAGGCCGTGCTGCACGGGCGCACGTTCCGGGTCTACGCCAGCAGCGACCGCTTCGGCGTCGAACTGGGAGGTGCGCTGAAGAACGTCTACGCCATCATCGCCGGCATGGCTGTGGCCTTGGGCATGGGCGAAAACACCAAGAGCATGCTGATCACCCGTGCGCTGGCCGAGATGACCCGCTTTGCCGTCAGCCAGGGTGCCAACCCCATGACGTTCCTGGGCCTGGCGGGTGTCGGTGACCTGATCGTCACCTGCTCGTCGCCCAAGAGCCGCAACTACCAGGTCGGCCACGCCCTGGGCCAGGGCCTGAGCCTGGAGCAGGCCGTCAGCCGCCTGGGCGAAGTGGCCGAAGGGGTCAATACGCTCAAGGTGCTCAAGGCCAAGGCCCAGGAGGTGCAGGTCTACATGCCGCTGGTGGCCGGCCTGCACGCCATCCTGTTCGAAGGCCGCACGCTGAACCAGGTGATCGAGCACCTGATGCGCGCCGAGCCCAAGACCGACGTCGATTTCATTTCCATCAGTGGTTTCAATTAAGCGAAGGAGCAGCACATGAACGATACCCCCGAGCGCGCCCAGCGCGAGTCGATCATCCTGCGGGTGCTGTGGATGCTGGTGTTCCTGGTGGTCTGGCAACTGGCCGAGTTGCTGCTCGGTGGCCTGGTACTGGTGCAGCTGATCTACCGCCTGGTGTATGGCGCACCGAGCGCCAGCCTGATGAACTTCGGTGACAGCCTGAGCCAGTACCTGGCGCAGATCGGCCGTTTCGGTACTTTCCACACCGACCAGAAACCCTGGCCGTTCGCCGACTGGCCGGCAGCCCGTGCCCCGGAAGGCGAGGCGCCCCACGCCGTTGCCCCCGCACCGCACCCGGTGCGCGACGAGGAGCCCAAGCTGTGAAGCTGTGGGTGCTGCGCCACGGCGAGGCGGAGCCGCGCGCCAACACCGACGCTGAGCGGCGCCTGACCGGTCATGGCCGCGAGCAGGTGCTGCACAGCGCGGCCCAGCTGCTTGGCCAGCCGTTGCAGGCGATCATCGCCAGCCCATATGTACGGGCACAGCAGACGGCGGCGCTGGTGCATGACACCCTGGGCTTCGCCGAGCCCGTGCGCACCGTGCCGTGGCTGACACCTGAAAGCGATGTGCGGCAGGTGATCGGCGAGGTCGAACGCCTGGGCCTGGAGCATGTGTTGCTGGTCAGCCACCAGCCATTGGTGGGCTCGCTGGTCGGCATGCTCGAGCATGGCCATGTTCAGCAGCCGGCACCCATGAGCACCGCCAGCCTGGCGGAGCTGGAAGGCGACTGGCCGCTGGCAGGGCTGATGACGTTGCGCGCGCTTAGTTCGCCAGAGTGAGCGGGAGCAACTGGCATTTTTGCCAGTTGCCAGCCATTTGGATCCAACGGATGCTTGGCGTCAGGTTGTTCAGCAGATGACAGGACAGGGAGCGTTGTATGAGCGGGTTGGTGCACGAGCTTTTGCGCTCTCTGGATCTGCAGCCCACGATTGAAACCGTGCAGCGTGACCAACGCCTCGATTTCGCCCAGTACGCACTGTTGCGCGAGGCCGCCGACGCCAAGCTCTATCACCTGATGGGCATAGTCCGTAACAAGGTCGAGCACCACCCCAGTGACAACCAGGTAGTCGAGCAGGACCTGCGCGATCTGCAGAAATCCTGCATGCGCATGTCCCTGCTGCTGCAAACCAGCTGTTTGGCCCTGCGCCGACTGCAACTCGACCTGCACGAGCAGAGCGTGGCCCGTGAGGCGCTAGAGAGCCAGATTGCCTACATGCAAGCCTGCCTGCGCCGTTCGCTGGCCAGCTTCGACCAGTCGGCGTGACCTGATAGCCCTTGGCGATGACCTTTACAAACGTTGCCGAGTGCCGGCGCGATGCCGACAATGAGCCATCATCCCCGTCCGGACCAGGCGCCATGTCGCAGCAGATCTTCTTCGCCCATGCCAACGGTTTTCCCTCGGCCACCTACGGCAAGTTGTTCGCCGCTCTCACGCCGGATTATCAGGTCAGTCATCTGGCCCAGCATGCCCATGACCCCCGCTTTCCGGTGGGAGACAACTGGCAGAGCCTGGTCGACGAGCTGCTGCACCACCTGGCGCAGCTGGAGGCGCCGGTGTGGGGCGTCGGCCATTCGCTGGGCGGCGTGCTGCACCTGCACGCCGCCTTGCGCCGGCCCGAGCTGTACCGCGGCGTGGTGATGCTCGACTCGCCGGTATTGACCCGCGCAGACCAGTGGCTGCTGCGCACGGCCAAGCGCTTTGGCTTCATCGACCGCATCACCCCGGCTGGCCGGACCCTTGGGCGGCGTGAAGCGTTTGCCGACCGTGACAGCGCGCGTGACTATTTTGCCAGCAAGTCGCTGTTCCGCCACTTCGACCCGGATTGCCTGGAAGCCTACCTCGAACATGGCCTGCAAGCGGACGAGGAGGGCTTGCGCCTGCGCTTCGACCCGGCCACGGAGATCAGCATCTACCGTAATATCCCGCACGCCAGCCCGGCGCCTGCGCGCCAGTTGCAGGTGCCCCTGGCGATGGTGCGTGGCGAGCGCAGCAACGTCATCCGCCGTCACCATGCACTGGCGGTTCGCGGCATGCCGCGGGGCGAATACCACAGTGTGCCGGGCGGGCACATGTTCCCGCTGGAACGGCCGACCGACACGGCGAGCCTGATCAAGGGCCTGTTCGATCGCTGGAGCCAGGCATGAGTGCGCAGGTCGAGGAAGTGCGCCTGAGCCTGGGCCATATCGAGCTGGCCGCTCACCTGTTCGGCCCGGAGGATGGCCTGCCGGTGATCGCCCTGCACGGCTGGCTGGACAACGCCAACAGCTTCTCCCGCCTGGCCCCCCGGTTGAAGGGCCTGCGCATTGTCGCCCTCGATCTGGCCGGGCACGGTTATTCCGAGCACCGCCCATTGGGCGCGGGTTATGCCTTGGCCGATTACGCCCATGATGTGCTGCGGGTTGCCGAGCAGCTGGGCTGGCAGCGTTTTGCCCTGCTCGGGCATTCGTTGGGCGCGATCATTTCGGTGCAACTGGCAGGTGCCTTGCCAGACCGGGTGAGCCACCTGGCCCTGATTGACGGTGTCATTCCCCCGACCGGCGCCGAGCAGGATGCCGGTGAGCGACTGGGCATGGCCCTGCAGGCCCAACTGCGCCTCGATGGCAAGCGCAAGTCCGTTTACCCGACCCTGGAGGAGGGCGTGCAGGCGCGCATGAAGGGCATGGTCGCGGTCAGCCGCGAAGCCGCCGAGCGGCTTGCCCAGCGCGGCCTGATGCCGGTGCCCGGTGGTTACAGCTGGCGCAGCGACAGCCGCTTGACCCTGCCATCGCCGGTGCGCCTGAGCCAGGCCCAGGCCATGGCCTACGTGCGGCGAGTCAGTTGCCCAGCCAGCCTGGTGGTGGCGGCCGACGGCATGCTGGTGCGCCACACCGAACTGCTGGAGCAGCTACCCTTTGAGCAGACCGTGTTGCCCGGCGGGCATCACCTGCACCTGAACGACGAAGAGGGCGCGGCCCTTGTCGCAGACTGTTTCAATCGCTTCTTTGGCTTTGCTTGACTTGCACCGGACAAGTGTCGAGGCTTGGCGGGTTGAACAGGGAGACAACCATGCAACTGCCAGACATCCTGGAGCTTCAACCCGGCGTACTGCGCCGCATGGGTCGCCGATGAGCGCCCTCGTTTCCATTCGTACAGCCTTTGCCGCCTGCCTCGCACTGGCCAGCCCCTTGCTGTGGGCCGGCAGCCTGCCCGTGCCGGTGGACGCCAAGGTGGTCGACCAGCGCCCGGCCGTGGAGCAGGAACGCGTCTATCCCATGGGCCCGCTGCGCAAGATCAGCGGCCGCCTGCGTGTCGAAGACAAGATCGAAAGCCGTGGCCAGGTCAGTTCGGTCACCTACGAGCTGCCGGTCGAGCGCAGCGCCCGCGAAGCCTTCACCAGCGCCCGCGAGGCGCTGCAGCATGACGGTGGCTATCCGTTGTTCTGGTGCCAGGGCCGCGATTGCGGCGAAGGCAGCCTGTGGGCCAACGACGTGTTTGCCAATGCCCGGCTGAACGGCGGTGACGAGCAGCAGGCGTTCATCCTGCTGCGCCGCTCGGCCGAGGAGGCCGACACCCTGGTCGCGTTGTACAGCGTCACCCGTGGCAACCGCCGCGCCTATCTGCATGTGGAAGAGTTCGTCGCCGGCAGCCCGCTGGGCGAGATACTGCCCACTGCCGCCACGGTGCTGCGCGAAATGCGCGACACCGGCAAGCTCGACTACCCTGACCTGGCTGCGCCGCAGGAAAGCTGGGTGACCTTGCTGGCGCGAAGCCTGAACCTCGACAGCACCTTGCGCGCGAGCCTGAGTGGCGCCCAGGCCGAGGCCTGGCGCGAGCAACTGGTCAAGGCCGGTGTGCGTGATGGCCGGCTCGAAGTCGGCAATGCGCCCACCGATGGCCTGCACCTGGAACTGATTCGTTGAGTGAGCGCCACCATGGCCAATAATGACCGCCTGCTGATCCAGATTCTGCTGCTGGCGCTGTTGGGTGCCGCCCTGTGGGTCATGGCGCCGTTCATCTCCGCGCTGCTGTGGGGGGCTATCCTGGCGTTTGCCAGCTGGCCGCTGATGCGCCTGCTGACGCGTGTGCTGGGTGGGCGCGAAACCTTGGCCGCCAGCCTGCTGACCACGGCCTGGATCCTGATCGTTGCCTTGCCGCTGGTGTGGCTGGGCTTCAACCTGGCCGATCACATCCGCGACGCCACTGCCTTTGTGCGTGACGTGCAGGTCGATGGCCTGCCCGATGCGCCTGAGTGGCTAGGCGGCATTCCCTTCGTGGGCGAGCGCCTGGTCGGTTGGTGGCAATCTCTCGATCAGCAAGGCGCGGCCTTGCTGCAGTCGATAAAGCCGTACCTGGGGCAGGTCGGCAACTGGTTGCTGGCGCGCAGTGCGCAGATCGGCAGCGGTGTGCTGGAGCTGACTCTGAGCCTGGTGTTCGTGTTCTTCTTCTACCGTGACGGGCCGCGGCTGTCGGCTTTCGTGCTGCGGCTGCTGAACCGGTTGGTGGGCCAGCGGGCCGATTACTACCTGGAGCTGGTGGCCGGGACCGTCCAGCGGGTGGTGAACGGTGTGATCGGCACGGCGGCAGCCCAGGCGCTGCTGGCACTGATCGGTTTCCTGATTGCCGGAGTGCCTGGGGCGATCGTGCTGGGCCTGGTGACCTTCATGCTCAGCCTGATCCCGATGGGGCCGCCGCTGGCCTGGATTCCGGCGACGGGCTGGCTGGTGTGGAAGGGCGAATACGGCATGGCGGTATTCCTCGGTATCTGGGGCACCTTCGTCATCAGCGGCGTGGACAACGTGCTTAAACCCTACCTGATCAGTCGCGGCGGCAACCTGCCGCTGGTGATCGTGTTGCTGGGTGTGTTCGGCGGCTTGTTGGCATTCGGCTTTATCGGCCTGTTCATCGGGCCAACCCTGCTGGCAGTTGGCTACAGCCTGCTGCTGGACTGGAGCCGTAATTCGGCGCAAACCCCACAGTAAGGCTGTTTTTACGCATTCTTTATAGCCAGCCTCTCCCTCCGGTCTCGTCCCTTTACGCCCCTCCCTCAGACAATTCCCCCAAAGCGGCCCAGGCCGCACCACGGGGGAGTTGCACGCATGTACATGCTCGACGGGTTGTCACTGCTACTGGCAGTGGCATTGGCGGTTTACCTGCTGGTAGCGCTGCTGCGCGCCGATCGCAGCTAGGGAGCGGCCATGCACAGTTACGATTACCTCTTGCTGTTGGCCTTCTTCGCCATCGTGCTGCTGCCGGCACCCTGGCTCGGGCGTTTCTACTACAAGGTGATGGAAGGGCAGCGCACCTGGCTGACCCCAGTGCTCGGCCCGGTCGAGCAAGCCTGCTACCGCCTGGCCGGGGTGAACGCCGGCCAGGAGCAGAACTGGAAGCAGTACACGCTGGCCCTGTTGGCCTTCAACCTGGCCGGCTTCCTGCTGCTGTTCAGCGTGCTCCTGCTACAAGGCCACCTGCCACTCAACCCGCAGCACCTGCCCGGCCAGGAGTGGTCGCTGGCATTCAACACGGCGGTGAGCTTCGTCACCAACACCAACTGGCAGGCGTACAGCGGTGAGGCTTCGGTCAGCTACCTGAGCCAGATGCTCGGCCTGACCGTGCAGAACTTCGTCAGCGCTGCCACCGGCCTGGCTGTGCTGATCGCGCTGTGCCGCGGCATCGCCCGTCGCTCCACCACCAGCCTGGGCAACTTCTGGGTCGACATGACCCGCGCCACCCTCTACGGCTTGCTGCCGCTGTGCCTGCTACTGGCACTGCTGCTGGTGTGGCAGGGCGTGCCGCAGACCTTCGCCGACTACGCCCATGCCGTGACCCTGCAAGGCGCCGACCAGACCATCCCGCTGGGCCCGGCCGCGAGCCAGATCGCCATCAAGCAGCTGGGCACCAACGGTGGCGGCTTCTTCGGTGTCAACTCGGCGCACCCGTTCGAAAACCCCACGGCCTGGAGCAACCTGTTCGAGGTGGCCTCGATCATCCTGATTCCGGTGGCGCTGGTGTTCACCTTCGGGCACTACGTCAAGGACTTGCGCCAGAGCCGAGCCATCATCGCCTGCATGCTTGGCCTGTTCCTGCTGGGTGGCGCCACGGCACTGTGGTCGGAGTACCAGCCGAACCCGGCGCTGGAAAGCGCCCAAGTGCAGCAGAGCGCACCCATGGAGGGCAAGGAGAGCCGCTTCGGCACCACCGGCTCGGTGCTGTGGACCGTGACCACCACGGCGGCCTCGAACGGCTCGGTCAACGCCATGCATGACAGCCTCAACCCACTGACCGGCATGGTCGCGATGGTCAACATGATGGTGGGCGAAGTGATCTTCGGCGGCGTCGGTGCCGGGCTCTACGGCATGCTGCTGTTCGTGCTGATCGCGGTATTCCTGGCCGGCTTGATGATTGGCCGTACGCCGGAGTACCTCGGCAAGAAGCTTCAGGCGCGCGAAGTGCAGCTGCTGGTGGCCACCCTGCTGGTGATGCCGGTCGGCGTGCTGGTGCTCGCGGCCATCGCCGCCAGCCTGCCAGGGCCCGCCAGCGCAGTGAGCAACCCCGGCGCCCACGGCTTCAGCCAGCTGCTGTACGCCTATACCTCGGCCACCGCCAACAACGGCTCGGCATTCGCCGGGTTCGGCGCCAACACGGTGTTCCACAACGTGATGATCGGCCTGGCCATGTTGATCGGCCGCTTCGGCTACATCCTGCCGATCCTGGCCCTGGCCGGCAGCCTGGCGGCGAAAAAGAGCGCGCCCCAGGGCAGCAACAGCTTCCCCACCCACGGCCCGCTGTTCGCCAGCCTGTTGCTGGTGACCATCCTGCTGGTCGGTGGCCTGACCTTCCTGCCGACCCTGGCCCTCGGGCCGATCGCCGAACAACTGAGCCTGGGTTTCTGAGGAATCATCCATGAACATGCCCATTCCTGAAGTGAACGCCTCACACAGCGCCAAGGACCAGACTCGCTTTGCCGCCCTGTGGCGGCCGGCGCTGGTGCAGGCCTTCGTCAAGCTAGACCCGCGCCAGCTCAAACGGGCACCGGTGATGCTGGTGGTCGCCCTGACGGCGATGCTCACCACCGCGCTGTGTTTCGCCCCCGGCAATGGCGTCAGCACCGGTGTCGCCGCGCAGATTGCCCTGTGGCTGTGGTTCACCGTGCTGTTCGCCAACTTTGCCGAGGCCCTCGCCGAAGGCCGTGGCAAGGCTCGCGCCGACAGCCTCAAGGCCGGTAGCCAGGGGCTGACGGCGCAGCGCCGCAAGCGCGATGGCAGTTTCGAGAGTGTCGCAGCCACGGGGCTGCGCAAGGACGATGTGGTGCGCGTGGTGGCCGGCGAGATGATCCCCGGTGACGGTGAGGTTCTCGAAGGCATCGCGGCGGTCAACGAAGCGGCCATCACCGGTGAGTCCGCGCCGGTCATCCGTGAGTCCGGCGGCGACCGCTCAGCCGTCACCGGCAACACCCGGCTGGTCTCCGACTGGCTGCTGATCCGCATCACCAGCAACCCCGGTGAGTCGACCCTGGACCGCATGATCGCCCTGGTCGAAGGCGCCAAGCGGCAAAAGACCCCCAACGAAATCGCCCTCGACATCCTGCTGATCGGCCTGACCCTGATCTTCCTGATCGTGGTGGTGACCCTGCAACCGTTCGCCCATTTTGCCGGCGGCAGCCTGCCGCTGATCTTCCTCGCCGCGCTGCTGGTGACGCTGATCCCGACCACCATCGGCGGCCTGCTCTCGGCCATCGGCATCGCCGGCATGGACCGCCTGGTACGCCTGAACGTGATCGCCCGCTCCGGCCGCGCGGTGGAGGCGGCCGGCGACGTGCATACGTTGATGCTCGACAAGACCGGCACCATCACCTTCGGCAACCGCCGCTGCAGCGCTCTGCATGCGGCCCAGGGTGTGACTGCCAAAGAGCTGGGGGAGGGCGCCTTGCTCGCTTCGCTGGCCGACGACACCGCCGAAGGCAAGTCGATCGTCGAGTACCTGCGCCAGTTGCACGACTTCGTCGAGCCATCACTCGGTCAGTACCAGGCCATCGCCTTCAGCGCCGAGACGCGCCTTTCGGGTATCGACTTCCAGCAGCACCACTACCGCAAGGGCGCCGTCGACGCCGTGCTGGCCTTCGTCGGCATGCAGCGCCTGGACCTGCCTAGCGCCTTGGCCCGTGAGGTGGAGCGCATTGCCCAGAGCGGTGGCACCCCGCTGCTGGTGTGCCTGGACAAGCGCCTGCTCGGCGTGATCCACCTCAAGGACGTGGTCAAGCCGGGTATCCGCGAGCGCTTTGCCGAGCTGCGCAAGCTGGGCATCCGCACCGTGATGGTGACTGGTGACAACCCGCTGACCGCTGCGGCCATCGCCGCCGAAGCCGGCGTGGACGATGTGCTCGCCGAAGCCACGCCGGAGAAGAAACTGGCCCGCATTCGCCAGGAGCAGAACGACGGTCGCCTGGTGGCCATGTGCGGCGACGGCGCCAATGATGCCCCGGCGCTGGCACAGGCGGACGTCGGCATGGCGATGAACGATGGCACCCAGGCGGCGCGCGAGGCGGCCAACATGGTCGACCTGGACAGCGACCCGACCAAGCTGCTGGACGTGGTGCAGGTAGGCAAGGAACTGCTGGTGACCCGGGGTGCGCTGACCACCTTCTCCATCGCCAACGACGTGGCCAAGTACTTCGCCATCCTGCCGGCGCTGTTCGCCGCCATCTACCCGCAGCTCGGCGTGCTCAACCTGATGCACCTGGCCAGCCCGCAGAGCGCGATCCTCTCGGCCATCGTGTTCAACGCGCTGATCATCATCGTGCTGATCCCGCTGGCATTGCGCGGCGTGCGCGTGCAGGCGGCGAGCGCGGCGCACCTGCTGCGGCGCAACCTGCTGATCTACGGGCTGGGCGGCATCATCGTGCCGTTCGCCGGGATCAAGCTGATCGACCTGCTGCTCAATGCCTTGCACCTGGTCTGAGGAGGCCATCATGAACAGTTACGTACGCCCGGCGATGAGCCTGATCCTGCTGATGACGGTGGTCACTGGCGCGCTGTACCCGCTGGCGGTGACCGGGGTTGCCCAGCTGGCGTTCCCCGAGCAGGCCAATGGCAGCCTGGTGCGCGATGAGCGCGGGCAGGTGCGAGGTTCGGCCTTGATCGCCCAGGATTTCCAGGGTGATGCCTGGTTCCATCCACGGCCTTCGGCGGGTGCTTTTGCCACCGTGGCCAGTAGCGCGAGCAACCTGGCACCAAGCAATCCGGCGCTGGCCGAGCGGGTCAAGGGCGATGCCGCGGCGCTGTACCAGGCACAGCTTGGGCCGGTGCCGCAGGCCTTGCTGACCACCTCGGGCAGCGGCCTCGACCCGCACTTGCCACCGCAAGCGGTGGCCTACCAGATTCCTCGGGTGGCGGCGGCGCGGCAGGTGCCGGTGGAGCGCTTGCAAGCCTTGCTGGAAGAGGCCACCCTCCACCCATTGATCGGGCCACCGGTGGTCAATGTGCTGGCCTTGAACCAGGCACTGGAACAGCTGAGCCGCTGATACAAAGCTGCCCTCTATCTCTGTAGGAGCGGCCTTGTGTCGCGAAAGGGCTGCAGAGCAGCCCCAGCACTCTCAGCAATGATGCTGAATGCCTGGGGCCGCTTTGCGGCCCTTTCGCGACACAAGGCCGCTCCTACAAGGCATGAATTGCCCCAGAAGGATGAAACATGAGTGACTCCACCCGCGCAGACGCGCTGTTGGCCACCCTCCCGCGCAGCGGTCGCGGCCGGCTCAAGGTGTTCCTCGGCGCCGCCCCCGGCGTTGGCAAGACCTTCGCCATGCTCCAGGCCGCCCACGCCCAGCAACGTCAAGGCGTGCAAGTGCTGGCCGGGGTAGTGGAAACCCACGGCCGCAGCGAAACCGAAGCGCTGCTCGGTGGCCTGCTTCAGCAGCCTTTGCTGCGCAGCGAATACCGCGGCGTCACCCTCGAGGAAATGGACCTCGACGGCTTGCTCAAGGCCGCGCCGACCCTGGCCCTGGTCGACGAACTGGCCCACACCAACGCCCCCGGCAGCCGCCACGCCAAGCGCTGGCAGGACGTGCAGGAGTTGCTCGCCGCCGGCATCGACGTGTACACCACGGTCAACGTCCAGCACCTGGAAAGCCTCAACGACAAAGTCCGCGGCATTACCGGCGTGCAGGTGCGCGAAACGCTGCCAGACTGGGTGCTGCAGGAAGCCTTCGAGCTGGTGTTGATCGACCTGCCGCCGCGCGAGCTGCTCGAACGCCTGCGCGAAGGCAAGGTGTATGTGCCGGAGCAGGCACGGGCCGCCATAGATGCGTACTTCTCGCAAACCAACCTTACTGCCCTGCGCGAGCTGGCCATGCAGACCGCCGCCGCCCAGGTCGACGCCGACCTGGCCCACGGTTACCGCCTGCGTGGCGAAGCGGCGCCGGCCTTGCGTGGGCGCCTGCTAGTGGGCGTGGATGGCGATGAGCAGGCCGAGCGCCTGGTGCGCCACGCCAGCCGTGTTGCCCAGCGCCGCCACCTGCCGTGGAGCCTGGTGCACGTCGACAACGGCCGGCTGCGTGACGAAGCCGCCCGCCAGCGCCTGCAGGCGGCTCAGCAACTGGCCGAGCGCCTGGGGGGCGAGGTGGTGTTGCTGCGTGCAGGTGAAGTGGCGCGAACCTTGATCCAGCACGCCACCGAGCGTCGCGCCAGCCTGGTGCTGGTCGGGCAATCCCGCGATCGGCTGCGCCGTCGCCTGTTCGGCGCTGGCGTCGCCACCCGGCTGCTGCGCGAAAGCCATGGCCTGGAGATCAACGTGCTCGACCGCGACAGCCAGGCACGGCCGGTACGGGCGGCGGTCAGCCGGGTGTGGATCTGGCGCCACTACCTGCTGGCGCTGGTGGCCACGGTGCTGGCCGCCGGCCTGGCCTGGGGCGTGTCGAGCGTATTGGCGCTGCCCAACATCTCGCTGGTGTTCCTCGCCGCCGTGCTCCTGGTGGCCGTGCGCAGCAGCCTGGGCCCGGCGCTTGCCTGCGCGGCGCTGTCGTTCCTGACCTACGACTTCCTGTTCATTCCGCCGAACTTCTCGTTCAGCATTCAGCGCGAGGAAGACGTGCTGACGCTGGTGTTCTTCCTGCTCATGGCGGCCCTGACCGGCAATCTTGCGGCGCGCCAGCGCAGCCAGTTGCAGGTCCTGCGCGAAACCCAGGCGCAGACCAACCAGCTGCTCGACCTGTCGCGTCGCCTGACCGTGGCCACCGATCGCCAGGCGGTGTTCAACGCCGCCGGTCGCCACCTCAATGGCTGGAAAGACGTGCAGGTGTGCCTGCTGGAGCGCAGCAGCGAAGGGCTGCTGCACCTGGCGAGCGGCGAA
Organism: Pseudomonas sp. SMN11; assembly: GCF_052041945.1. Taxonomy (NCBI): domain Bacteria; kingdom Pseudomonadati; phylum Pseudomonadota; class Gammaproteobacteria; order Pseudomonadales; family Pseudomonadaceae; genus Pseudomonas; species Pseudomonas sp. SMN11. The sequence goes on along the minus strand of NZ_JBKGGW010000018.1, from coordinate 60,909 downwards.
GCCCAGGCCTTGAGCGACAACGAGCGTGCCGCCGCCGAGTGGGCCTGGCAGCATGGCCAGGCCGCCGGTCATGGCAGCGATACCTTGCCCAATGGCCGCTGGTGGTGGTGGCCGCTGGCGGTCGACGATCAGCCCCTGGCCCTGCTCGGCGTGCGCCCGCGCTCCGGAGAGCCTTTGAGTAACCAGCGTCGGCGCCTGCTGATGGCCCTCGGCCAACCCTTGGCCCAGGCCCTGGCTCGTGCCCGACTGGCCGAACAGCTCGAAGCCGCCCGGCTGCACGGCGAAACCGAGCAGCTGCGCAGTGCCTTGCTCGCCTCTGTGTCCCACGACCTGCGCACCCCGCTGACGGCCATGCGCGGCAGTATCGACAGCCTGCTGGCGCTGGGCGAGGCGATCCCCGTCGAAGATCGCCGCGAGCTGCTCGAAGGCACGCGCAACGAGGCCGAACGCCTGGACCGCTACATCCAGAACCTGCTCGACATGACCCGCCTCGGCCACGGCGGCCTCAAGCTGGCCCGCGACTGGGTGGCCCCGGCCGACATTGTCGGTAGTGCCCTCAACCGCCTACGTGCGGTGCTGGCGCCGTTGCACGTGCACACAGAGGTGCCCGGTGAGCTGCCGTTGCTGTTCGTGCACGCCGCGCTGATCGAACAGGCGCTGATCAATGTGCTGGAAAACGCCGCACGCTTCTCGCCCGCGCAAGGCCGCCTGGAGCTGCAGGTTTCAGTACACGACGAGCAGCTGCACTTCGCCGTCAGCGACCAGGGCCCCGGTATCCCAGTGGCCGAACGCGAGAAGATCTTCGACATGTTCTACACCGCTGCCCGAGGCGATCGCGGCGGGCAGGGCACCGGCCTGGGCCTGGCGATCTGCCAGGGCATGATCGGTGCCCACGGTGGGCAGATTCTGGTGGGCGACGGCATCGATGGCCACGGCACCTGCATCACACTATGCTTGCCGCTGCCCCAGCAACCCGAAGCCGAAAGCGAAACCCCATGAGCCAGTCCGCCACCCTGTTGGTCATCGACGACGAACCACAGATCCGCAAGTTCCTGCGCATCAGCCTCAGCTCCCAGGGCTACAAGGTGATCGAAGCCGCCACTGGCAGCGAAGGCCTGGCCCAGGCGGCGCTGGCCAAGCCTGACCTGGTGGTGCTCGACCTCGGCCTGCCCGACATGGACGGCCAGCAGGTGCTGCGTGAGTTGCGCGAGTGGAGCGCAGTGCCGGTGCTGGTGTTGTCGGTGCGGGCCAGCGAGGTGCAGAAGGTTGACGCGCTGGATGGCGGCGCCAATGACTATGTGACCAAGCCCTTTGGTATCCAGGAGTTTCTTGCCCGGGTGCGCGCGTTGCTGCGTCAGGTGCCGCAGTCCGGCGGCAGCGAAGTGACGGCGAGCTTCGGGCCGCTAGTGGTGGATTTCGCCTTTCGCAAAGTGACGCTGGATGGTCTGGAGATCGCACTGACGCGCAAGGAATACGCGCTGCTGGCACAACTGGCGGGGCACCCGGGGCGGGTGATTACCCAGCAGCAATTGCTCAAGGATATCTGGGGGCCGACCCATGTCGACGACACCCACTACCTGCGGATCGTGGTGGGGCATTTGCGGCATAAGCTTGGCGATGACCCGACGGCGCCGCGGTTCATCATTACCGAAGCGGGGGTGGGGTATCGGCTGGTGGCGCCGGTCCATTAGCGCAGAGCGCGACGTCTGATCAGTGGGCGCCCTGCTAGCCAGTGATGTGCTGTCACGGGGGCGCAATCGACTGATTGACGTACAAGGAAAATCCTGCTGTTGCCGGGTATATCAGTGCAACTCGTTTACCGCACGCAACGCTTCATCTATGGCCGCGTGCGCGTAGGCCTCCCAGGCAGCATCGGAGTTGGCGATCGCAACATTGCCGACTTTCTGGCGCGCCAGGTTCATCAGCAGTTCACTCTGTTTCTGGTCATCGAACAGGCTGTTGGCATAGTACGCGTAACCATGCGGCCATCGATTGATGGTGATGGCCTGTACATCCTTGCTGTAATCGAAACCTGCCGGCCCCAGCATTGCCTGCAACTGATCACGTACCATGTTTTCCATTTGCTCGAAGCTCATGGCAAATAGCTTGCTGCGGCCGGTACGGGCCTGGCTGCGGGCGTCGAGCCCTGCGTTTGGCGTAGTCGGCACGTAGACCATGTGCAGACCGATGGGCTGGTCGGGGTCGCGTGGATGGCGGTAGCCGCCAATATCCACCGGGTAATCCAGTTTAACCCGGCTGTAGGGCTGGTTCGGTGCGTAGATTTCGTGAACGCCCAGCTTCATAAAACTCTGCCAGTTGCGAATCAGCACCTTGGTGTACACCAGCGGAAACTTTACGTTCTGCTCCAGCGCGTGGGCCTGCTCGGCGGAGAGGTCGCGCAGCAGGTACGGGATCATCATGTTGTAGCAGGCCAGCACACAGAATTTAGCGCGTACCCGGTGCAGCTGGCCGGCCCGGCTGTAGCCGATATCGACGCCGGCGTCGCGGTTGCTGACACTTACTGCGGTGCTGTTCAGGCGCAGGCGTACAGGGCTTTGCACGAGGTCTAGCTTGGCATAGTCGAAGGGCGCCAGGACGATGTCGTCCATATTGTTGCCGGGCGCTACAGCGGGAATCAGGCTGCGCACCAGCAGGCGTGCCAGCGAGGCGTTGCCGTCGGGGAAGTGGTAGATGTAGGGTTCTTCCATTTCCGCTTTCAGCTCTTCGTTGACCGGCGCGAGGCCCATGGCAGCAAAGCCTGGGAAGCCCACACCATAGGCATCGGCGGCGGCCACAGCGTCGATGCTCAGTGCGGAGAAGTCGTTAGTGCGGCTGAGGAAGTAGCGCGCAGCGGCCTCACTGAGGCCGACGTCCTTACGCAGAAAGTCCTGGTAGCTGGTCTTGGCCAGATAGGCCTCTTTATCTTCCAGGCTTTTGCCAGCCAGGTAGTCGCGGGGTGCCTCGTGCAGGTCGATCAATGCCTGGCGATCGGCTTCTGGCAGCGGGAAGTCACCAATGAATGCGCGCCAGCTGCGGGCGTTGAGTTTGTCTGGGGCGATATCATCGGCGACCATGGGCGTCGGGTCGCCACTGACCAGCTTCGCTTCACCGAAGCCGGCTTGGTCGAAGAACACCCCACGGGACAGGCCGAGGTTGGGGTAGAAATTGCGGTCGAACGCGGTCCGGAAGCGGTCTACATCCACGTTCAGTTGTTTGAGCAGACCGTTGACCGTGTCGCTGAAGAGGTGCTTGGGTGACTGGAAGGCTTCGCTGCCGCCGTAGCCAAGGATCATCTGGCCACCGGCGAGGAACTCGTTACGCTTGGCATGCCCACCGAAGTCGTCGTGGTTCTCGATGATCAGCACGCGGGCGTTCGGGTGCTGCTGGCGGTAAAACCAGGCGGCAGACAGGCCGCTGATGCCTGCACCGACCACCACGAGATCGTACTGCTCATCTGCTTTCAGGCTGTTGGTGTCAAAAACCTGCTTCTCCCAGCCCATCTGGTGCGCCACCTCGAACGCGCCTGGGTGGCTGCCGCGCAGGCCGGTGAGGGCGGGTGGATAATAGCGGCCAGACGGCGCCGCCTGGAGAATCTGCAACGGGGTCAGGCCCGCGCCGATAGTGAGGGCTATGCCATTGAGAAAGTCGCGTCGGGTGATGGTCATGTCAGTGTCCTTACCGGGGTAACCATTGGCTTGCTCGAAGCGTAGCCGGGTATGGCTCAGGACCTTGGAGATTCTGTTTCAAAGCATTGGCGCATCACCTCCAGGTAACGCCTGGCGCCCAGGCCCAACGGGCGGGATTTGATCCAGATGATGTCTACCCACAAGCGTAGGCGGCTGGCCATGTTGTCAAAACGCACCTCGGCCAATGCGCCTGAAGCAATCAACGGCTCCACCAGTGGCTGCGGCAGGTAGGCCCAGCCCAGGCCGGATTGCACCAGGTCGAGCGTCGCCAAATAGCTGTCGGTCAACCATATCCGCCGCGACAGCACCATGCGCGGGTCCGAGCCGGTGGCCTTGCCCGAAGCCACGATAATCTGCCGCTGTTCGGCAAAGGCTTCTTCAGGCAGCGGCATGCCACTGTTGCTGCCAGCGGGATGACGCGGTGAAGCGACAGCCACCAGCAACTGGCTGCCCGCTTCGAGAAATGACTCGCGTTCATCTATCCCCGGGCGCTCGAACACCAGCGCCAGTTGCACGCTGCCTTCATGCAGCAAGCGCACCGCTTCGGTCTGGGTTGCCGAACGCACTTCGATCTCCAGGCTGGGAAACTCCTTCGCCAGGGTTTCCAGCGGCTGGCTCCAGCGGCCGGTCTGCAGCTCGGGGGCCATGGCGATGGTCAGGCGCTTTTCCAGCCCCTGGTGCAGTTGCAGGGCCTGGGCGTCGAGCAGGTTGAGCTGGCAGATCACCTGCCGCGCCTGGGGTTCCAGCGCCAGGGCGGCGCTGGTGGGCAAGGCCTTGCGTGTGGCTCGGTCGAACAGGGCCAGGTCCAGCTCGGCTTCCAGTTGCGCGATGGCCATGCTCACGGCCGACGGCACCCGCCCCAGTTTGCGCGCGGCGGCAGAGAACGAGCCCGCTTCCAGCACTGCGAGGAAAATTGCCAGGGAGTCGCTGCTGAAGGCCATGTCCGCAAACCTGAGGAGGAGGCCGGAAAGTATGAACACTCGCCGGCCCGCTTGACAGCCCCTTACAGGCCTTCGCCAAGCACCCGGTCAATGCTGTCGACGAAGTAGTCGACGCTCGCCCGCGTGGTGCACATCGGCGGCTTGATCTTGAGGATGTTCAGGTAGTCGCCGGTCGGCTGCATGAAAATTCCCAGTTCGCGCAAGCGGTCGCACAGCAGCATGGTTTCCTCGGTGGCCGGCTCCAGGGTTTCACGGTTGCGCACCAGCTCCAGCCCCAGGTAGAAGCCCGAGCCATGGGCCGCGCCGGCCAGCGGGTGCTTGTCGACCAGCGCCTGCAGGCGCGCCTTGAAATAGCGCCCGGTGTCGCGGGCGTTGTCCCACAGGCCTTCCTCCTGCATCACGTCCAGTACCGCCATGCCGATGCGACAACTCACCGGGCTGCCGCCGGCCGAGGAGAAGAAGTAACCCTCGGCTTCCAGTGCTTCGGCGATCTCGCGGCGGGTGATCACCACACCCAGCGGCTGGCCGTTGCCCATGCCCTTGGCCATGGTGATGATGTCGGGCACCACGCCTTGTTCCTCGAAGCCCCAGAAGTACTCGCCCAGGCGGCCATAACCGACCTGCACCTCGTCGGCGATGCACACGCCGCCCCGGGCCCGGACCTTGGCATAGGCGTCGCGCAGGTAACCGGCCGGCAGCGAAATGCCCCCGGCATTGCCGTACATCGGCTCGCAGATGATGCCGGCCAATTGGCGGCCACGGGCATCGAGGTCGGCCAGCTTGGTGTCGACATCGCGCAGGTAGTCGGCCGCCGTGTCGGCACCGCGGAAGCGGCCGCGGAAGGTATTCGGTGCCTCCACCGGGTGCACCCAGTCAGGGCGGGTTTCCAGGGCCTGCGGGTTGTCGGCGATCGAGGTGGAAATGGCATCGGTGGCCACCGACCAGCCGTGGTAGGCCTCCAGCACGCTGAGCAGGTCACGGCCACCGCTGTAGGCCCAGGCCAGGCGGATCGCCAGGTCGTTGGCCTCGGTGCCGCTGTTTACCATGAATACCCGGTCGAAGCCCTCGGGCGCGAGGTCGAGCAGGCGCTCGGAGAACTCGGTGATGGCGGCGTAGTGGAATCGCGAGTTGGTGTTGAGCAGCGACCACTGGCGCGCCGATTCGGCGACCATGCGTGGGTGGCCGTGGCCCAGTACGGCGACGTTGTTGAGCATGTCCAGGTACGAGCGACCCTGCAGGTCGATCAGGTAGTTGCGCCAGCCGCGTTCGATCTGCGGCGGCTGCGCGTAGTAGTGCTTCTGCGAACGGGCGAAGCTGGCGTCGCGACGGGCCAGCAGGGCCTGTGGGTCGGGCAACGGTTCGGCGTCGCAATCGATGCCCAGCAGCGCGGCAGGCGACGGGCACAGGGCCAGCCAGGCGTCAGCTTGCGACGGGGTGGCGAAGAAGGGCGGCTGGATATGGGTGTCGAGGCACAGCTGGACACTGAGGAAGCCGCAACTGCTGCCCAGCGATTGCCCTTTCGTCACGGCCTGGCCATCCGCCAGGGCATCTTCCAGGCCTTGCAACCACAAGGCCCAGTGTGGCGTGCGCAGGCTGCCGCGGCCGTCGCCGTGACGTTGCCAGATGCCCGCTTCGGGTGCATGAACCGGGCTGCCATTGGGCACATGCAGCTCAACGCCCAGCGCGCAGGTGGCGGGTTCTTCGGGGCGATCGACATGGGTTTGTGACAGTCGATACTGGCCGTGCAGGCTGCAGGCCGGTGCAGGTTGCGAACTCAGCAGGTGCTGGTCGAAGCCCGCCTGTTCCCAGTTTCCGGCTTCGCAGTGCGCGCTGAGCACGCCCAGGTCGACTCGCCTGACCGGCTGCCCGGCCAACTCAGGGAGGAGCGGCGCACAGCCCGTCAGGTTGGCGGCATCGGCTTGCAGGCCGGCCGCCTGCAAAATGGCCGCTTCCATCAAGGCAAACGGCACGGCCGTGGCGGTATCGAAGATTTCCCATTCATGGGCGACGTTGTCGCGGGTGTACTGGTTGTCCGGGTCCACGGCCAATTGCTGCGCGCTGCTCAGTACCAGCACGGCCGCACGGTTCAGTACCAACGGCCACAACGCACGCAGCTCGGCCTCTGTCAGCGGGTTGAGGGCCTGGTAGGCGCTGATGGCTGGCAGGATACGCAGCGGGTCGCCTTCGGCATGGTGCAGCAGCGCTGCGCAGGTCACCGACAGGTCGGCGATGCGCCAGGTGCGCGACAGGTCGCCGAAGTCGATCACGCCCTGCAGTTGCCATTGGCGCTGGTCGTCTCGCGCCCACACGGTGTTGTCGTCGGTAATGTCCAGGTGCACGGCCTGAGTCGGCAGCCGCGCCGCCAAGGGTGCCAGGCGCTCGCTGGCCACACGGGTGGCCTGGTCGATGCGGGCGCGTTGCCCGGCGTCCTGCAGCATTGGCAGCAGGTGTTCGATCAGCGCCTGGGCATGTTGCGGGTCCCATTGCAGGGTACGCACCAGGCCAGGGTGGTCGAAGTCGACCAAGGCCAGGTCGAGCCGTGCGCACAGCTTGCCCAGTTCAGCCATCAGGCGTGGCGGCATGTGCTTGAGGCGGGTCACTGGCTGGCCGTCGATGTAGTCGAGCAGGCGCACCCGCAGGGGTTGCCCATCGATGTCCACTGCCAGCAAGGTTTCGCCATCCTGCGCAGCTTGCACGGCAGGCACTGGCAAGCCCTGCTCGCGCAGGTAGGCCAGGGCGGCGTGCTGCGCCTGCAGTTCGACTTCGGCGTAGCTGCCATGGCAGGCCTTGAGCACGAAGCGCCCCTGCGCGGCGTCTACGCGGAAGTTGAGGTCCTGCTGGCTGCCCAGCGCAGTCAAGTCGCCATCCAGGCCGTAGTGTGTCTGCAACAGCGTGTGCGCCTGGGCTTCGCCGAGCACAGGGCTGGGCAGGCCGGAGCGCTGGATCAGCGTGGCGAGGGCAGGGGAGGCGGGTTTTTGTTGTGGGCTGGACATGAGCTCTACCGTTGTTGCTGGGAGTTGACTGGAGAGAATCTATTCCCGATCTGGCTGATGATGAAAGACGATCGTGATCAGAATTTCTGATGAATGAAGTCGTCGCAGCTCCGATCATGGCGTCGCGTATTCCGCAGGTGAGGGGACGAGGTTAAGCTCGCTGGTTTCCTGGGATGGACTGACCCATGACGGAGCTTTATCAGGGGAGCTGCCTGTGTGGCGGCGTACGTTATGAGTTGCGGACTGCGCCCAAGGCCGTGAGCCATTGCCATTGCAGCCAGTGCCGCAAAGGGCACGGGGCGGCGTTTGGCAGTTATGGCAGCGTGCCGCGGGGGGCGATGCGGTTGCTTTGCGGTGCTGAGCTTCTCAGGAGCTACGCCTCTTCGGAGGCGGTGCGGCGTGAGTTTTGTTCGCGTTGTGGGTCTAGTTTGTTCTGGTCGCAGTCACAGGGTGAATTTGCTGATTGGATTTCCATCGCATTGGGAACACTGGATACGCCGTTCAGGCCCGGCAAGCAAAAGCATGTTCACATGGGTGTGGTGGTGGATTGGTGTTCGCTTGCCGGGTGACCGGGCCTGCCGAGGGATTGCAGTAGGGCTGGCGGGTGCATGCCTTGGTTTTTGCAGGGTGGCTGGGATCGAGCGCCGCCCGCGCGGCGCTCGGTCTAATAGGCGCTGCAAATCTTTCGGCAGGCACCTGCAAGCCTTCATGCGCTCTGCAGGCAGGCCCCGTTTCACTCGCCCAAAAACGCCGCTTCCAACAATTGTTTCGTATAGACATGTTGCGGTGCATGGAAGATCTCCCGCGCATCCCCTTGCTCCACCACATGCCCATGCTTGATCACCATCAACTGGTGGCTCAGCGCCTTGACCACCGCCAGGTCATGGCTGATAAACAGATACGTCAGGTTGTACTTGGCCTGCAAATTCCGTAGCAACTCCACCACCTGCCGCTGCACTGTGCGGTCCAGCGCCGAGGTCGGCTCATCCAGCAGGATCAGCGCCGGCTTCAACACCAGTGCCCGGGCAATGGCTATCCGCTGGCGCTGGCCGCCGGAAAACTCATGGGGGTAGCGATGGCGGGTGCGCGGGTCCAGCCCCACTTCCTCCAGCGCCGCAACGATTGCGGCTTCCTGCTCCTCAGGCGTGCCGATCTTGTGAATCCGCAGCCCCTCGCCAACGATATCCGCCACACACATGCGCGGGCTCAGGCTGCCAAAGGGGTCCTGGAACACCACCTGCATTTCCCGCCGCAGCGGCCGCACTGCCTTCTGGTTCATCCCTTCAAGCTGTTGGCCATGAAAGCGGATACCGCCCTGGCTGGAGATCAACCGCAGAATCGCCAACCCCAGTGTCGACTTGCCCGACCCGGATTCGCCGACAATCCCCAGCGTCTGCCCCTGGGGCAGGCTGAAGTTGATCCCGTCCACCGCCTTCACATGGTCAACAGTCTTGCGCAACAGCCCCTTTTTGATCGGGAACCACACCTTCAGATCATTCACCTCCAGCAACGGCGCACCTACCGGGTTATGCGCCGGCAACCCGCTGGGCTCGGCATTGATCAGCATCTGCGTGTAGTGATGCTGTGGGGCACTGAACAGCGTGGCGCACTCGGCCTGTTCGACAATCTGCCCGCGCTGCATCACGCACACGCGGTGGGCGATGCGCCGTACCAGGTTGAGGTCGTGGCTGATCAGCAGCAGGGCCATGCCTAACTTTGCCTGCAGCTTTTTCAACAGGTCGAGGATCTTCAACTGCACGGTCACATCCAGCGCCGTGGTCGGTTCATCGGCAATCAGCAACTCGGGTTCGTTGGCCAGGGCCATGGCGATCATCACCCGCTGGCGCTGGCCGCCGGACAGTTCGTGGGGCAGGGCCTTCAGGCGCTTGCGCGGTTCAGGGATGCCGACCAGTTCCAGCAGTTCCAGCGTGCGCGCTGTGGCTTCCTTGCCGGTCAGGCCCTTGTGCAGCAGGAGGATTTCGTTGATCTGCTTCTCGATGCAGTGCAGCGGGTTCAGCGAGGTCATCGGCTCCTGGAAGATCATCGCAATACGGTTGCCGCGAATACGTTGCAGGGTCTTCTCGTTCTGCTGCAGCAGGTCCTTGCCTTCATAGCGGATGCTGCCGCTGGGGTGGCGGGCCAGCGGGTAGGGCAGCAGGCGCAGGATCGAGTGCGCGGTGACCGATTTGCCCGAGCCGCTTTCGCCGACCAGGGCCAACGTCTCGCCCTTGCGGATGTCGAAGCTGATGCCGTCGACCACCCGGTTGACCTGCTCGCCGGTGACAAACTCCACCGCCAGGTCGCGCACTTCGATCAGGTTCTGTTCGCTCATATCACTTCCTCGGGTCGAAGGCATCGCGGGCGGATTCGCCGATGAACACCAGCAGGCTCAGCATGATCGCCAGCACCGCGAAGGCGCTGATGCCCAGCCACGGGGCTTGCAGGTTGGACTTGCCTTGCGCCACCAGCTCGCCCAGCGACGGTGCGCCAGGAGGTAGGCCGAAGCCGAGGAAGTCCAGCGCGGTCAAGGTGCCGATGGCACCGGTGAGGATGAACGGCATGAAGGTCATGGTGGAAATCATGGCATTGGGCAGGATGTGCCGGTACATGATCGCGCCGTTGCGCATGCCCAAGGCACGGGCCGCGCGCACGTATTCAAGATTGCGCCCGCGCAGGAACTCGGCGCGCACCACGTCCACCAGGCTCATCCACGAGAACAGCAGCATGATGCCCAGCAGCCACCAGAAGTTGGGCTGCACGAAGCTGGCGAGGATGATCAACAGGTACAGCACCGGCAGGCCGGACCAGATTTCCAGGAAGCGCTGCCCGGCAAGGTCCACCCAGCCGCCGTAGAAACCTTGCAGGGCGCCGGCGATGACGCCGACGATGGAACTGAGCACGGTCAGGGTGAGTGCGAACAGTACTGACACGCGGAAGCCATAGATCACCCGCGCCAGTACGTCGCGGCCCTGGTCGTCGGTACCCAGCCAATTGTCCGCCGAGGGCGGCGCCGGGGCCGGTACGCGCAGGTCGTAGTTGATGCTTTGATAGCTGAACGGGATCGGCGCCCACACCACGAAGCTGTCTTTCTTCTCCAGCAGGTCGCGGATGTATGGGCTCTTGTAGTTGGCCTCCAACGGGAATTCGCCACCGAAGGTGGTTTCCGGGTAGCGCTTGAACGCCGGGAAGTACCATGAGCCGTCGTAGCGCACGGCAATTGGCTTGTCGTTGGCAATCAGCTCGGCGCCCAGGCTCAGGCCGAACAGGATCAGGAACAGCCACAGTGACCACCAGCCTCGGCGGTTGGCCTTGAAGCGCTCGAAGCGCCGGCGGTTGAGGGGGGAGAGGGCCATGTCAGTGCTCCCGGCTGGCAAAGTCGATGCGTGGATCGACCAGGGTGTAGGTCAGGTCGCCGATCAGCTTCACCACCAGCCCGAGCAGGGTGAAGATGAACAGGGTGCCGAAGACCACCGGGTAGTCGCGGTTGATGGCCGCTTCGAAACTCATCAGGCCCAGGCCATCGAGGCTGAAGATCACCTCGATCAGCAGGGAGCCGGTGAAGAAGATGCCGATGAACGCCGACGGGAAGCCGGCGATCACCAGCAGCATGGCATTGCGGAACACATGCCCGTACAGCACGCGCGGCCGGCTCAGGCCCTTGGCCTTGGCGGTGACCACGTACTGCTTGTTGATCTCGTCGAGGAAGCTGTTCTTGGTCAGCAGGGTCATGGTGGCGAAGTTACCGATCACCAGTGCGGTGATCGGCAGCACCAGGTGCCAGAAGTAGTCGAGCACCTTGCCCGTGGTGGACAGCTCGTCGAAGTTGTTCGAGGTCAGGCCGCGCAGCGGGAACCAGTCGAAGTAACTGCCACCGGCGAACAGCACGATCAGCAGGATGGCGAACAGGAACGCCGGGATGGCGTAGCCGACGATGATCGCCGAGCTGGTCCAGACGTCGAAGTGGCTGCCGTGGCGCACCGCCTTGGCGATGCCCAGCGGGATCGACACCAAGTACATGATCAGCGTGCTCCACAGCCCCAGCGAGATCGACACCGGCATCTTCTCGGCGATCAGGTCGATGACTTTGGCGTCACGGAAGAAGCTGTCGCCGAAGTCCAGCGTGGCGTAGTTCTTGATCATGATCCACAGGCGTTCGGGCGCCGACTTGTCGAAGCCGTACATGTGCTCGATCTCGGCGATCAGCGCCGGGTCCAGGCCCTGGGCGCCGCGGTAGTTGGAACCGGCTACCGAAACTTCGGCGCCGCCGCCAGCGATACGGCTGGTGGCGCCCTCGAAGCCTTCGAGCTTGGCGATCATCTGTTCCACCGGGCCGCCGGGGGCGGCCTGGACGATGATGAAGTTGATGATCAGGATGCCGAACAGGGTCGGGATGATCAGCAGCAGGCGGCGCAGGATATAGGCCAGCATGTCAGTTGGCCTCGTCCGCAGGGGCGTCGGTGACCGCCGGCGTCACATCCGGTTTGACCCACCAGGTGTCGATGCCGACGTCATACTTGGGCGATACCTTGGGGTGGCCGATGTGGTTCCAGTAGGCCACCCGATTGGTCTTGATATGCCAGTTGGGCACCACGTAGTAACCCCATTGCAGCACGCGGTCGAGTGCGCGACAGTGGTCGATCAGGCTCTGGCGCGAGTCGGCATTGATCAGCTCCTCCACCAGTTGATCGATGGCCGGGTCGCGCAGGCCGATGAAGTTGCGGCTGCCGGGGTTGTCGGCGGCAGCGCTGGACCAGAACTCACGTTGCTCGTTGCCGGGCGAATTGGATTGCGCGAAGCCGCCGACGATCATGTCGAAGTCACGCGAGCGCAGGCGGTTGATGTATTGCGAGACATCCACGCGGCGGATCTCGAAGCCTATCCCCAAATCAGCGAGGTTGCGTTTGAACGGCAGCAGCACGCGCTCGAACTGGGTCTGTGCCAGCAGGAACTCGATGCTGACCGGTTTACCATCCTTGTCGACCATCTTGTCGTCGACGATCTTCCAGCCGGCTTCCTGAAGGAGTTTGTAGGCCTGGCGCTGCTGCTCGCGGATCATCCCGCTGCCGTCGCTGACCGGGTTGGCGAAGGCCTCGGTAAACACCTGCTCGGGGACCTTGCCGCGCAGCGGTTCGAGGATCTTCAGCTCGGCCGGCGAGGGCAGGCCACTGGCGGCCATTTCGGAGTTCTCGAAATAACTGTCGGTGCGAATGTAGGCGCCGTTGAACAGCTGCTTGTTGGTCCATTCGAAGTCGAACAACAGGCTGAGTGCCTTGCGTACACGCACGTCCTGGAACACCGGCTTGCGCAGGTTGAAGACGAAGCCTTGCATGCCCACAGGATTGCCGTTGGGTATTTCTTCCTTTATCAGGCGGCCATCGCGTACGGCGGACACGTCATAGGCGGTCGCCCAGTTTTTCGCGCTCATCTCCAGTTCGTAGTCGAAGGCCCCCGCCTTGAGTGCCTCCAGCGCCACGTTGTTGTCACGGTAGACATCGAAGGTCATGGCGTCGAAGTTGTAGAACCCGCGGTTGATCGGCAGGTCCTTGGCCCAGTAATCCTTGACCCGCTCGTAGCGGATCGAGCGCCCGGCCTTGACCTCGGCGACCTTGTACGGGCCGCTGCCAAGCGGCGGTTCGAGGTTGCCACGGGTGAACTCGCGGGTTTCGTACCAGTGTTTGGGCAGCACCGGCAACTGGCCGAGAATCAGCGGCAGCTCGCGGTTATTGTTGTGCTTGAACTTGAACAGCACCTTGAGTGGGTCTTCTGCGACCACTTCAGCCACATCCCCGTAGTACTGGCGGTACAGCGGGGCGCCGTCCTTGATCAGGGTGTTGAAGGTGAATACCACGTCCTCGGCACGCATTGGGTGGCCATCGTGGAAGCGTGCCTCGGGGCGCAGGTAGAAGCGCACCCAGCTGTTGTCCGGGGCCTTCTCGATCTTGCCGGCGACCAGGCCGTATTCGGTGAACGGTTCATCCTGGCTCTGACGCATCAGGGTGTCGTAGATGATGCTGACGTTGTCGGCCGAGACGCCTTTGTTGATGAACGGGTTGAGGCTGTCGAAGCCACCGAAGCTGGACTGACGGAAGGTGCCGCCCTTGGGCGCGTCGGGGTTGACGTAGTCGAAGTGCTTGAAGTCGGCCGGGTATTTCGGCGGCTCGTCGTACAAAGTCAGCGCGTGTTGCGGCGCGGCCAGCGCGGGCAGGCTCAGGCAGGCGACCAGCAGGCTGCAGGCCAGGCGTAGCGTCGGCTTCATTGGGCTTTCTCCGAAGGCTTTATCCACCAGGTATTCAGCCCGAGGGTGTAGGGCGGCGTGGCGACGAAGGCGAACCGGTTGCGGTAGGCCAGGCGGTGATTGTCGAGGTACCAGTTGGGGATCATGTAGTACTGCCATGAGAGCACGCGGTCCAAGGCGCGGGCGGCGGCGACCTGGTCGTCGCGGGTGCGCGCGGCCAGCAAAGTGTCGAGCAGGTGGTCGACCACCGGGTCCTTGACCCCAGCATAGTTCTTGCTGCCTTTGGTCGAGGCCTGGCTGGAATGGAAGTACAGCCACTGTTCGAGGCCCGGGCTCAAGGTCTGGTTCAAGGTCATAAGGATCATGTCGAAGTCGAACTGGTCCAGGCGTTGTTTGTACTGGGCACGGTCCACCGTGCGCAAGCGCGCATCGATACCGATGCTGGCCAGGTTTTCGACATAAGGTTGCAGGATGCGTTCGAGGCTCGGGTTAACCAGCAGCAGCTCCATGCGCAGCGGTTGGCCCTTGGCGTTGACCAGGCGCTGGCCGTCGAGCTTCCAGCCAGCCTGGTTGAGCAGGCCCAGGGCCTGGCGCAGGGTCTGGCGGCCAATGCCGCGCCCGTCGGTGTGGCTGACCTGGTAGGGCTGGGTGAACAGCTTGTCGGACAGTTGGTCACGGAACGGCGCCAGCAGCAGCCATTCTTTGCCGGTGGGTACGCCGCTGGCGGCGAACTCGCTGTTGGGGTAGTAGCTGGTCGCGCGGCGGTAGGCGCTGCTGAACAGCGCGCGGTTGGTCCACTCGAAATCGAGCATCAGCCCTAGTGCCTGGCGCACCCGCGGGTCGCTGAAGGTGGCTCGGCGACTGTTCATGAACAGGCCCTGGGTCTGGGTAGGGATCTGGTGCGGGATCTGCGCCTTGATCACCTCGCCACGGCGCACGGCCGGAAAGTTGTAACCGTTGGCCCAGTTTTTTGCCTGGTGCTCGATATAGATGTCGAACTCACCGGCCTTGAACGCTTCGAAGGCCACGGTGGCATCGCGGTAGAACTCGTACTCGACGCGGTTGAAATTGTACTTGCCGCGGTTCACCGCCAGGTCCTTGCCCCAGTAGTTCTTTACCCGCTCGAACACCAGGCGCCGGCCAGGTTCCACCTGGGTGATGCGATACGGCCCGCTGCCCAGCGGCGGTTCGAAGGTGGTGGCCTCGAAGTCACGCTTTTGCCAGTAGTGCTTGGGCAATACCGGCATTTCGCCCAGGCGCAGGATCAGCAGCGGATTGCCGGCGCGCTTGAAGACGAAGCGGATGCGCAGCGGGCCGAGAATGTCTACGCGCTGCACTTCCTGCAGGTTGGTGCGGTAGATCGGGTGCCCTTGCTTGAGCAGGGTACGGTACGAGAACGCCACGTCGGCGGCGGTGATCGGCGCGCCGTCATGCCAGCGGGCTTCCGGGCGCAGGTTGAACACCACCCAGCTGCGGTCCTCGCTGTACTCCACCGACCGGGCGATCAGGCCATAGCTGGAGGTGGGCTCGTCACCGGATGGGTCGTACTGGCCGGTGCCGACCATCAGCGTTTCGTTCAGCTCGCTGACGCCGTACTGCAGGAAGTTCGGCGTGGTGACCGGGCTGGTGCCCTTGAAGGTGTAAGGGTTGAGCGTGTCGAAGGTGCCGAATGCCATGGCCCGCAAGGTACCGCCCTTGGGCGCTTGCGGGTTGACCCAATCGAAGTGGGTGAATGTGGCTGGGTACTTGAGCGTGCCGAACTGCGCGTATCCGTGGCTTTCGCTCACCATCGCGACGGCGGGGAAGCTCAAGGCCAGGCTGAATGACAGCAGGAGGGGACGTATCAAGTCGGCATCCGATCCAGAGGCGTTGGGCTTTGGTCGGGGTACAGTAACAGCTTGGCGGGTATGGAAAAAGAGTGGGGTCCAGGGGATTGCCAAGGGCCGCATAGCGGCCCTTGGTCGTGTATCAGTGCGACAGATAGACGGTCAGGGTCTGGCCTGGCTTGAGCGCATGGCCACTGCGCGGATTCCAGCGCTTGAGGTGCTGCATCTCGACGTTGAAACGTTTGGCTACAAGATACAGCGAATCACCCTTGCGCACCTTGTACTGGGTGGAGCGTTGCCCGGAGGCGGCCACGCGGTTGCCTGCGGCGCTCGGCGCGCTGCCGCCGCGCAGGGCCAGGACCTGGCCAGCCTTGACGCGGTTGCCCGGCAGTTTGTTCCAGCGCTGGATGTCCTTGACCGCAACCCGGTTGGCCCTGGCGATGCTGCTCAGGCTGTCGCCTCGCTTGACCCGGTAGCTGCGCGCGGCAGGCGCCTTGGCTTCGGCCACGGCGGCAGCGAACACGGCCTTGTTCGGCTGCAGGCTGACCAGCTGCTCGGGCTTGAGGTTGGACAGGCTGTCGCTGAGCAGTTGCGCCTTGGCGGTCGGCACCAGCAGCTGCTTGGGCCCATCCACGGTCATGCGTTTCTTGAAGGCCGGGTTGAGCTGAATCAGTTCGTCTTCGTCGATGTTGGCGAAGGCGGCGACCCGTGACAGGTCGAGGCGGTCGTTGATGGCTACCGCTTCGAAGTAGGGCTCGTTGGCGATCGGGGTAAGGTTCACACCATAGGCCTCAGGCGTGGAGACCACCTGCGACAGCGCCAGCAGCTTGGGCACATAGTCACGGGTTTCCTGTGGCAGTGGCAGGTTCCAGTAATCGGTGGGCAGGCCGAGCTTCTCGTTGCGCTCGATGGCACGGCTGACGGTGCCTTCGCCCGCGTTGTAGGCCGCCAGGGCCAGGAGCCAGTCGCCGTTGAACATGTCGTGCAGGCGGGTCAGGTAGTCCAGCGCGGCGTTGGTCGATGCGGTGATGTCGCGACGGCCATCGTAGAAGTTGGTCTGGCGCAGGTTGAAGTGGCGACCGGTGGCCGGCATGAACTGCCACATGCCCGCCGCGCTGGCGCGCGAGTAGGCCATTGGGTTGTAGGCGCTCTCGATGGCCGGCAGTAGTGCGAGCTCCAGCGGCATGTCGCGCTCTTCGAGGCGCTCGACAATATAGTGCAGGTAGAGGCTGCCGCGCTCGCCGGCGCTTTCGAGGAACGTCGGGTTGCTGGCAAACCACAGGCGCTGCTGCTCGATGCGCGGGTTGACATCGATGTTGTCCTGCAGGGCGAAGCCCTGGCGCATGCGCTCCCAGACATCCTGCGGCGGTTCGGCCGGTTTGATCGCCAGCGGCGAGGGCTTGTGCTTGATCCGTGCCTGGTAGGTGTGAGCGCGAACGTTGTCGGCTTCGTCGAGCTGACGGGTACTCTGGCAGCCCACCAGGGTGGCGGCCAGCGCCAGCGCACTGATTTGGGCCAGGCGCGTCAGGGCGACTGAATGAGCGGTTCTGCGGCTACGGGAAGACATCGGCTGACACAGGTTTCCGGGCGAAAAATTTCGGCGATTCTAGAAACCGCACCCGCCTGGGTCAACCGTTGTGAACCCTCTGCGATATATCTTGAGGTTATCAGAAGGTATCCTTCCAAGACCTCAAAGCAGCAAAAACAGTGACCTGCGAGTCGTTTGAATGTCCCTTCCATTCGTCTGCTTTTTGTTTAACTAATGTTTCAGCGGTACGCAGGAAAGGGTTGGTCAGGCGCTCGAGACCGATGGTTGATGGCAAGGTGATGCGATTTTCGGCGCGCAACCGGGTAACGTCTTCGAACCGCTGCAGAACATGCGGGTTGGTAGGCTCTACGGCCTTGGCAAAGCGCAGGTTGCTCAAGGTGTATTCATGGCTGCAATAGACTTCGGTCCGCTCCGGCAGCGCCGCCAGGCGGGCGAGGGCGGATTGCATCTGTTCCGGCGTGCCTTCGAACATGCGCCCGCAGCCAGCGGCGAACAAGGTGTCGCCGCAGAACAGCAGCGGTGTTGACGGCTTGTTGCTGAAGTAGGCGATGTGACCCAGGGTGTGGCCCGGCACGGCCATTACCTGGAAGGGCACGCCCAGCACGTTGACCTGGTCGCCCTCGTCCAGCGCCAGATCGCGGCCTGGGATCTGCTCGTGGGCCGGGCCGCAGACGCGGGCACCGGTTTGCTGCTTGAGGCGTTCGACACCGCCGACATGGTCATGGTGGTGGTGGGTCACCATGATGGTGTCCAAGGCCCAGCCGGGGTTGGCGGCCAGCCAGGCCTCCACCGGGCTGGCATCACCGGGATCGACCACCGCGCAACGGCGTTTGGCAGTATCCTGTAACAACCAGATGTAGTTGTCGGAGAAAGCGGGGAGAGCGTCGATCTGTATCATGGTGCGGATCCGTATCGCCAGGCGTGGCACATGAGGGCATCTTAGCCGCGATGGCGCGGTGCGAGAACCTTCGAGGGAGAACGCAATGACCGACCAAGCCTTTGCTCAGGCCGACCCGGAATGGGTCGAGCTGATCAGCCTGGCCCGTGAGTGGTTCAATGGCCCACTCGGCCAGCTGATGCTGAAGGAAGAGGAAAAACTGCTGGAAGAGGAGCTCGGGCGCTTCTTCGGTGGCTACCTCGTGCACTATGGCCCCTGTGCCGAGGCGCCGCCGAGCGCGCCACAGGTGCAGCGTAACGTACGCCTTGGTGCACCGCTGCCGGGGGTGGAAATCGTCTGTGAGGAACAGGCCTGGCCCTTGAGCGAGCACGCCGCCGACGTGGTTGTGCTGCAGCATGGCCTGGACTTCAGCCTGTCGCCCCATGGCCTGCTGCGCGAGGCAGCCAGCGCGGTGCGCCCGGGCGGGCACCTGCTGATCGTCGGCATCAATCCCTGGAGCGGCTGGGGCATTCGCCATTTCTTCAGTCATGGTGCGCTGCGCAGGGCGCGCTGCATCTCGCCGTCACGGGTGGGCGACTGGCTCAACCTGCTGGGCTTCGCGCTGGAGAAACGCCGCTTCGGGTGCTATCGTCCGCCGCTCACTTCGCCGGCCTGGCAGCAACGCCTGGCAGGCTGGGAACGGATGGCGGGCGGTTGGCAGAGTGCCGGCGGCGGGGTCTACCTGCTGGTGGCGCGCAAGATGGTGGTCGGCCTGCGGCCGCTGCGCCAGGTGCGCCGCGAGCCGATGGGCAAGCTGCTGCCGCTGCCGCTGGCCAAGGTCAACCGCAGCGCCGCCAACCCGGGAACCGAAAAGCACTGAACATGAGTGGTACATGAGCGATAGCGTCGAGATGTATACCGATGGCGCCTGCAAGGGCAACCCCGGCCCGGGCGGCTGGGGCGTCCTGCTGGTCTTCAAGGGCGTCGAGAAGGAATTGTGGGGTGGCGAGCGCGAAACCACCAACAACCGCATGGAACTGATGGCGGCGATTCAGGGGCTGATGGCGCTCAAGCGTGAGTGCGAAGTGGTGCTGACCACCGACTCGCAGTACGTGATGAAAGGCATCAACGAGTGGATGGCCAACTGGAAGAAGCGCGGCTGGAAGACCGCAGCCAAGGAGCCGGTGAAGAACGCCGATCTGTGGCAGCTGCTCGACGAACAGGTCAACCGCCACAAGGTCACCTGGAAGTGGGTGCGCGGGCACATCGGCCACCCCGGCAACGAGCGCGCCGACCAGCTGGCCAACCGCGGCGTCGAGGAAGTGCGCGCCAAGCGTTGAGCTGCGGTACAATCGCCGCCTTTGTAACTGATGCAAGTTGGAGCGCCCCGCGTGGAGCAGCAGCAAGATAAACGCCTGGTCATTCTCGATACCGAAACCACGGGTATGCCGGTCAGCGAAGGCCACCGGATCATCGAGATCGGCTGTGTCGAGGTCATGGGCCGGCGCCTGACCGGGAGGCACTTCCACGTCTACCTGCAGCCTGACCGCGAAAGTGACGAGGGGGCGATCAACGTTCACGGCATCACCGACGCGTTCCTGGTCGGCAAACCGCGCTTCGCCGATGTCGCCGAAGAGTTCTTCGAATTCATCCAGGGCGCCACCCTGGTCATCCACAACGCGGCGTTCGACGTCGGCTTCATCAACAACGAATTCGCCTTGCTGGGGCAGGGCGATCGCGCCGACATCGCCAACCACTGCACCATCCTCGATACCCTGCTGCTGGCCCGTGCCCGCCACCCAGGGCAGCGCAACAGCCTCGATGCGCTGTGCAAACGCTACGACATCGACAACTCTGGCCGTGAGCTGCACGGCGCGTTGCTCGACTCCGAGTTGCTGGCGGACGTCTACCTGGCGATGACCGGTGGCCAGACCAGCCTGTCGCTGGCTGGGCACGGGGCAGACGGTGATGGTGACGGGCAGGGTGCGACGGGCAGCGAGATCCGTCGCATCGTCGGGCGCGCGCCAGGGCGGGTGATCATGGCCTCTGCCGAAGAGCTGGAGGCGCATGCCGAGCGGCTGGCAGCGGTGGCCAAGTCGGCGGGTGGGCCGTCGATGTGGCAAGCCCTGACAGAGACACCTGCTGGTTGATGCGTAAGCCTGTACCGGCCCTTTCGCGGGGCAAGCGCGCTCCTGCAGGGATCGCATAACTCCTGTAGGAGCGGGCTTGCCCCGAAGAGGCCGGTACAGGCAGTACAAGGCCAACTACCCTTAACAGGACAACAAGTCCTGCGGAGGTAGCAGCCGGATGTACAAGGACCTCAAGTTCCCGATCCTCATCGTCCACCGTGCGATCAAGGCCGACAGTGTTGCCGGCGAGCGCATCCGCGGCATCGCGGATGAACTGAGCCAGGACGGCTTCGCCATCATCAAGGCTGCCGATCACACCGAAGCGCGCCTGGTCGCCACCACCCACCACGGCCTGGCCTGCATGCTGATAGCCGCCGAAGGCGTCGGCGACAACACCCACTTGCTGCAGAACATGGCCGAGCTGATTCGCCTGGCCCGCCTGCGTGCACCGGACCTGCCGATCTTCGCCCTGGGCGAACAGGTCACCCTGGAAAACGCCCCAGCCGAGGCCATGAGCGAGCTCAACCAGCTGCGTGGCATCCTCTACCTGTTCGAAGACACCGTGCCATTCCTCGCCCGCCAAGTGGCGCGCGCCGCGCACAACTACCTCGACGGGCTGCTGCCGCCGTTCTTCAAGGCCCTGGTGCAGCACACCGCCCAGTCCAACTACTCGTGGCACACGCCCGGGCACGGCGGTGGCGTGGCCTACCGCAAGAGCCCGGTGGGCCAGGCATTCCACCAGTTCTTCGGTGAAAACACCCTGCGTTCGGACTTGTCCGTCTCGGTGCCGGAGCTGGGCTCGCTGCTCGATCACACCGGCCCCCTGGCCGAAGCCGAAGCCCGTGCAGCACGCAACTTCGGTGCCGATCACACCTTTTTCGTCATCAATGGCACCTCCACCGCCAACAAGATCGTCTGGCATGCCATGGTGGGCCGTGATGACCTGGTGCTGGTTGACCGCAACTGCCACAAGTCAGTGGTCCACGCCATCATCATGACTGGTGCAATCCCCATCTACCTGTGCCCGGAGCGCAACGAGCTGGGCATCATCGGGCCGATTCCGCTCGGCGAGTTCAGCCCTGAGTCGATTCAGGCCAAGGTCCGGGCCAACCCGCTGGCCGCAGGGCGGGCGCCGCGGATCAAGCTGGCGGTGGTGACCAATTCCACCTACGACGGTCTGTGTTACAACGCCGGTCTGATCAAGCAGGCGCTGGGCGCCAGCGTCGAGGTGCTGCACTTCGATGAGGCCTGGTTTGCCTATGCGGCGTTCCATCCGTTTTTCGAGGGCCGCTACGCCATGGGCATCGCGTGCAGCGAGAGCAGCCCGCTGGTGTTCAGCACCCATTCCACCCACAAGCTGCTGGCCGCCTTCAGCCAGGCGTCGATGATCCACGTGCAGGACGGCGCCCAGCGCCAGCTGGACCGCGACCGCTTCAACGAAGCGTTCATGATGCATATTTCCACCTCGCCGCAATACAGCATCCTCGCCTCACTGGACGTGGCTTCAGCCATGATGGAAGGCCCGGCCGGGCGCTCGCTGCTGCAGGAGATGTTCGACGAAGCCCTGAGTTTCCGCCGCGCCTTGGCCAACCTGCGTGAGCACATCGCCGCCGAGGACTGGTGGTTCAGCATCTGGCAGCCGCCAGCGGCGGAGGGCATCCATCGCCTGGCCGCGCAGGACTGGTTGCTGCAGCCGGGAGCCGAGTGGCATGGCTTTGGCGAGGTGGCGGACGACTACGTCCTGCTCGACCCGCTGAAGGTGACCCTGGTGATGCCTGGGCTCAGCGCCGGTGGCGTACTGGGTGAGCACGGCATACCGGCGGCAGTGGTCAGCAAGTTCCTTTGGGAGCGTGGGCTGGTGGTGGAGAAAACCGGCCTGTACAGCTTCCTGGTGCTGTTCTCGATGGGCATCACCAAGGGCAAGTGGAGCACGCTGCTCACCGAGCTGCTGGAGTTCAAGCGCCATTACGACGGCAACACGGCGCTGAGTGCCTGCCTGCCGAGCGTCGTCGCGGTCGATGCCGTGCGTTACCAGGGCCTTGGGCTGCGCGACCTGTGCGATCAGTTGCATGACTGCTACCGTGCCAATGCCACGGCCAAGCAGCTCAAGCGCTTGTTCACGCGCCTACCGGAGGTGGCCGTGAGCCCGGCGCGGGCGTATGACCAGATGGTGCGGGGGGAAGTGGAAGCGGTGCCGATCGAAGCATTGCTGGGGCGTGTCGCTGCAGTGATGCTGGTGCCGTACCCGCCGGGCATTCCGCTGATCATGCCGGGCGAGCGGTTCACCGAAGCGACCCGCTCGATCCTCGATTACCTGGCGTTCGCCCGGGCCTTCAACAGTGGCTTCCCGGGCTTTGTCGCCGATGTGCATGGCCTGCAGAATGAAAGCGGCCAGTACACGGTCGACTGCATCAAGGAATGCGAATGATCTCGACGCCGGTCTGCGCCAGTTCGAAGCGGTTTTCGCCCAGGTGGTTGACGCGGTCACCGATAGCCAGGCGGTAGGTGGTGATCGGGGCACCCAGTACGCTGCCGTCCGCTTGCAGGGTGGACTCTTGGAATTCGTGGACGGGGTAGATACGGCCTTCGGCGTCACGGGCGTGGAATTGGCCGACCATTACTGCTGCCATTTGGGGAGAAACCTCTGAATTGCGTAGGAAATGTCTGCAGGGATAGACCGTAAAAGATACCTGGAAGTTTTCGCGCGGTGGAAAAAAATCCAGGCTGCCGAGGAACGGTCATCTATAACTACTGACGTCCCTTTTCCCAGCAAAGGATGGATCACGCCATGAGCCAGGTGTATTCGGTAGCAGTTGTCGTCGGCAGCTTGCGCAAGGACTCCTACAACCGCAAGGTGGCCCGCGCACTTTCGGAGCTGGCGCCGTCCAGCCTTGCCCTGAAGATCGTCGAGATCGGCGACCTGCCGTTGTACAACGAAGATGTCGAGGCCGAGGGCGTGCCTGAGGCGTGGAAGCGCTTTCGCGATGAGATCCGCCGCAGTGACGCGGTGCTGTTTGTCACCCCGGAGTACAACCGTTCGGTTCCGGGCGGCTTGAAGAACGCCATCGACGTGGGTTCGCGGCCATACGGTCAGAGTGCCTGGAGTGGCAAGCCGGCGGCGGTGGCGAGTGTGTCGCCGGGCGCCATTGGCGGCTTTGGTGCCAATCATGCGTTGCGCCAGTCGCTGGTGTTCCTCGACATGCCGTGCATGCAGATGCCGGAAGCGTATATCGGTGGGGCGGCCAGCCTGTTCGATGAAGGCGGCAAGCTCAGTGACAAGACCCGGCCGTTCCTGCAGGGCTTCATCGACAAGTTTGCTACCTGGGTGAAGTTGAACCGGGCTGTATGAGTTGCTGCACCCTGTGCTGACGCGGTCTTTGTAGGAGCGGCCTTGTGTCGCGAAAGGGCCGCCGAGCGGCCCCTGCAATTCAAGCGGCGAAGCTGAAACCCTGGGGGCGCTTCGCCCCCCTTTCGCGACACAAGGCCGATCCTACAAGTGAACACGACCCCGATCTGTCAGAAGGACTGCGGCATCTCACCCTTGGCCAGGCGGCGATTGATATCAGCAATCACCTCTGGCAAGTCGTTGATGGTGTCGATCAGGTAGTGCGGTCGCGAGCCGGCGAACAGTTGGTGAATGCGCTTGCGCTCGCTCTCCAGTTTCTCCGCGCTCAGCGCCTGGTAACCTTCCCAGGTCAGCCCCAGAGCATTGCCCGAACACACCAGGGCCACGGTCCACATCCCGGCGCGGCGGCCTTCGAGGATGCCCGGCACGGTGTCGTCGACCTTCACGCACGCCGCCACATCATCGATCCCCAGGGCAATCACGTTGGCCAGTGCCTGGGCAGGCCATGGGCGGCCATTCGGGGTTTCGTCGGTGGCCACCACGTGGTCGGCGACGTAGCCGTTCTGTGCTGCCAGCTCCACCACCTTGTCCATCACCACTTTCGGGTAGCCCGAGCACGAGCCGATCTTCAGGCCGTCCTGGCGCAGGCCGGTAAGTGTGTCCAGGGCGCCGGGGATCAGCGCCGAGTGCACGGCGATCTTCTCGATCTGCAGTGGCATGAAGCGGTTGTAGATGGCGGTGACGTCATCGTCGCTCGGGGTACGGCCGAACACCTTGCGGTAGCGCTCGGCGATCTCCGGCACGTCGCACAGGGTGCGGATGTGGTCCCATTTGCCCATGCCCATCGGGCCGCGGGCTTCTTCGATGGACACCTGCACGTCGAATTCGGCGAAGGCTTCGACGAAGATCTGGGTCGGGGCGAAGGAGCCGAAATCGACCACGGTGCCAGCCCAGTCGAGGATGGCGGCTTGCAGCTGGGTAGGATTGCTGTAGTTCATGTGCGCTAATTCCTGAAATCGGGTGGGCAAAGGGGTTAGATGTCCAGCACTTCCATTTCCCGCAGCACTTCGGCCACGGCGTTTACGGCGGCTTGCATGCCATCGGCACCGACTACGCCGATGCAGCCGACGCGGAAGGTCTCGACCTGGGTCAGCTTGCCCGGGTAGAGGATGAAGCCCTTGGCCTTGACCCGCTCGTAGAAGTCCTTGAACTGGTAGCGGGCGTGGTTCGGCGCATGGAAGGTGACGATGATCGGTGCCTGGATCTCGGCCGGCAGGAAGCTGCGCAGGCCAATGGCGGCCATGCCGTCGAGCAGGGTCTTGCAGTTGTCGGCGTAACGCTGGTGGCGCGCTGGCAGGCCACCTTCCTCGTTGTACTGTTGCAGGGCTTGGTGCAGAGCCGCGACCACGTGGGTCGGTGGGGTGAAGCGCCACTGGCCGGTCTTGGCCATGTAGGCGTGCTGGTCGTGCAGGTCCATGGCCAGCGAGTGGGCATTGCCTTCAGCGGCGGCCAGGGCGGTTTTCTCGGCGAAGACGAAGCCCATGCCCGGCACGCCTTCCAGGCACTTGCCGGAAGCAGCGATCAGCGCCTCAAAGGGGATTTCGCGAGCATCGATCGGCAGCGCGCCGAACGAGCTCATGGCGTCGATGATCAGGCGCTTGCCGTGGCGTTTGATCACCTGGGCGATCTCTGGCAGCGGGTTGAGGATGCCGGTGCTGGTTTCGCAGTGGATCAGCGCCACGTGGGTGATGGCCGGGTCAGCGGCGAGCAGGCGGTCGACGTCGGCGGCGGTGGTCGGCTGGTCTTCGGCGGTTTCGAAGGTGCTGTAGTTGCGGCCCAGCACTTTGCAGATCTTCGCCAGGCGCTGGCCGTAGGCACCGTTGATCAGGACCAGCACCTTGCCATCGCGTGGCACCAGGGTGCCGATGGCCGCTTCCACGGCGAAGGTGCCGCTGCCTTGCAGGGGCACGCAGTGGTGGCTGGCGCTGCCGTCGATGATCGCCAGCAGTTGTTCGCAGACACTTGCGGTCAATTGGTTGAAGTCGCGGTCCCAGGAGCCCCAGTCCACGAGCATGGCTTGGCGGGTGCGGATTGATGTGGTCAGGGGACCAGGGGTCAGCAGGATCGGGGCGTTGCTCATTCCGTTATTCCTCACAAGCGGTGGGCTGAAACTACGGGGCCTAGGTTGCAATTCCCGCTCTTATCAATCAAATTGTTTGTTGTTATCCAAGCTATAAGTCAGGCCGATAGATATGAACCTGTTCCAGTTGCGTGCCTTCGATGCCGTCGCCCGTGAAGGCAGCTTCACCCGCGCGGCTGCGCGACTGTTCATCAGCCAGCCAGCGGTGACCGGGCACGTCAAGGCACTTGAGGAGCACTACCAGATCACCCTGCTGCGGCGCACTGCGCGGCGGGTCGAGCTGACCGAGGAGGGCACCCGTCTGGCGGCCATTACCCGGGCCATGTTCGGCTTGGCCGAAGAGGCCCAGGCCATGCTCGAAGCCAACCGCCAGCTGCTGACCGGGCGGCTGGAGGTGGCCGCCGACGGCCCGCACCGGGTCATGCCGATGCTGGCGCTGCTGCGTGAGCGCTACCCGGGCATTACCGTCAACCTGCGCCTGGGCAACGCCCAGGAGACCTTGGCGGCATTGCTAAGCGAGCATGCCGACGTCGCAGTGCTGACCGAGATCGAACCACGCAAGGGCTTGTACCTGCAGAACCTCTGCGAATCGCGCCTGTGTGCCTTGCTGCCGGCCGGCCACGCCTGGGCACAGTTGGACAGTGATCTGCCGTTGGCAGAACTGCACCAGCAGATCATGGTGCTGCGTGAGCCCAGTTCAACGACGCGTCGCACGTTCGACAAGGCGTGCAACGCTGCTGGCGTGCAGCCCCGGGTGCAGCTGGAACTGGATAGCCGCGAGGCGGTGACCGAGGCGGTGGCGTCGGAGTTGGGCATCGGCGTGGTGTCATCGACCGAGGTGGCCAACGATCCGCGAGTGGTGGCGCGGCCTCTAAGCGGCCAAGGCCTGCTTAACCAGCACATGGTTGGCTGCCTGGAGCGGCGCCGCGAACTGCGCCTGATCCAGGCGTTCCTGGGCCTGGCAGCCAGCCTCTGAGCCAGCCTAAGATGCCCGCATCAGCGAATGGAATGCCTATGAGCGAAAAAGACACCATTTCCATGCAGTTGGTGCGTGAGGCGCTGCTGCAGACCTGCCCCGCCGGCGAGCCAGATAGCGGCTTGCTGGCGCGGGCAGGCATCGCTGTCGAACACTTGCATCTGCCCGAGGCGCGGGTCAGTGCCGAATCCTATGCCAGGCTCTGGCGCTTGCTTGCACGGCGCTGCAACGATGAGTTCTTCGCCATGGACCCGCGCGGTCTGCGCAGCGGTAGCTTGGCATTCATGTGCCGTGCTGGCATGGGGCAGCCCACTTTGGGCGCCGGCCTGGAAACCGTGCTGGCGTTTCTCTCGCTGATGCTCGAAGACCTGCAGCCAAGCCTGGTACGCCAGGCGAGCCTGGCCGAAATCGTCATCAACGAACCACGCGACCGGCCGCGTCGCGCATTTACCTATTTCACCTTCTGGATGATCGTGCACGGTGTGGCCTGCTGGCTTGCCGGGCGGCGCATCCCGATTTTGGCTATTGATCTGCGCTGTGACGAGCCCCCGTTCTGCGATGACTACCGGGTGATGTTTTCGGAAAACCTGCAGTTCGAGCGCCCGCGAACACGCATGATCATCGCCGCCGAATGCCTGGAGCTGCCGCTGCGCCGCAGCGAGGAGGAACTGCAGCGCTTTCTGGCGGAGGCGCCGGGCAACATCCTGGTCAAGTACCGAGACCCGGCCAGCCTCGGGCGGCGTATTCGCACCGACCTGCTGCGCCAGGACCCTGGGCACTGGCCCGATGGCGACAGCCTGGCGCGGCAGTTGTGCCTTTCGCCCTCTACCTTGCGCCGGCGCCTGGCTGAAGAGGGGCAGAACTACCAAGGGTTGAAGGACAGTGTACGGCGTGAGCTGGCAATCGCCTGGCTGAGCAAGCAAGACGCGGCGCTGGGTGATATCGCTGCGCGCCTGGGCTTTGCCGACAGTAGCTCGTTTTACAAGGCGTTTCGCAAATGGTTCGGCTGCAATCCAGGGCACTATCGCGCGCTGATCCAGGCACGTGGTCCGGGAGGATGAGGGGCGAATAGTTCCGTATGCCTGGCGTCAGCGTATGGACGCAGGGTTGCAGGTCGAACAACCCTGAGGATTCGACCATGGCCAAAACGAAGGTGCACCCGAAACTGCAGCACCCTGCACAGGACTTTATCGCTGAGCAATTGCCCGGCTGGCTGAAGAACGCCACTCAAGCACAGCTCGGATCATTGCGCGCATGCATGACTGCGCATTTGCAAAGTCAGAAACACATGGCAGCGGCCTTGCAGCAACTGCTGCCGCTTGACCGGTTCGCTGCCCAAAAGCTTGAGCTGGCCTTCAAGCAACAGCTGGCACTGGACATTGACCTGTTCAAGGTCAACTGGCACGAACAGCGCCGACGCTTCTCGGTGGCACCGGGCCTGCTGCCTGAGGACGAGGCCTACTTTGTGACAGTGCCTGCCTTGCAGAAGCTGTTGCAGAATTTCCATGAGGGTGAAACGTTCTACGCGCAGACTGCGCTGACCGATGCAACGGCTGCGCCCGGTGAGCCGGAGCGGGTGGTCTCGCGGCGCATCGACGATATCGTCAGGCTTTGTCGCAGCGTTGATGTTGGCAAGTCCTATCAGGAGCACCTGAAGCAGGTATTGACGAGCGCTTTCGAGCGTCAGCTGGCCACGGACAAACGCCAGGAACTGGCTGTGGCAGTCGAAATCGCGGCCATCAAGGGGCAGTTGACGTATAGCGACCAGAACATGTTGCGTCAGGTCGCTCAGGGACAACCTGCAGAACTGCCTTTAGACTTTGAATTGTTCATGGGAGACCTGCAGTTGCTGGGGCAACGAGTGGACGGGGCAGTGGCGTTCGAATTGGTGGGGACACCAGCCGGTCTGCCAGGGCTGGTCTATAACCCCAGGAAACTGCTGGGGGTACTGCTGTACTTGCCGGACGATATGCAGCAGCCATTGCGCCGCTTCGATGACTGGGCCACGGCGAACCTTGCTTTGGTCGCGGCGATGCGCGATGAGCGGTTTAGT
Source organism: Pseudomonas sp. SMN11 (assembly GCF_052041945.1). Taxonomy (NCBI): domain Bacteria; kingdom Pseudomonadati; phylum Pseudomonadota; class Gammaproteobacteria; order Pseudomonadales; family Pseudomonadaceae; genus Pseudomonas; species Pseudomonas sp. SMN11. Next base: position 32,158 of record NZ_JBKGGW010000018.1, on the reverse strand, counting down.
CAGGCCATTGCCCGTCGTATTTCTCTGGCCGGGCAGGCTGACTACTTGATAACCCTGGGCAAGCGCCTGAAGGATCCCAAGACGGATCTGGAGCCCAGGCGGATTGCCGAGAACGGTGAGGGTTTCGCAGCGCTGGCGGCAGGGCATGTACAGCGCATCAAGGCCGACGCTGCATTCCTGGCCGTGCCGACGGCGCAGACGGATGCCAGGGCCGCTGCCGAGCGCCTGCGCCAGCTGGAGGCGGCTGGGTTGGTGATGTTGAACTTGGCCGGTTTGTTCGTGCCGGGTGTCGCTGTATTGCTGTTGGCTGATCTGGCCCGCCAGGTACTGAGCCAAGTGTACGAGGGCGTCAGCGACTGGGCGCAGGGTCACCAGCACGAAGCACTGGAGCACCTGCTCCAGGTTGCCTCGACGGTGGGCGCAGGGGCAGCCATTGCAGGTGGCGCGCAGGTGGTGCGCAGCGCCTTCGTCGAAGGCCTTGAACCAGTAGTGACCGAGGCGGGCGAGCAGCGCCTGTGGCAGCACGATCTGCAGCCCTACGAGGAGCGGGCGTCATTGCCCCCTTTGATGGAGCTGGATAACGGGTTGCTCAGTGACGGCAAGGCCCATTGGTGGCGCTGTAACGGTGTGCTCTACCGGGTAAGGCGCAATGGCGCAGGTACTTGGCGATTGCTGCATCGTGAAGGGGCGGGCGTTTTTGGCCCTGTCCTGGAAAGTAATGGCGAGCGCGCCTGGCGAATCGTCTACGAGCGGCCATTGGAGTGGCAAGGTACGGACCTGCTGCTCAAGCGCCTGTGGCCGGACGCAACCAAACTGAGCACCGAACTGATCAGCCAGATCTTGACCGTCGCGGATGTCGATGAAGCCCATCTGCGTGGCCTGTTGGTGGAGAACCGGCCTCTGCCGGCCAGGCTCCGCGATACCCTGGAGCGCTTTGCCGTCGACGCAAGAATCCATGTTTTTTTCGCTCAGGTCGGGGCTGGAAGCAACGATGCCGAGGCCTTGCAATGGTGTATCGACAGGCTGGGTTTGCAAGGCGAAAGCCTGACAGGGCAGGTTGAGGCGATCCAGGCATCCAGCGAAGCGCTGCGCAATCCGATGCTGGAGCATTTCGCCAAGGCTTATCTGACCGATGATCCGCTGCTAGCTACTTTGAAAGCAGCCTTCCCAGGGCTTGCGGATGCCTACGCCCTGGATTTGCTGAAGAACGCCAGTGTCGAGGTGCGGCAACGATTGACCAGCGAATCCCGCGTGCCGCTGGCTCTGGCGGAACAGGTGCGCGGGATGCTTCAGGAGGCCCGCTTGACCCGGGCGCGCGAAGCACTCTACCTGCGCAGCAGTTACCATGCCGATGTCGTCACCCTGGTGTTCTCCTTGATGAGGCGCCGGGGCTTGTTGCCCGGAGAGATGAACCTGGTGTTGCGCGAGCGCTCAAGTGGCGGGCCGGTGCTGGAGCGGCTGTTCCCCGAAACGGGCGGCGCGCCGCCGCCCACGATCATGGTCAGGACCAACGGCGGATTCTCACTTTTCGACGACGCGGGGCGTGCCAGCGAGATCGAAGTCGAAGAGCCACAGGGATTGTTCGAAGTGCTGGCTGCCTGTCTGCCACCTGCTTTCATGCAACGCCGAGGGTGGGCCGGCGAGGATGCTGCGGAGCGCATCCGTTCGGCCATGCAGCGTGCGTTGCCACGGGATCGACAGGCGTTGATCAGCCTGCTTGGGTGGCGCGAAGCGAAGCCTGTTGGAGCTTCCCTGCACCGATTGCGCGATGGCCGCGTGGGTTATCTGCTCAGTGGCCGGGGCGCGTCGACGGAGGCGGATGGGCGGATTATGCGGCAACGGATTCGCGCGCTGTACCCGTCGTTCGATGAGGCAGCAGTCGATCGATACCTGCAATTGCTGCTCGATCAGTCAGGGTCGGCCTATGCCATCCTGCTGCGCCAGGAGCAGGAATATCGAGCGCTTGATGAAAGCCTGCAGCACTGGAGAAATGCAGTCAGCGCCCCGGAACGGGGACACAGGGGCGCAGTTGCAGAGGTATTCCTGCGGGCGTGGCGGCTGGAGGGTGAAGAGGCGTTCTACCGCAACGGCCAGCCTGCTGGTTTAAGGATCAGCGTGCTGGGCATACCTGCACGTAGCCTGCCGCCGATTCCAGTCGGTACGGACTTCGGCCACATCACTGACATGGCCCTCGTGGGGATGCAACTGGAGGCTCTGCCAGCCGCGTTCCTGAGGCACTTTCCGGAACTGCGACGTCTTGATCTGAGCAACAATGCCTTGAGTGCGATCCCGGATGATCTTCATTGGTTGACTGCGCTGCGTCATCTTCGCCTGGCCCGCAACCAGATTCGCATGAGCGAGGGACAGGTGAATGTGCTGGCCGCTCTGGGCCGCCTGCGCACGCTGAACCTCAATGAGAACAGGCTGGGCTCGATCAGCCTGCGCTTTAACCAGTTGTCCCGCTTGCGGGAAATCCATTTGCATCGAGCTGGATTGCAGGCAGTGCCGAGCGGCCTTGAGTGGTGTGGTCAGCTGGAGTTTGCCGACCTGCGGCACAACCAGATTTCCAGCTTGCCTCAATCACTGATCGATGCCCCGTTGGCCCTGCGGCAAGCGATCCGTGTTGAGCATAACCCGCTGTCGGTGGCGGACCGTGAGCGGTTGTATGCACCAAACCCGGCACCTGCAGATCTGCTAGCGATCAGGGACAACATGCAGACGGAAGCGGCTTTCATTCTCGGCGCCAGGAACGCCTGGCTTGAAACACTGGCCGCATCCGAACAGGTGTCCAGGGCTGAGCAGTGGGATGCCCTGCAGGGGGAAGCAGGCAGCGCTCAATTTATCGAGTTGTTGGCAGAGCTGACTGGCACGTCTGATTTTCGTCTGGCACGCCACGACCTTTCGCGAAGGGCCTGGACCATGATCCAGCTCGCACATGAAGATTCGCGGATAAGGACCGAGTTGTTCGAACGAGCGGCTGACCCTCGTACCTGCGTCGACAGTGTGGCGCACTGCTTCAGCCAGCTGGAAGTGCGCATGCGGGTGCTAGAGGTGACGTTCGGGGGGGAGCCGCTGGCTACGAGGGATGCACGCTTGCTGTTGGCTCAACGCATGTTCCGTCTTGATCAGGTGGAACTGTTCGCCCGCAACGATTTTCAGGGCCGGTTTGCCGAAGGGCGACGTGTGGATGAGGTCGAGGTCAGCCTGGCTTACAGGATGGGCCTGGCGGAACGTCTGAATCTTCTGGGACAGCCGCGGACCATGGAGTTCCAACGGGTTGCCGATGTCACGCAGGGTCATCTCGATCGGGCATACCAAGCAGTTCTGGCTGCCGAAACGGGCACTGAGCGGATCCGCTACATCAGCCAGCGCGACTTCTGGACGTCCTACCTTCGCGCCAGATATCCCGAGGCTTTTGCGCAGATCGCCGAACGTTTCGACACAAAGATGGATGCGCTGGACGATGAAAAGGAAGCGCTCGGCAGTGGCGCATATGCACAGCGTTGCGAAAAACTTCGGGATGATCGAGAGCAAGCTTTGGATGCACTTGCCTTGAAGCTCACACAGGATGAATTGAACATGCCCTTGCCAGGCAGTTCCCGGGCGTAGGGGGGGCAACGAACCGCTTCCTGCTGCATCGTGATCTGAGCATTGAACAACATGATTGGCTTCATCCGAGTGCCAAGGAACCAATCATGTTGAACCCAGCAACCAAGATCGATCAATTCGTCGAGGCAAAATTGCCTGACTGGCTCAAGCGAGCGTCAAGGGGGCAGATCAACACTTTGCGTACCAGCCTCGACGCACATCACGCCAGCCAGGCGCGGTTGCGTGGCCTAACGCTCGAGCTACTGCCAATTCCTCAGTTCGCCGAGCAGCACCTGGCGGCGCTGCTCGATGAGCCTTTGCCTGACGGCCAGTCTTTCGGCCAGCTTGAATGGCTACTGGTGGCGCCGCGCTTCGGCAGGTTGCCAGGCTCCTTGCAGCAGACTTACGAATACAGCCAGAGCCGAGAGAACGGGTTGTTGCGGCTTATGCGCAACTTTGCCGCAGGTACCACTTACTACGATGGTACCGGGCTGGTGTTGCCAGGGCGCGATCAACCTTTGAATGGACCACTCGACGCATTCATCAGGAAATGCCGTGAGCTGGATATCGGCACGCATTATCAGGAGAAACTGGAGCAGATCTTTAATCCCAGAACGCAGGCAATCCTGGTCGAGGATAAACGTTCAGGGCTCAAGCTTGCGATCGAGCTGGCTGCGTTGAAGGGGCAGATCAGTGCCGATGTGCAGATTGCCTTGCGTGAGATCGCAGGCGATGGGCAGGCGCATCGGCAGGAGGGACTGACAGCTGATCCCAGTCTCCTGGCGTCGCTGGGGCAGCCAGTGGCCGATGGCTTGTTGATTCCATTGCGCGATAGCGCGGGTGCTGTCAGGGGCATCGTGCTTTACCTTCCCAGCGACCCATTGCAGGCGCTGCGATGTTTCGACAATCGGGAGTCCCTCGACAGTGCCTTGGCGAACTTGCTGAGAAAGGCCGATTACCGCCAGTACTTCACGCAGTTGATCAGCCTTGAGCACCGTGCAGATTATGTCACCCTGCTGGACACACGCCTCAAGGACGCTCAGCCTGACTTGGAGGTCGAAGGTCGCAAGCGGCCCGATAACATCTTCTCGGAACTGGCTGCCCTGCAAATTCAGCGGGTCAAGGATGACGCGCGGGTGTTGCTTGTAACCAGCGCCGATGCCGATAGCGCGGAAGTGCGAGCCAGGCATGCGAAATGGGCAGCGGCAGGCCTGGACATGGTGAACTTGGCAGGGTTCTTCATTCCAGTGGTGGGGGGGCTGTTGCTGGGTCAGTTGGTCGCTCAGACGTGCCTGGAAGTATTCGAGGGGGTGAGAGACTGGTCGAGGGGGCGTCAGCACGAAGCGCTGGGGCATCTGCTCGGGGTTGCCGAAACCTTGGCGGCCACTGCAGCCACTGTGGCGGGTGTCAGTTACGTGCGCAGCGCCTTTGTCGCTGGTTTGGAACCGGTAAGTCTGGGGAAAAGTGGCAGTCGGCTGTGGTGCTTTGACGCCGAGAATTATCGATCAGTCCCAGGCGATATCAATATGTCCGAAGACGGGCGTTATGGCACCGGTGAGCGTCGTTGGATTCATGTCGATGGACATTATCATGAAGTGCATCGGCCAGTTCCCGATGGCCCTTATCGGTTACGGCATGTTGCAGGCGATGGCAGTTACGGCCCGGTAGTGCTCTACAACGGTGAGCGCGGATGGCGTCTTTTACGCGAGCAACCGCTGGCATGGGAGGAGCCTGTGCGCATGCTCGATGCGCTTTGGCCGCAGCATCCGCCAATGGACCAATTACAGTCAGAGCACATCCTGCAGGTGGCAGGCGTCGATGAGGACGAATTACGCGGTGTTCTGGTGGAAAACCGGCCAGCCCCGGTTAACCTCAGGTATGCCCTGCGTGCTTTCCAGGCACAAGCGCGCATTGAAACGTTCTTCAAGCGAATTCGCCTGAAGGCGTTAATGCCACCCGACAGTGAACTTCTGGCCTGGAGTGAGGGCCGCGCGGGGATCGGTAGCGGGTTGGAGCGAGTATTGGCCCATGAAGCTGAATTGCGCCCGCAGTTGTTCGCTCACTTGACGCAACAACCGTTTCCACAAGACCCACTCAGCGTGTTGGTCGCCCGGGACTTTCCGGGTCTGCCTTCGTCGTACGTAAGTGAAGTGCTACGCCAGGCTACCGACCTTGAGCGCGACATGGCAAAGGTCGAGGGGCGCTTGCCAATTTCGTGTGCTGAGAATGCACATTCGCTGCTGCGACTGGCGCGGTTGAACCAGGCGTTGGCAGGCCTCTACCTGAGTACTGGCTACTGCGATGATACGGGGGAGCTGGTGCTTGCCTTGCTGGATGGACTAGAGCTTGAAGGCGTCAGCATCGACTTGCGCGAAGGTACGGTGGATGGGCGCTCGATCAAGCTTGTAGGAAATGGCGGGCAAGGTGAGGTGGACAGGGTGCTGGTGCGCAGTAACGGCAGTTTTCAAATTTACAACGGGCTGGGCGAGCAGCAAATGTTCACGCCCGCCGACCCTGGCTGCATCTTCGAGGCAATCTATGCAGCGCTTTCACCCGAGCAGCAGGCCGCAAACGTCTCAACTGGCCAGTTGCGCGAGCAGCTGCTGACGCGTCTACCCGCTTCGCACTGGGGCATCAACCGCATGCTGCGCAGGCCGAAGCAACGCCGCTGGTTCAACCCTGGGCGTCGTCTGGATGACGGACGGGTAGGCTACCCACTCAGCGGTCACCCTTCCGTTGGCCCCAGGGATGAGCGGGCGATCATTCGCGATCAGCTGCGCGCTCTTTATCCCGGCCTGAATGGGCAAGCGATCGAGGATGAACTGGCACGCCTGCAGCAAGGCGAGCGCCCGGTACTTGAGCGCCTGGTGGAGTTGCAGGACGATCATGATCAGCTCGTGCAACACCTGAACCGTTGGGTCGGCGCCGAGCTGCAGGAAGGTCGTCAGAACGCGCGCCGGATGACGGCGGACAGCATCCTGCGGGCATGGCGGCTGCAGGGTGAAATCGTTCCGGCAAGTGCGGGGCAAGCACAGGGGCAACGCTTGTCGCTCAGGGGTAGTCATCTGCTTACGCTACCGGAGCTACCGCCGCAGATCGACTTTCATCGCATCACCATGCTGAGCGTGAACGAATCGCGGATAAGTGACATTCCGGTCGACTTTCTGCGTCCGTTCACCGCAGTATCGGACTTGAACCTCAGCAGCAATCAGCTGCTGCGCCTGCCCAGAGGCATCGCCTATCTCCCGCGGGTCCGGGTGCTGCGCCTGGCACACAATCAGATCCGGCTCGATGCACAGGCAGTCGAGATACTTCACGGGTTGCCCAATCTGGTCCATCTTGATCTGAGTTATAACCGGCTGGAGGGGCTGGACCTGCGCTTCCACCATCTTTCCCAGCTTACCACTCTCAACCTGCGCCATTGTCGGCTGGGTGTATGGCCCCAGCGCCTGGAACTGTGCGGTCTGCTCGAGCGTGCCGATCTGCGTGACAACTCTCTGCGCACCGTGCCAGACGAGATCCAGCAAATGCCCTACGGATTCCGGCGCGCGATACTGGTGCAGCGCAACCCGCTGTCGGTCATGCAGCTGCAGCGTTTGTATGCACTTGATGTCATTGAAGAACATGGGCACCTGCCAGAGGCTTCAGGGCTGGTGGACTTGCCCAGAGCCCGCGCGCTCTGGGTGGCGCATGCGGATGCGGCTGTTCAGGCGGCGCGCGAAGCATTGTGGCAGCGGCTGCTGGACCAAGCCGGGAGCAGCGGACTGTTCAGGCTGTTGGCCCGCCTGGAGTTCACCGCGGATTACACTCAGGCGGGGGAAGCACGCACGGTGCTGGCCGAAGGCGTATGGACGCTGCTGGAGGCGCTCGATACGGATCCGGTGCTCTGTGGGCGGGTCCTGGTTCAAGCCAGCCTGCCTCTCTCATGCCTGGATGCCGTCGCCATCCATTTCAGCGCACTGCAGATTCTGGTAAGGCAGGCCCAGGCCGAAACTGAGGCGCTCAACCCTGAAAACAGGAGCGCGTTGCTGGCCCTCGGCCGTCAGCTGTTCTGCCTGGAACAGCTCGAAGGTGTCGCCTATCGGGACTGTCGGCAGCGCCAGGCCGCCGGTGAGCATTTCGATCAGTTGGCACTGGGATTGGCCTACAGGGTACAGCTTCGTAGTCGCTTGAATTTGCCCCTTCAGCCTCATGCCATGCGCTACCCCGACGCCGCCGAGCTGACAGTGGCGCAAGTCGAGGAGGCATTTCGGCGAGTTGACCAAGCGCAGACGCTGGAAGCCCTCACCGATAGCCTCAGCCAGCGAGAGTTCTGGCGCCGCTACTTGCGTCAGCAACATGGTCCGATGTTCGAGGCAATCAGCACGGACTACAACCAGCGTTCGATCCAGTTGCAGGCCGAGCGGCCCGGCTTGTCTCCGGAACAGTACGATGACCGGCTCAGCCACCTGCAACAGCAGGAGGTCGACGATGTCGAGCGTCTGGTCCACGGCCTCACCCAGTCCTACTTGCGCGCTGGCGAGCGCGGTGAAGGTTGAGTAGCGGCGGCCAAACCGGTCATCCAGATTGACAGCTTTGGCCATTGCCGCGTCTGGCAAGCGGCGCGAACATCGTCGGACCGATGGTTCAACTCCAAAAACAAGAAACCAGGAGTCCGACGATGCGCGATTACGCCGAGGCAGCTCGTGCGTTCGACCATGCCCAGGCCGCTGCTGCGGCGTTGCATGGCGACCTCACTGCCCTCAATGCCTGTGTCGAATGCTGTGACCGCCATGCCGGTGCTGACAAGCTGGCGCTGGTCTGCGAAGACCGTGATGGCAACGCTGCCCGTTACAGCTTCGATCAGCTCAGGATCCAGGCTTCCCGCTTCGCCAATGTGCTCAAGGCGCAGGGAGTGGGCCCTGGAGATCGGGTTGCCGGCCTGATGCCGCGCACCGCCGAATTGCTGGTGACGATTCTCGCCACCTGGCGTCTGGGGGCGGTGTATCAGCCGTTGTTCACGGCCTTTGGCCCTAAAGCCATCGAGCACCGCCTGGAGCAGTCCCACGCCCGCGTGGTGATCACCGACGCCCATAATCGCGCAAAGCTCGACGAGGTGCAGGGTTGCCCGACGATCATCACGGTCAGGGCCCGCAGTGGTGAACTGGATTTTCGTCAGTGCCTTGAGGCTGCAGCCGATGTGTGTGAACCGGTGATGCGCTCGGGGGACGATCCGTTCCTGCTGATGTTCACCTCCGGCACGACCGGCCCGGCCAAACCGCTGGAGGTACCACTACGCGCCATTGTCGCTTTCCAGGGCTACATGCGCGACGCCATTGACCTGCGCCCCGACGACCACTTCTGGAACCTGGCCGACCCGGGCTGGGCCTATGGCCTCTACTACGCGGTCACCGGGCCGTTGGCGCTGGGCCATGCCACCACCTTCTACGATGGCCCGTTCAGCGTCGACAGTTGCGCACGGGTAATCGACAAGCTGGGCATCACCAACCTGGCCGGTTCGCCCACGGCGTATCGGTTGCTGATTGCTGCTGGCGATGGCTTTTCGGCACCGATCAAGGGCCGCCTGCGGGTCGTCAGCAGTGCCGGCGAACCGCTCAACCCCGAAGTGATTCGCTGGTTCGCCGACGAACTGGGGGTAACCATCCACGACCATTACGGGCAGACCGAGCTGGGCATGGTGCTGTGCAATCACCATGGCTTGCAGCACCCGGTGCACCAGGGCTCGGCCGGTTTTGCCATCCCTGGCCACCGCATCGTGGTGCTGGACGAACAAGGTAACGAACTGGCGGCCGGCCAGCCGGGCATTCTGGCGGTGGATCGCGAGCAGTCGCCACTGTGCTGGTTCGGCGGCTACCACGGCCTGCCGACCAAGGCCTTTGTCGGCAAGTACTACCTCAGTGGCGATACGGTCGAGCTCAACCCGGATGGCAGCATCAGTTTTGTCGGCCGCAGCGACGACGTGATCACTACCTCCGGTTACCGCGTTGGTCCTTTCGACGTGGAAAGCGCACTGATCGAGCATCCGGCGGTGATCGAAGCGGCGGTTATCGGCAAGCCGGACCCCGAGCGCACCGAACTGATCAAGGCCTTCGTTGTACTGGCCAGTGGTTGCCAGGGCAGCGCCGAGCTGGAAGAAACCCTGCGTCAGCATGTGCGCCAGCGCCTCTACGCACATGCCTATCCTCGCGAAATCGAATTCGTCAGCGAGCTGCCGAAGACCCCGAGCGGCAAGCTGCAACGCTTCATCCTGCGCAATCAGGAAGTCGCCAAACAACACGCGCAACAGGCCACCCCTGCCAGCGCCTGAAAGGAACCCGATCATGCAGATAGCCAACAAACACTTCATCGTCAGCGGCGCCGCCTCCGGGCTGGGTGCTGCCACCGCGCAGATGCTGGTCGAAGCCGGCGCCAAGGTCATGCTGGTCGACCTCAATGCCCAGGCAGTCGAGGCCAAGGCCCGCGAGCTGGGTGACAAGGCCCGCTTCGCGGTGGCCGACATCAGCGACGAGCAGGCTGCGCAGGCGGCGGTAGAGGCGGCGGTCAGCGCCTTCGGCAGCCTCCACGGGCTGATCAACTGCGCCGGTATCGTCGGTGCCGAAAAGGTGCTGGGCAAGCAAGGCCCGCACGGTCTGGCCAGTTTCGCCAAGGTCATCAACGTCAACCTGATCGGCAGCTTCAACATGCTGCGCCTCGCCGCAGCGGCCATGTCTGAAAGCCAGGCAGATGACAACGGTGAGCGCGGAGTGATCATCAACACCGCCTCCATCGCCGCCTACGACGGTCAGATCGGCCAGGCCGCCTATGCGGCCTCCAAGGGCGCCATTGCCAGCCTGACCCTGCCGACTGCCCGAGAACTGGCGCGCTTCGGCATCCGCGTGATGACCATCGCCCCAGGCATCTTTGAAACACCCATGATGGCTGGCATGACCGAAGAAGTTCGCGCCTCGTTGGCCGCTGGCGTGCCGTTCCCGCCGCGCCTGGGTCGCCCTCAGGAATACGCCGCGCTGGCCCGCCACATCATCGAGAACAGCATGCTCAACGGCGAGGTGATCCGCCTCGACGGCGCACTGCGCATGGCTGCCAAGTAAGGAGAACGCACATGACCCTCGCCAATGATCCGATCGTTATCGTCAGTGCCGTGCGCACGCCCATGGGCGGCCTCCAGGGCGACCTCAAGAGCCTGACCGCGCCGCAGCTGGGCAGCGCCGCCATCCGCGGTGCCGTGGAGCGCGCCGGCATCGACGCCGCCAGCGTCGAGCAGGTGCTGTTCGGCTGCGTGCTGTCCGCCGGCCAGGGCCAGGCCCCCGCACGTCAGGCAGCGCTCGGTGCCGGGCTGGGCAAGCACACTACCTGCACCACCCTGAACAAGATGTGTGGCTCGGGCATGCAGGCGGCGATCATGGCCCATGACCTGCTGCTGGCCGGTACCGCCGAGGTGGTGGTGGCCGGCGGCATGGAGAGCATGACCAACGCACCGTACCTGCTGGACAAGGCCCGCGGCGGCTACCGCATGGGCCATGGCAAGATCATCGACCACATGTTCATGGACGGCCTGGAAGATGCCTACGACAAGGGCCGCCTGATGGGCACCTTTGCCGAAGATTGCGCCCAGGCCAATGCCTTTAGCCGCGAAGCCCAGGACCAGTTCGCCATCGCCTCGCTGACCCGCGCCCAGGACGCTATCAAGAGCGGCCGCTTTGCCGCGGAGATCGTGCCGGTAGAGGTCACCGAGGGCAAGGAGAAGCGCGTCGTCAAGGACGACGAGCAACCGCCAAAGGCGCGCCTGGACAAGATCCCGCAGCTCAAGCCGGCCTTCCGCGAAGGGGGCACAGTGACCGCCGCCAACTCCAGCTCGATCTCCGACGGCGCTGCGGCGCTGGTGCTGATGCGCCGCTCCGAAGCCGACAAGCGTGGTCTCAAGCCGCTGGCGGTAATCCACGGCCACGCCGCGTTCGCCGATACCCCGGCACTGTTCCCCACTGCGCCGATCGGTGCCATCGACAAACTGATGAAGCGAACCGGCTGGAGCCTGGGCGAAGTCGACCTGTTCGAGATCAATGAAGCGTTTGCCGTGGTCACCCTGGCGGCCATGAAGCACCTCGACCTGCCACACGACAAGGTCAATATCCACGGTGGCGCCTGCGCCCTGGGTCACCCGATCGGCGCCTCGGGTGCACGTATCCTGGTGACCCTGCTGGCGGCCCTGCGCCAGAACAACCTGCGTCGCGGCGTTGCTGCCATCTGCATCGGCGGTGGCGAGGCCACGGCCATGGCAGTCGAATGCCTGTATTGAGGTGAACCATGCTGGTAACTGACGAGCAACAACAGATCGCCGACGCGGTACGTGCCTTCGCCCAGGAGCGCCTCAAACCGTTCGCAGAGCAATGGGACAAGGAACATCGCTTCCCCAAGGAGGCCATCGAGGAAATGGCCGAGCTCGGCCTGTTCGGCATGCTGGTGCCGGAGCAGTGGGGCGGCAGTGACACCGGGTACGTGGCCTACGCCATGGCGCTGGAAGAGATCGCTGCCGGTGACGGTGCCTGTTCGACCATCATGAGCGTGCATAACTCGGTAGGTTGCGTGCCGATCCTGCGGTTTGGCAACGAGCAGCAGAAGGCGCAGTTCCTGACCCCGTTGGCTATGGGCTCGATGCTGGGTGCCTTCGCCCTGACCGAGCCGCAGGCCGGTTCCGACGCCAGCAGCCTGAAGACCCGTGCACGGTTGGAGGGTGACCACTACGTGCTCAACGGCAGCAAGCAGTTCATCACGTCCGGGCAGAATGCCGGCGTGGTGATCGTCTTTGCCGTGACCGATCCGGATGCAGGCAAGCGTGGCATCAGCGCTTTCATCGTGCCCACCGACTCCCCGGGCTACCAGGTGGCGAGGGTCGAGGACAAACTGGGGCAGCATGCCTCGGACACCTGCCAGATTGTCTTCGACGATGTCCGCGTGCCGATGGCCAACCGCCTGGGCGCGGAAGGCGAGGGCTACAAGATCGCCCTGGCCAACCTCGAAGGTGGCCGCATCGGCATTGCCTCGCAGGCGGTGGGCATGGCCCGCGCGGCCTTCGAAGCGGCTCGTGACTACGCCAATGAGCGGCAGAGTTTCGGCAAGCCACTGATCGAACACCAGGCCGTGGCCTTCCGCCTGGCCGACATGGCCACGAAAATTGCCGTGGCCCGGCAGATGGTGCTGCACGCGGCCGCGCTGCGTGACGCCGGGCGCCCGGCGCTGGTGGAGGCGTCGATGGCCAAGCTGTTTGCCTCGGAAATGGCCGAAAAGGTCTGTTCGGATGCCTTGCAGACCTTGGGCGGTTATGGCTATCTGAGCGACTTCCCGCTGGAGCGGATCTACCGCGACGTTCGGGTCTGCCAGATCTACGAAGGCACCAGCGACATTCAGCGCATGGTCATTGCGCGCAATCTTTGAAGGAGCAGACTGCATGGCATTCGAAACCATCCTGTTGGACATCCACGGCAAGGTCGGCCTGATCACCCTCAATCGCCCCCAGGCGCTCAACGCGCTGAATGCGCAGATCGTCGGCGAGATCAACCAGGCCCTGGACCAGCTCGAGCGTGACCCGAACATCGGTTGCGTGGTGCTCACCGGATCTGCCAAGGCGTTTGCCGCCGGTGCCGACATCAAGGAAATGGCCGAGCTGCAATACCCGCAGATCTACGTGGACGACTTGTTCAGCGATTCCGATCGCATCGCCAACCGACGCAAACCGATCATCGCCGCAGTCTCCGGTTTCGCCCTGGGCGGTGGCTGCGAGCTGGCGATGATGTGCGACTTCATCCTCGCTGCCGACAATGCCAAGTTCGGCCAGCCGGAAATCAACCTCGGCGTGCTGCCGGGCATGGGCGGCACCCAGCGCCTGACCCGTGCAGTGGGCAAGGCCAAGGCCATGGAGCTATGCCTGACCGGCCGCCTGATGGGGGCCGAGGAAGCCGAACGTGCCGGCCTGGTGGCGCGCATCGTGCCTCAGGCAGAGCTGCTCGAAGAAGCGCTGAAGGTCGCCACCACTATTGCCAGCAAGTCGATCCCGGTCAGCATGATGGTCAAGGAAAGCGTCAACCGCGCGTTCGAGGTGACCCTCAGCGAAGGTGTGCGCTTCGAGCGCCGGGTGTTCCACGCCGCGTTCGCCACCGAAGATCAGAAAGAAGGCATGGCGGCTTTCATTGCCAAGCGCGAAGCACAATTCAAGGATCGTTGAAGCGAGGCACTGTTACGGCAGTACCACGCACAGTATTTTGCCCCGGTGCATGAAGCGGGGTGGTCGGCGCCACGGTATACATTGGTATACCGTGGCGCTTTCTTTGCGGGGTCGGCAAGGGTGCCAGCGGGCGGATTCCAGCCGCTTTCGGGCAATTTCTCCCATGATTGCTGTTGCTCAAGGCGACGTGGCGACTTAGACTGCCGCCCCCTGTAAAAGAGTGCCGGTTGGCGCTTGAAGAATTCCGCTGCCGATGCCAAGGCGTCGACAGCACCTGAATCGCCCAAATGCACATTTTTTCATAGAGAAATCGATGACCAAGGAACAGTTGCTGGCCATGTCGGCCGATGACTACATGAACGCTGACCAGCTGGCCTTCTTCACTGAGCTGCTGCAGGCGATGAAAGTCGAAACCCATGAACGCATCGAGCTGAGCCGCACTACCATCGAAGGCCTGGACACCCCGTCGGACCCTGCTGACGTGGCGTCGGTCGAGGAAGAGCGCAGCTGGCTGGTGAATGCCATCGACCGCGACCAGCGCTTGCTGCCGCAGCTGGAAATGGCCCTGGACCGTATCTCCGACGAGAGCTTCGGCTGGTGCGACGACAGTGGTGAGCCAATCGGCCTGAAGCGTCTGCTGATCAGCCCGACCACCAAGTACTGCATCGAAGCCCAGGAACGCCACGAGCAGCTCGACCGCCACCAGCGTCAGGTCTGACCGGACGCAGTGCGCCAAGCCCCATGGAGCGATCCTTGGGGCTTTTTGCGTTTCTTGCGCAAACGGGCTTGCGCGATTTGTTGCTCAAGGCGTAACACTGCTGTACCAGGATGTGCTGTTACACGGCAGTCGCTGGGCGTATCATGACCTTATCGTTAGGGTGCTATCTAAGTGCCGGAGGGAATGATGAACAGCCGGGTCGATGTGGCGGTAATGATCGGTTCAGGTGTGCCAGCGAGCTTGCAGGCACTGGGCAAACGGGTCTGTTGGGTGGTCCTGGTCAATGGCGAGCGCCGTGGTACCGCGTTCGCCACCCGTGGCGAGGCCAAGGAATGTCAGGCGGCCTGGTTGCAGCTCATGCAAGATGGCCATGCCGCCTGAATGGTTTCAGGCTTCCAGGCTGCGGGCCAGTGCGCAGGCGTCGCGGTGCAAGCGGCGAAAGCCCTTGACTCTACCCGTCGCGCTTTCGGTAACGTGGAAGAACTCGATACCTGCGGGTATCACGACGTAGCGTGGCTTGTTGCTGGCGCATGTGAGGTAAGAAATGTTCTTTACCTCTCGACGGATTTCAGTGTTTTCGTGCATATTCATTCCCCGGTAATGCGCTGATGGATGCCTGAGCCCGTTCTGCCGAGGGGCCTGTAGTTATCTATCGCATCTTTTCTGGCGGGTTTGTTGTCAGACATTACGCTTCCCTGACAGGGAATATGCCGAAAGCCTGTGCTGAGGCTATATCTGGCAAGCCAGAGTAAAGTTTCCTGCGTGCTGCATCGCCAGCGGGCACAGATTTTTCGTGTATCACTTTATTATTCTTTTCGCCTATCGAATTGAAATGGCCGTACCTCACCGAATCCGAGTGAGGGCGGATGTCACCGGTTTGAGGATTACTTCATTGGCAGTCAGTACACTGGATACCCACGCCTTGTTTGCCCTGGGCGATTTGCGCGGCAAGTTGGCCAAGCTGTTTCAGGGTCGTTTCATCTATGTCACCGAGCAGAGCCCCGAAGGCCTGTACATGGCCGAGATCGACACCGAAAGCGCCTTGGTGGTCGATGACAAACAGCGTCTGGAACTTAAGGTCGGCGATCATTTCCGCGCCGCCGTCTTGCCCAGCCGCGAAGGCGGCAAACTGGAAATGCGCTTTCGCGAAATCAAGCTGAATGTCTATGGTGTGGGCGACTACGCATTTGTTTCGGTGCCGGAAGGCGAAGGCATCGTGTTCCGCGAAGGGCAGGGTGTGATGCTGGTGTTCGCTGCGCAGCAGCAGGTTCAGGAGGGCCTGGGCAAGTTGCTCAAGGCGGTGACCGGCAAGGTCGCCAAGTGGCGCAAGGGTGAGTTGACCACCTTCAAGGCCAGTGAATGAGTGAGGGTGACGAAACGCCTGGCACGCGTGCCGCGTTTCATCGGCAGCACCAGGCGCAAGCCAGGGCCGAGGCACAGCGGCTACTGGCGCAACGTGAGGCAATGGGCACGAGCTGGTTGAACTGGGTGGCCGCCCAGCTCTATCAGCTGAGCCCGCCTCCGTATGCCGCCATGGTGCGGCGTGAACTGCAGCGCCTTGCCCAAGGCTGACGCCAGCCGTTTCAATTGCCGCGATCGCGGCCGCTGCTCACTTCTTCAGGTACGTCTTCTTTCGCCATGCGCTTGCGGAACAGTGCCGCCCTGGCCAGCAGCAGGGTGGTGACCGGTACCGTGATCGACAGCAGGATCGGAATCAGCCATGCGTGCAGCACCGGGCTATCCTTGAGCCAGGAAAAGTAGATGATCGATGCCAGCGCCACGCACCAGGCGCCGATAGTCGATGCCAATGCCGGTGGGTGCATGCGCTGGAAGTAGTCTTTCAGCCGTAGCAGGCCAATGGCGCCGATCAGCGCGAAGAGGCTGCCGATCAACAGCAGGGTGGCAGTGACCAGCTCCAGCCAGAACGGCAGTTCAAGGGATTCAGTCATTCGATCACCTCACCACGCAACAGGAACTTGGCCAGGGCGAACGAGCCGACAAAGCCGAACAGGGCAATCAGCAGCGCCCCCTCGAAGTAGGTGTCACTGGCATAGCGGATCCCCAGTACCAGCATCGTCAGCATGCCCAGGATGTACAGGTAGTCCAGCGCCAGCACCCGATCCTGGGCAGAGGGGCCGCGAAACAGCCGGATCAATGCCAGGCCCATGGCCAGGGCGAAGATGAACAGGCTGGCGAGGACTGCATTGGCGAGCAGGCCTGTCATTCGAAGATCTCCATCAACGGGCGTTCGTAGGTGAGCTTGAAGTGCTCGATAAAGGCCGCTTCGTCATCCAGATCGAACACATGCAGCAGCAGTACGCTGCGGTCCAGGGCCAGCTCCGACCATACGGTGCCGGGCACCACCGTGGTGATCATTGACAGTGCAGCGAGGCCGTGGGCGTCGCGCAGGTTCAGCGGGATGTGCACGAAGGCTGAACGTGGCGGGCGTTGCCCGGCGCGCAGCACGCCAATGGCTACCGACAGATTGGAATGGATGACATCGATGCCCACCCTGCCAATCAGCTTTGCCACCACCCAGGGCTTACGCACATGCGCGTATTGCGGGCGCAACGGTGCCATCAGCAGCGGGGCCAACACGCCAAGGGCTGCGCCCAGCAACAGGTTGCCGGGGCTGACCGACAGGTTCAACAGCAGCCAGAGCACGAACAGTGCAGCGGACAGCAGCGGTGCGGGGAACAGTCGGCTCATGGCTGCACCTGCACGTCGAGTGTGGTCGGGCCGGGGATGGGGCGGGCGGCCATCACGGCTTCGATGTACGCGTTCGGTGCCTGCAGGCTGGCTGCGGTGTCCTGGGTGTAGCGCAGCAGCGGTTCAGCTCTGAAACTGAGGATGATGCACAGGCCGAGCAGGATCACGATCGGCAGGCACTCGTAGCGGCGCAGCACAGGTGAAGGGCGTTCCTCGGGCTTCCAGAAGCGCTGGATGCCGACCCGGCCGAAGGCTATCAGCGAAGCCATGCCCGACAGGATGAGCAGGGCCGCCAGCACCCAGCCCGCAGCTGACAGGGGTTGTTCGGCTGGCATGCCCAGCCCCTGCGGATTGAACAGCGCGCTGATCAGGTTGAGCTTGCTGACGAACCCGGAAAGCGGTGGCATGCCGATGATCAGCAGGGCGCAGGCGATGAAGCTCAGGCCGAGGAACGCCATGGTCCAGGGAATGACCTGGCCGATGACCACCTTCTGCTCGTCGTCGAGGTTGATGCCCTTGGGTGGGTGCAGCGACTCGAGCGGTGAAGGCATGGCGTCTTCTTCTTCATCCAGCGGCGCTTCGTTGGCCGAGCGCGAACGCTCGATCAGTTCGGCGAGCAGGAACAGCGCGCACAGCGCCAGGGTCGAGTTGACCAGGTAGAACAGCGCTGCGCCAGTGAGCGCCGGTTGGGCGAAACCGACCGCGCCAAGCAGGGTGCCGGCAGAAACCAGGATGCTCAGCGCGGCCATGCGCTCCAGGCGCTGTGCGGCCAGTATCGACACTGCCGCCACGGCCAGGGTGACCAGGCCGCCGTAGACCAGCCATTGTCCGCCGAAATGCGCCGAAGCACCGGCCTGCCCGGAGAACAGCAAGGTCCACAGGCGCAGTACGGCATACAGGCCGACCTTGGTCATGATGGCGAACAGCGCGGCAACGGGGGCACTGGCCGAGGCGTAGGCGGGGATCAGCCAGAAGTTCAGCGGCCAGATGCCGGCCTTGGCCAGGAACGCGATGGCCAGGATCGCCGCGCCCGCATGTAGCAGGCCTCGATCGGCTTCTGGTACCAGCGGCACCTTCAGGGCCAGGTCGGCCATGTTGAGGGTGCCGGTCACGCCATACAGCATCGCCGCACCAATCAGGAACAGCGATGAGGCGAACAGGTTGATGGCGATGTAATGCAGCCCGGCACGCACCCGTGCACGGCCCGAGCCATGCAGCAGCAAGCCGTAGGAGGCGGCCAGCAATACCTCGAAGAACACGAACAGGTTGAAAAGGTCAGCGGTGAGGAAGGCGCCATACAGGCCCATCAGCTGTATCTGGAACAACGCATGGAAGCTGGCGCCGGCACCATCCCAGCGGGCTCGGGCGAACAGCAGGGCGCTGATGCCGATCACGCCGGTCAGGGTTAGCAGCAGGGCTGAAAGGTGATCCACCACCAGCACGATGCCAAAGGGCGCGGGCCAGTTGCCGGGCAAGTAGACGCCGATCGATTCCGCCTGCCCCTGGGTTCGCACCCACAGCAGCAGGCAGACCGCGATGGCCAGCCCGGTGAAGGTGGACAGCAGGTTCAGGCGTGCCTTGATCTGGCGATGCTTCTCGCCCAGCAACAGCATCACCGCCGCCGTCAGCAGCGGCAGCAGGATGGGGGCGACGATCAGTTGACTCATGCCACTCATTCGTCACGCTCCCGGCCGTCCACATGGTCGGTGCCGGTCAGGCCGCGCGATGCCAGCAGCACCACCAGGAACAGCGCGGTCATGGCAAAGCTGATGACAATGGCGGTGAGCACCAGCGCCTGCGGCAGCGGGTCGGTGTAGTGCAGCAGGTCCTGGGTCACGCCGTCCTTGATGATCGGCTCCTTGCCGATGAACAGGCTGCCCATGCTGAAGATGAACAGGTTGACCCCATACGACAGCAGGCACAGGCCCATGATCACCTGGTAGGTGCGCGGGCGCAGGATCAACCACACTCCCGAGGCGGCCAGTACACCGATGGCGACTGCTATGACTTCTTCCATCAGGCGGCTCCTGCTTGGCTGGACTTCGACGAATTGCCCGGGCGGTAGGCGCGCACCGACTGGTGCGCCAAAGCGGTGAGGATCAGCAGGGTAGAGCCGACCACCACGGTGTACACGCCGATGTCGAAGAACAGCGCGCTGGCCACGTGCACGTCGCCGAGCAGTGGCAGATGCAGATGGGCGGTATGGGTGGTGAGAAACGGGTAGCCGAGCAGCATGGCACCGACCCCGGTCAAGGTCGCGCAGAGCAGCCCGGTGCCCATCCAGCGCAGCGGTCGCAGGCTCATTTGTGCCTCGACCCACTGGGTGCCGGCCACCATGTACTGGAGAATGAACGCCACCGACATCACCAGGCCGGCAACGAAACCGCCGCCCGGCTGGTTATGCCCGCGCATGAACAGGTACATCGACACCAGCAGGGCGATCGGCAACAGCAGGCGCACCAGTACGGCTGGGACCATCATGAAGCCAAGAGCGGTGTCGGTGGCATGCCGCGGGTTGATCAGGTCGGTGACCACATCGGGGGCCAGCTGGCGCTGCTGGGCCGGCAACTGCATGCTCTCCTTCGGCGGGCGGAAGCGCCGCAGCAGGGCGAACACGGTGAGCGCCACGGCCACCAGCACGGTGATCTCGCCGAGGGTATCGAAACCGCGGAAGTCCACCAGCATCACGTTGACCACGTTGGTGCCGCCGCCTTGCGGCAGTGCACGGCTGAGGTAGAACGACGAGATGTCGTTGGGCGTTGGCCGGGTCAGCATGGCGTACGATAGCGCCGCCATGCCGCCGCCGACCAGTACCGCCAGCAGCAGGTCGCGCAGGCGCCGGGCGCGGGCGCGGCTGCCGGGCAGCGGCGAGACGCCTTCGATACGCCGTGGCAGCCAGCGCAGGCCGAGCAGGATAAGTACCGTGGTGACCACCTCGACCACCAGCTGGGTAAGGGCCAGGTCCGGGGCAGAGAACCAGACGAAGGTGATACAGGTCATCAGGCCGCAGACGCCGACCATGATCAACGCCGCCAGACGGTGGTACTTGGCCTGGTAGGCGGCGCCGATGGCACAGGCGATGGCGATCAGCCACAACGCGACGAACACGCCGGAACCCGGGATCTTCGGCCGGTCGCCCCAGCTCAGGCCGCTGTAAAGCATCGGCGTGAGGCCGGCGAGGAAGGCCGCCAGCACCAGCATGAACAGTTGCGACTGCAGGCGGCGACTGGTCATCAACCGCTCCATGCGTCGCGCCAGCAGCATCAGCCGGACCTGACCGTGTTCGAACAGGCGCTTGCCATTGAAACGCTCGATCAGCGGCGGATACGGGAAGCGCCCAAGGCGCAGCTGGTTGCGCAGCAGCAGGTAAAGGACGATACCGCCGCTCATGGCCACCAGGCTCATGATCAGCGGAGCGTTCCAGCCGTGCCAGATGGCCAGGCTGTATTCCGGCAGCGTGCCACCTACCACCGGCAATGCGGCGGCGGCCAGCAGCGGGCCAACCGACTGGGCCGGGAAGATGCCGACCACCAGGCAGGTGAGCACCAGCAGCTCGACCGGGGCGCGCATCCAGCGAGGTGGCTCGTGCGGCGTGTGAGGCAGGTCCTTTGCAGTCGGCCCGAAGAACACGTCGACGGTGAAGCGCAGGGCATAGGCGACGCTGAAGGTACCGGCAAGGGTGGCGATCACCGGCAGGGTCGCTTCGACCCAGGCGGTGGAGTTGATAAACACGGTTTCGGCAAAGAACATTTCCTTGGAGAGGAAGCCGTTCATCAACGGCACGCCGGCCATCGAGGCGCTGGCCACCATGGCCAGGGTCGCGGTGTAGGGCACCAGGCGGATCAGGCCGCTCAGGCGGCGGATGTCACGGGTGCCGCTTTCATGGTCGATGATGCCGGCGGCCATGAACAGCGAGGCCTTGAAGGTTGCGTGGTTGAGGATGTGGAACACAGCGGCGACCGCGGCCAGCGGGCTGTTGAGGCCCAGCAGCAGGGTGATCAGGCCCAGGTGGCTGATGGTCGAATAGGCCAGCAACCCCTTGAGGTCGTTCTGGAACATCGCGGCAAAGGCGCCCAGCAACAGGGTGATGGCACCCGCGCCGCCAACGATCCAGAACCATTCTTCACTGCCTGACAGCACAGGCCACAGACGCGCCAGCAGGAACACTCCGGCCTTGACCATGGTTGCTGAGTGCAGATAAGCGGAAACTGGAGTGGGTGCTGCCATGGCATGGGGCAGCCAGAACTGGAAGGGGAATTGCGCACTCTTGCTCAATGCGCCGATCAGGATAAGCGGCAGCAGCACCGGGTACAGTGCGTGCTGGCGGATGGTTTCGCCGGCAGCCAGGACCTTGTCCAGGTCGTAGCTGCCGACCACATGGCCGAGCAGCAGGGCTCCGACCAGCAGGCATAGGCCGCCGGCCCCCGTGACCATCAAGGCCATGTAGGCGCCGCGGCGGGCGTCGGCGCGGTGATGCCAGTAACCGATCAGCAGGAACGAGAACAGGCTGGTCAGTTCCCAGAAGAACACCAACTGAATCAGGTTGCCGGAGATCACCAGGCCGAGCATGGCGCCCATGAATGCCAGGAAGAAGGCAAAGAAGCGCGGCACCGGGTCTTGCGGCGACATGTAGTAGCGGGCATACAGCGACACCAGGGTACCGATGCCCAATACCAGCAATGAGAACAGCCAGGCGAAACCGTCCATGCGCAGGACCAGGTTCATGCCCAGGCTGGGCAGCCACAGCAGTTCTTCGCGGATCACGCCGCCATCGGCAATCTGAGGGTACAGCAGTGCTACCTGGACGGTGCCGACCAAGGCCACGAGCCCGGCAAGGATGGACTCGGCGTTACGTGCGTTGTGCGGCAGCGCAGCTGCCAGGCAACTGCCCACGAACGGCAGAAGCAGTAGCACTATCAATGACATAGCGTTCTATTCTGGAAAGGTTTGCAAGGATCATACGTGCCGGGCCGTTGATCACCAACACGCAAGCTGTCGCAGAATCGTACAAAAGCGCTGTGACAAGCTGTTTTTTTATAACAGTTTTTTACAAAGCATAGACGCTGCCGGGCACTTTACAGCCCGGCTTCAGTTTCGCGGGGGGCTGGCGCTTCGAGGGTGTCGCTGGTTTCACGGTTGCGGCGTATCTTCAGCTCGCTGACTACCACGGCGATGACGATCAGCAGCCCGCCGATCAGCGCGATGCCCGGCAGGCGCTCGCCGGCAATGCGCCCGACGATGCCGGCCCATACCGGCTCGCCCGCGTAGATCAGCGTGGCACGGGTGGGCGAAACCGACTTCTGTGCCCAGTTCATCGCCACCTGGATCACCGCGCTCATGGCGCCCAGCCCCAGTGCGCTGAGCAACAGCAACCAGGAAAAGTCGGGGAGTCGCTCCTGAGTCGGCACGATCATCAGGAACGCCAGCAGCGAAGCAGTCGCCAACTGCACCACGGTGACCCGGCGCACATCGACCTGGCCGGCGAAGCGGCTGATCAGGATGATTTCGGCGGCGATGGCCACTGCGCTCACCAAGGTCACCACTTCACCTTCGCTGAAATGCAGCGCGCCGCCTTCGGGGCCGGCCAGCAGCATCAGGCCGACAAACGCCAGGCAGATGCCGATGCTCGGCATCAGCCCTGGGCGGCGACCAAGCACCAGCCATTGCAGCAGTGGCACGAACGGGACATAGAGCGCGGTGATGAATGCCGACTGGCTGCTGCTGATGGTTTGCAGGCCCATGGTCTGCAGGCCGTAGCCCAGCATGATGGACACGCCGATCAGCACGCCGGCCTTCAGTTCGATGAAGGTCAGCCCGGACAACGCGCGCGCCGAGGCCAGGCCGACGAACAGCGCCGCTGCAGCGAAGCGCAGGCCGACGAAGAACATCGGGCCGCTCACGGTCATGACGTTGTGCACCAGCAGGAAGGTGCCGCCCCACAGCATGGTGATGAGCACCAGCACCATTTCTGCCTTGCTCAGGCGAAAAGATACCGCGGTCTGTGGGCTGCTGGTCGGTTGGCTCATGGTCTTGCGCACTCGGAGGGGGCGGCGCACAATCGCCGCAAAGTGGGCAGTATACTGCGCAATCCGTAGAAGTGAGCAATATAGTGCACAAAGATTCCGCGCACCGTGCATCGGTGCTGCAGCATGTCAGCCTCAATGTCCGCAGCCTGCGCAACGCAGCCGGGATGAGCCAGAGCGCTCTGGCCGAACGCTCCGGGGTCAGCCGGCGAATGTTGGTGGCGATCGAGGCGGGCGAGAAGAATGTCAGCCTGACCACCCTCGACCTGATTGCCGAAGCCCTCGGGGTGGCGTTCAGTAACCTTATCCAGGCTCCGGACCAGCGCGACCCCAGCCGTATCGACGAGCTTGCCTGGACCGGCGAGCACCCGCAAAGCAAGGCCGTGCTGTTGGCCAGCAGCACGGCCCGGCGCGAAGTGGAAATCTGGGAGTGGACCCTCGCGTCTGGCGAGTGCTACACCAGCGAAGCCGATGCCGAGGGCTGGAGTGAGCAGATCTACGTGGCCGAAGGCCAATTGACGCTGATCATCGAAGGCGCCGAGCACTGCCTGCAGGTCGGGCAGTTCCATGTGTTCCCCAGCAACTGCCGCTATGCCTACCGCAATGATGGAGCAGTGCCCGTGCGCTTCGTGCGTAATGTGGTGATCTGATCGGCTGCGGGTCAGCCCTTGAGCAGTTCGTCAGTTTTCACCACCTTGGCATAGGCAAATGCCAGCGCGGCCATGGCCGAGTCGTGCACATGGGCGGCCGGTACCTGCTTGCCATCGAACTCCAGTGGCAGGGTGGCGCAGGCATCGTGTGCCACCGTGACGTCGAAGCCGAAGTCGGCGGCCGCGCGGGAGGCGGCGTCGATGCACATGTGGCTCATGCTACCGACGATGGTCACGGCCTTGACCTGATGCTGGTCGAGCGTCTGCTTCAGGTCGGTGCCAAGAAACGCGTTGACCTTGTGCTTGAGTACCACGGGTTCGCCCGCCGTTGGCGCAACCTTCGAATGAATGGCCGAGCCTTGGGTGCCCGGGGCGAAGAATGGTGCATCGGCGCTGTCGAACTCATGCCGCACGTGAACCACCAGGTCGCCTTTCTCACGTGCCGCAGCGAGCAGGCGTGCGGCGTTGTCAGCCGCCTTGTCGGCACCGTCGAGGGTCCATTTGCCGCCGGGGAAGTAGTCGTTCTGGATGTCGATGATGATCAGGGCCTGCTTGCTCATGCTGCCTCCTGTGGCAGTAGTCGTTGGATGACGATAGTTATAGGCTGTGGGCATCGACTTGAGGATTGGCGCGATCGACACAATGACGGCAAAAACTGACAGCCCTGGCAGCCTGCAAATCGGCCTGCTGCACTACTCGGGCGCGCAACGCGCTGCGTTGCATGGTCTGAGCGACCTGTTCAGCGTGGCCAATCGTGTGGCTGCCGAGCTGGGCGCTGCGGGGCTACCGCAGATCCGGGTCAGCCACTGGCAGGTCGATGAAGCGGGTCAGTTGCAGTTCATTGAGGATAGCCTTGGCCCGCCGAGCCAGCCGTTGCATGTATTGATCATTCCACCGAGCCTGGAGTCGGCCCCGCCGCCAGACTTGCTAGAGCGGCACAGGCAGCCCTTATGTCAGCGGCATGGCCAGGGCACGGTGCTGGCGTCGGTGTGCATCGGCGTGTTCTTCATCGCCGCCAGTGGCCTGCTCGATGGCCGGGCAGCCAGTACCCACTGGAATTACGCGCAGACCCTTGCCGAGCGTTACCCCAAGGTCCATGTGGAGGCCAACCAGCCGCTGCTGGATGACGGCGACATCATGACATCCGCCGGGTTGATGGCCTGGACCGAACTGGGCCTGCGCCTGCTGGAGCGCTATCTTGGCGCCTCGGTGGCCTGGGAGACGGCGCGCTACATGTCCGTCGAGCCGGTGACCAAGCCTTTGCCGGGGGCGTTGTTCAATCCGCGCCTGGATCACGGTGACGAGGCGGTGCTGAGGGTTCAGCACTGGTTGCAGGCAGCAGGTGCGCAAGATGCCGACCTCGCCGGCATGGCAGCCTGCGCCGGGCTGGAGGCGCGCACTTTCCTCAGGCGCTTCCGTGCGGCCACGGGCCTCAAACCTACTGAGTACTGCCAGCAGGTAAGGGTGGGGCGTGCCTGTCGGATGCTGGAGTTCACCCGGCGCACGGTCGAGCAGATTGCCTGGGGAGTGGGGTATCAGGACCCGGGAGCGTTTCGCAAGGTGTTTCAACGCATCACCGGCCTGACACCCAGCGAGTACCGACAGCGCTTCGCCTTGCCCTGCTCAGGGTAGGTGTGGCCCTGGCCCCTCATCAGCCAGGTGATCCTGGCGGTTACGCAGCGGGCATTCTTTCAGCGACATGCAACCGCAGCCAATGCAGCCATCGAGCTGGTCGCGCAATCTGACCATTTCGTCGATTCTGTGGTTCAGGTCCTCGCGCCAGCGCGCCGAGAGCCGCTGCCAGTCTTCGGCGGTCGGGGTGTGGTCGTTGGGCAATGCGGCCAAGGCAGAGGCAATCTCGGCCAGCGGAATGCCCAGGCGTTGGGCCATCTTGATTACCGCGACCCGGCGCAGCATTGCCCTCGGATAGCGCCTCTGATTACCCGCATTCCGGGTGCTCTGGATCAGGCCCTTGGTTTCATAGAAATGCAGCGCGGTCACTGCCACGCCGCTGCGAGCAGCCAGCTGGCCAACACTCAGCAGCTTTTCCGTCGCGATAGGTGTTGTGTTGGGCATGGGAAAAAACGCTTGACCTTGAGTTAACTGGAGGTTTTACCCTGCAGTCCATTCCGAAGCAAGCGTTCGCAGCAAGGAGACTCGCCATGACGGCCAGCCCGCATTCCCTGTGGTTCACCCAGATGATCGAATATGAAGTACCCGCTTCGCGCCAGGCGGCGCTGGCAGAGGCCTTGGTCACGCGCAGTGAAGAGTTGGCTGTGCGTTGCCAAGGCTTGCAGGGTGTCAGCATCCAGGCCAGCGACGATGGCAGACGGGTCTTGCAGTACCTGCAATGGCAGTCACGCCTGGCTTGGGTGGAGGCTGCGGACTGTTTTGCCGAAGAGCCATTCTTCGACCTGCTCAGCCGCCATCAGGCGCGTGGCGTCAACTTTGCCGCGTACCAGACATTGCGCAGCCTGGTGCGCGGGGCTGATGGCGGGCTGCACTGCCAAGTCGGCGATGCTCAGGCATACCAGGGGGCGTAGTGCGGGTAGCGGTCCAGGCGTGCACCGACCACCATCTCACTGATCCAGGCGGCCAGGATCGAACTGTAGGCCTTCTGGCTTTCCTCGCTGGATAGCGCGTGATCGGCACCATCGACGATGCGATGGGTCAGCGAATGAGCGCTGACGAATGCCGAGCGATAACTCATCAGTGTGGCGTGTGGCACATAGTCATCCTGCTCCGATTCGACCAGCAACACATCACCTGCAAATTCGGCACAGGCGGCCAGTGCACGATTGTCGGAGGGGCCGAGCATGCGCAACCGGTAGTCGTTCAGGCGCTGGCGATCAAGGGCTTGCTTTGGCATGTTCCATTCGTCGTCCCAATACATCGCAGGCACGCGCAAGGCCAGCCACTTCACCGGCCGCTGCAAGGTCAGCAGGGTAGCCAGGTAGCCCCCGTAGCTGCTGCCGATGATGGCGATAGCGCTGCTGTCCACCGCCGGGTGGCTGACAAGTCGGTCGTAGGCGGCCAGCAGATCGTTGAGGTTCTGTTCGCGGGTGACGGTCAGGCGCTGGCTTTCGGTTTTTTCGTGGCCGCGCAGGTCGAAGGTCATGCACACGCAGCCCAGCCCGGTGATGTGCCGGGCGCGCGCCAGGTCGCGCTGCTGGCTGCCGCCCCAGCCGTGGACGAAGAGGATGCCGGGCATCTTGCTGCCGGGGCTGACCAGGGTGCCGACGATGCTGTCATCTTCGACCTGCAGTTCCACGGTTTCACTCTGAATGCTCATGCTGGCGAATCCGCGCATATTTGCTGAGTTGTCCGAGTTCACTGTCGTTTCCTTGATAGAAGAGGGTGGCGTCAGCGGGCAGGTCGGGGGTGCCGAATACTTCATGGGTAGAGGCGCATACCTGCTGCAGTGCCGGGTCGTCGGCGAAGGCCTGCAGTGCCAGCAGCTCTGCGCTGCTGGCTCCCCCCAGACGCCAGGATTGTTCGAGCACGCCGCTACGCAAGTGCCCTTCGGCCGTGGTGCCGCGGGCGATGTCGTAGTTGCGCCGAGATGCGACGAAGCCTGGGAAGTGCTGCTCGGCGGCTTGTTCGTAGGCTATGGCCTGGTTGACTGCAAGGCGCACGTGATCTTCCAGGGGCAGCTGCAGCAGGGCCTGGTAATCGCCGCGGACCACAACGAGCTCGGAGCCGCCGTAGACTTCGCTACCCTGGTGGTCTCGCGTCAACTGCTGGGTGCCGTGATAGCTGCAGGTCAGGCCGGCGACGCGGACTTGGCCAACGCTGAAGGTCTCTACGTTGCTCAGATCTTCTTCCAGCACCAGGCCCCACAGGGCCAGGTCCCGTTCATCGATGTTGGCCAGCAGCGGCTCCAGTTCATCTGCTTGGCTGATGACTTGCTGACCGCGGCCGGCGCAGGCCAGCACGGGCTTCACCCGCAAGGGGCCATCAAGCAGCAGCAATTGGGCAGCGCGCCGGGCATCGGCCTTGCTGAACACGGTGTAGCCGCAGAGGAGGGCATCACTGGCCTGGCGGGCGAAGGCATCGGTCCAGCCCGGCGGGAATTCGGCATCGGCCGGCAGCGGGTGGGAAATGGCCTTGGTGGCCATGTAAGGGTGGCTGACCAGTCCACCGAACAAGTCCTGCTCGCTGTGAATGCCCATGGCGGCATAACGCTCAGGGCCGACCAGGGTTTCGGTAGGTAAGTAATAGAAGTGTGGGTCTTCCTTGGCTGGCAGATCGGTCAGTACGGCATGGCAGCCGAGCAACCGGGCCAGTCGGTCAGCCAGCTTCAAGTGCACGGCATGTTCATGTTCCGGGGTGTGCTCGCGGGTGTCGAGCAATACCACGGCGGTCTTCTGGTCGTTGGCACTGGGCATGGGCATCTGCCTGTGTGCAATGAATGTACAAGTTGTGAAGCTCGTGCCAGCGGTAAGTTCAGCTGGAAGTGACTGATGGTCCCGGCCCGGTTGTAGGAAGCGTCTTGTTTGCAGGTGGCGGGATGGGCATAGCATGCCGTGAGTCGGTCGCCATGATTGCGGCACCGTGGCAGCTGTTCCATTATCCTCATCCTGGAATAACCACGATGTGTCCGCAGGAGTGCGCATGAACGTTCAGACCACGATTCAGCAAAGTGTGCCGGAGCGCCTGGCGCGCGTGCGCGAGGTCATGGCCAGGGAAAGGCTCGATGCCCTGCTGGTGCCTTCGGCCGACCCGCATCTTTCCGAGTATCTGCCGGGCTACTGGCAGGGGCGTCGGTGGCTGTCGGGCTTTGATGGTTCGGTGGGTACCCTGGTAGTGACCGCAGACTTTGCCGGTGTGTGGGTCGACAGCCGTTACTGGGAGCAAGCCGAGAAAGAGCTTGCTGGGACCGGCATCGTCTTGATGAAGCTGTTGCCAGGCAAGCCGGGAGCGCTGGAGTGGCTGGGTGACAATATTCCGCCCAAAGGCGCCGTGGCCGTGGATGGCGCGGTCATGGCACTGGCTTCGGTGCGCCAGCTCGAAGAGCGGCTCAAGGCCCGTGAGGCGCGTCTGGTGACCGATCGGGACCTGCTCGCCGAGGTATGGGAGGGTCGCCCGGCGCTGCCAGTCAACCCGATCTATCAGCACCTGCCGCCCCACGCCACGGTCAGCCGGGCCGAGAAGCTCGGCCAGCTGCGGGCCACGCTGCAGGACAAGGGGGCTGATTGGCACTTCATCGCGACCCTGGACGACATCGCCTGGCTGTTCAACCTGCGTGGCAGTGATGTGTCCTACAACCCGGTTTTCGTTGCCTTTGCTCTGATCGGCATGGACCGGGCGATCCTGTTCGTCGGTGCCGGTAAACTCGATGAGCACTTGCGCCATGTACTTGAGGTTGACGGCATCGAAGTGCGCGATTACAGCGCCGTTCAGCAGGCGTTGGCGGAGCTGGCTCCGGATAGCCGCTTGCTGGTCGACCCGGCTCGCGTGACCTGTGGTTTGCTCAAGTACCTGGATGCTCAGGTCCAACTGGTCGAAGGGCTGAACCCTACCACGCTGAGTAAATCACGCAAGGGTGAAGAGGAGCTGGTGCACATCCGCAAGGCCATGGAGCAGGATGGCGCGGCCTTGTGCGAATTCTTCGCCTGGTTCGAGGCGCATCAGGGTCACGAGACCATCACCGAATTGACCGTGGATGAGCAGTTGAGTGCTGCGCGTGCCCGTCGACCGGGCTTCGTCTCGCTGAGTTTTTCGACCATTGCGGCATTCAATGGCAATGGTGCGATGCCGCATTACCGTGCTACCGAAGCGTCCCATGCAGTCATCGAAGGTGATGGCCTGCTGTTGATCGATTCCGGAGGGCAGTACCTGGGCGGTACCACCGACATCACGCGGATGGTTCCGGTGGGCACGCCGAGCGTGGAGCAGAAGCAGGACTGCACGCGAGTACTCAAGGGCATGATCGCCTTGTCGCGTGCCAGCTTCCCGCGCGGCATCCTGTCACCGTTGCTCGATGCCATCGCACGAGCGCCGATCTGGGCGGACCAGGTCGACTACGGTCATGGTACCGGGCATGGCGTTGGCTACTTCATGAATGTGCACGAAGGCCCCCAGGTGATTGCCTACCAGGCGGCAACCGCGCCACAAACGGCCATGCAGGTGGGCATGATCAGTTCGATCGAGCCAGGTACCTACCGGGCCGGCGCCTGGGGTGTGCGTATCGAGAATCTGGTAGCGAACCGCGAGGCAGGCAAGAGTGCGTTCGGTGAGTTCCTGTGCTTTGAGACTCTGACCCTGTGCCCTATCGACACGCGCTGCTTGCTGGCGGAACGACTGACCGAGGATGAACGGGAATGGCTCAACCGCTATCACGCAACGGTGCGCGAACGTCTCTCGCCGTTGCTGCGAGGCGCTGCACTGGCCTGGCTCGAGGCGCGTACAGTGCCGTTGTGATCACATAGGATCGGTTAATGAAAGAAGGGCAGCTCGCGAGCTGCCCTTTCTTACTTGCAGATGACGATCATGCTGCGGCTGGTGTAGCCAGCAGGGTTGATGCCGAACAGGTAATCACCGGGCTCTTCGTCGGTGTCTCCGGAGCGGGCGATCACCTTGTATCCGCGAGAGCTGCAGGACGTGGCCGCTTTGCTGTAGCACTTGTCCCACGACGAAGAGAGGCCGGAGCAATTGATATGCAGGCCTTTTTTTCCCCTTTTGACCTCAGTCTTGGCCGTTGCGGCGCATCCGGCAATGGCCAAGACGGCCAGGATGAGCAAAATACGTTTCATTCCTGTCCTTAATTGCAGGGCTGATCAGTTGTCTGGCCCAGTCGTTATCGCTTCGGTTCTTCCTGAATCTTCCTCGGCTTCCGTGTCCGCACAAGTAGATAGCGTAAAGATTATGATTTTGTGACAGCTTAATCAGCGAGGCGAGTCGGGACAATGATTAATCTCGTCTCAAATGAAAATATTTCTCAAATCAGTCTGCGGCGAGTGCAGGGTTTGCCTCGCGACGCATGGACAGTGTAGCGCCGACCGAGGCAGCGATGATGGCAAGAATGGCCAGCCACTGGGTGGTGCTCAGTACTTCGCCGAGGAACAGCAGGCCTGAAAGTGCGCCAATCGCCGGTTCGATGCTCATCAGCGTACCGAAGGTACGGGCTGGCATGCGGGTCAAGGCGACCATTTCCAGGCTATAGGGCAGGGCGGTCGAAAGCACGGCGACACCCAGTGCCAGCGGGATGACGGCAGGGGTGAGTAATGCACTGCCGGCATGCACGATGCCGATGGGTGCGACAAACAAGGCCGCGACCACCACGCCGAGGGCCGCGCTCTGGATGCCGTGCTCGGCGCCAGCGCGCTGGCCGAACAGAATGTAAAGAGCCCAGCACACACCTGCGCCAAGCGCATAGGCTGCACCCACCATATCGAGCGGCTGGCCGCCGTCCCCGACCGGTAGCAACAACAACAGGCCGGCAACCGCCAGGGCAATCCACACGAAGTCCAGCGCACGGCGCGAGGCGAACAGTGCCACGGCCAGCGGACCGGTGAACTCCAGGGCGACGGCGATGCCCAGCGGTGTGGTCTGCAGGGACATATAGAAGAGGAAGTTCATGCCGCCCAGGGACATGCCGTAGATGACGACGTTACGCAGGGTGTTGGCGGTCATGCGCACGCGCCATGGTCGCAGGATCAGCAGCATGATGATGCTGGCGAAGATCAGGCGCAGGGTGGTGGTGCCTTGAGCGCCAATGATGGGGAACATGCTTTTTGCCAATGAAGCGCCGGACTGGATCGAGGCCATGGCGATGAGCAGCAGGCCGATCGGGAAGAGAGTGGCGGCCAGGCTGCGGGGCTGGGTGTTCATTTCTGCGCGGCTATCCTTGGAAGATGTGCGGGGTGTGCAATATAGTGCGCAATTGGTGGTGCGAGGTGCAAGGCTCCTTTAATAGGCTTTTTCATCGAATGTTTCAATTTCATGAAATTAAGGGTTGACGCGCTTTCGAATCCCCTTATAATGCGCCCCACTTCCAGCGACATCGGAACGACAAACTCCTTGATATTCAATGAGTTAGGTAGTTAAGGTGAGGTTGGAGGCGCTTCGGTCGAAAGATCGATAGCGGTTGAGATGAAGGTTGACAGCGGTTTTAAACGCTGTATTATTCGCCTCCCGCTAGCGAGTGATCGCAGCGAGTCAAGTGTTTGAGGCTAAACGAGTTTCTCGAAAAAAACTTCAAAATAAACGCTTGACACGAAATGAGGAAGGCGTAGAATTCGCGCCTCGGTTT
>NZ_JBKGGW010000017.1:0-112012 GCF_052041945.1 Pseudomonas sp. SMN11 | reverse complement strand
TGCCTCGGCCATCGCCTCCAGCACCTGGTTCATCTGCCCGCAGATACGCGCCGCACCGACCTCGCCAGGTGTCGTGGCGACCAGGCGGAAGCCTTCGCCCATGTCGTCCACATTGAGGCTCAGCGGGTAGTTGGTGCGCTCCTGCCCGTCGAGCACTTCGATGCCTTGCCAGGCCTTGCGCTGCTCTGCATTGGCCTGGGCACCGTGGCGGTAGTTGAGCATGGCGCTGAACAGTGGCAACGGCGCGGCCACGCCACTGCAGCGCTGGGCCAGTGCCAGCGAGGCGTGCTCGTGGGCCAGCAATGCGCTGAGGCGCTGGTGGGTGGCCTGCGCCGCCTCACGCAGGCTGACGCCGCCCAGGTCGATGCGCAGCGGCAAGGTGTTGATGAACATGCCCAGCGCCCGCTCGGCGCCTTCGCCGCCCTGCAGGCGACCCAGCAGCACGGTGCCGAACACCACCGTGTCCTGACCGCTGGCGGCGCCCAGCAGGCGTGCCCAGGCCAGGTGGAACAGGCTGGCGACGCTGATGCCCAGCACACGGGCCTGATGGCGCAGGCGAGTGGCAAGCGTGCTCGACAGCGTCAGCTTCACTTCCTGCATGTCACGGCCGTCGCCCTGCACGTCGCTGAGGCCGAACGGCAGGGTCGGTGCGTCGATGTCGGCCAATTGCGTGCGGAAGAACGCCTCGTGTTCGGCCTGGCTGGTGCCCAGGCGGGCTTGGGCCACATAGTTGCGGTAAGGCACCGGGGCGTGGGCCGGGGCTGGAGCGCCTTGGAGGAAGCCTTGGAGTTCTTCGCCGACCACTTCCAAAGCGGTGTGGTCGAGCACGATGTGGTGGAACTGGAGAGTCGCGTCGAGTGCGCCATCGCCCTGGGCATGGAACAGCCGGATCAGCGGCGCCTGGTCCAGGCGCATCGCCGGCAAGCTGCCATCCATAGCGCCCGCCAGTATGGAAGGCACTGCGCGCAGGACCACCTGTACCGGCTGCGGCAGCCCCTCCCAAAGCACTGCGGTGCGCAGCACATCATGGCGGGCGACGACCTGGTCGAGGGCGCTGGCAAAGGCCTGCAGGCGTCCGAGGTTGGCGAAGCGCAGGCGCGAGTAAAGCACATACGGGTCATGCTCGGCCGCACTCAGGTGGTGATAGAGAATGCCCTCCTGCAACGGCGCCAGCGGGTAGATGTCCTGCACATTGGCAGCGCCGCCCGGCACGCTGGCGACGATCCGGTCGATGCCGGCCTGGTCGAGATCGATCAGGCTGAGCAGCGCCGGGGTGATGTGGCGGCAGCCCGCCGGGATACGGTTCTCAGGCACCTCGATCTGTTGATCCTGCCCCAAGGTTGCCGCCAGTGCAGCGATGGTCGGCTGGCCGAACAGGGTACGCACATCCACCTGCAGGCCCTGCAGGCGCAGGCGCGCAGTCAGGCTCACAGCCAGCAGCGAGTGGCCGCCCAGTTCGAAGAAGTTGTCGTGCCGCCCTACGCGTTCCACGCCCAACAGCTCGCTCCAGATCGCTGCCAGCAGGGTTTCGGTGCTGCCTTGCGGCGCCTCGAAGGCACGCTGCTGCAACGCGGCGTCAGGGGCTGGCAGCGCCTTGCGGTCGAGCTTCCCGTTGGGGGTCAGCGGCAGTTGGTCGAGGTGAATGTACTGCGCTGGCACCATGTAATCCGGCAGTTGCGTCAGCAGCGCCTGGCGCAGGGCATCCGCCGCGTGTGGCTCACCGGTGTGATAGGCGACCAGGCGTGCATCGAACGCCAGCACCACGGCTTCGCGGACCCCGGCGATGCGGGTCAGGCAGGCCTCGATTTCACCCGGCTCGATGCGCAGGCCACGGATCTTCACTTGCTGGTCGTTGCGCCCGAGGAACTTGAGGCTGCCATCGGCACGCTGGCGCACCAGGTCGCCACTGCGATACAGCCGGTCACCCGCCACGAACGGGCTGTCGATGAAGCGCTCGGCCTGCTGTTGCGCCAGGCCCAGGTAACCACGGGTCACGCCGGCGCCACCGATGTGCAGGTGCCCGACCACACCCCACGGCACCGGCTGATCGCGGCTGTCGAGCACATAAAGCCGGGTGTTGTCGATCGGGTGGCCGATCGGCAGCGTGCCGCCTGGCAGCGCCGCATCGGTTTCCAGCGTCCAGGCGCTGCAGTCGACGGTGGCTTCGGTAGGTCCGTAGACGTTGTGCAGGCGAACGCCCGGAAGGCGCTCGCGCACCATGGCGGCCAGCGCTGCGGTCAGCTCGCCGCCGCCGCAGACAATGTCACTCAGGCTGGTGCAAGCGCTGCACTGCGCCTGTTCCAGGAACTGCTGCAGCAAGGCCGGTACGAACTGCACCACGTTCACCTGCTGCTGCTGGATCAATTGCACAAGATACTGCGCATCACGCTGGCCGTCCGGGCGCGCAAGCACCAGACGCAGGCCGCTGCACAAGGGCCAGAACAACTCCCATACCGAGGCATCGAAGCTGATCGGGGTCTTGTGCAGCACGCTGCCGGCGCCGGCGCACAGGCGCTGGCTCCAGTGCAGCAGGTTGACCACGTTGCGGTGCTCGACCATCACCCCCTTTGGCACGCCGGTGGAGCCGGAGGTGTAGATCACGTAGGCCAGGTGCCGCGCCGTCAGGCCCGCCACGCGTGGGTTGCTGAGCGGCTGCTCACCCCAGGCTGGGCGATCCAGGTCGACCTGCACCGCGTGCCGGGCCAGGTCGCGGGTCGCGGCATGCACCAGCAGCGCCTTGGGCGCACTGTCGTCCAGCATGTGGCGAATGCGCTCGGCCGGGTAGCTCGGGTCGAGCGGTACATAGGCGCCACCGGCCTTGAGAATGGCCAGCAGGCCGACCACCAGCGACACGCCACGCTCGACGCACACCGCTACGCGGTCATCGGGTTGCACACCCAGGGCGATCAGGTGATGGGCCAGGCGGTTGGCCTGTTCGTTGAGCTGGCGGTAACTCAGTTCACCGTCTTCAGCCACCAGTGCCGGTGCATCAGGCGTGCGCCGGGCCTGCGCCTCGAACAGGCGGTGCAGCGGTTGCTGCAGATCGTGTGGCTGCTCGCTGGCGTTGGCCGCGACCAGCAGCTGCTGGCGCTCCTCGGGCGCCAGCACCGGCAATTGCTGCAGCGCCAGTTGCGGCTGTTGCTCCAGCGCATCGAGCAGGCCAACCAGCACCTGCAGCAGTTGCCCGCAGACCCGTTGCGCGCCCACCTGCGGCGAGACCTGGGCGGTGATGCGCAGGCCGTCGCCCAGGTCGTCGACGTTGACGCTCAACGGGTAGTTGCCATGCCCGCCGCTGG
Source organism: Pseudomonas sp. SMN11 (assembly GCF_052041945.1). Lineage (NCBI taxonomy): Bacteria > Pseudomonadati > Pseudomonadota > Gammaproteobacteria > Pseudomonadales > Pseudomonadaceae > Pseudomonas > Pseudomonas sp. SMN11. The sequence goes on along the minus strand of NZ_JBKGGW010000017.1, from coordinate 108,716 downwards.
GCAGCGCCTGGATGCCTTCCAGGGCTTCGCGTTGCGCCTGCTGCTGGCGGGCACTGGCGCCGTGCCGGTAGTTGAGCATGGCGCTGAACAAGGGCGTGGGCGCCGCCACGCCACTGCAACGCTGGGCCAGCGCCAGCGAGGCGTGCTCATGCATCAGCAGCGCGCTCAGGCGCTCATGGGCCAGGCGTACGCCCTCGCGCACGCCAAGGCCATCCAGGTCCAGGCGCAGCGGCAAGGTATTGATGAACATGCCCAGGCCGCGATCGGCGCCGGCTCCGCCCTGCAGGCGGCCGAGCAGCACGGTGCCGAACACCACGCTATCCCTGCCGCTGGTGGCCGAGACCAGCCGCGCCCAGGCCAGGTGCAGCAGGCTGGCGGCACTCACGCCCAGCTGCCGGGCCTGTTGGCGCAGGCGTTGGTAGTCGCTGCTGGCGAGTTGCATGGTGGCCAGTTCGAAGCCGTCGGCCTGGCCTTGCAGGTCGGTCAGGCCGTATGGCAGCGTCGGTTCGTCGATGTCGCCAAGCTCGGCACGGAAGAAGGCTTCGTGTTCGGCTTCGCTGATGGCCAGGCGGGCCTGGGCCACGTAATTGCGGTAAGGCACCGGCTGCTGGCTGGGTTGCCGGCCTTGCAAGTGGTCGCGGATTTCGTCCAGCACCTCTTTCATCGCAGTGTGATCGAGGGCGATGTGGTGGAACTGCAGGGTTGCCTCGATAGGGCCTTGCGCCTCGGTGTAAATCAGGCGGATCAACGGCGCCTGGCTCAAGTCGAGTGCCGTGTCGCCTGCTTCGCGGGCAAGCCCGCTGCCACAGAGGGCGAGAACCGCCCGGGGTGCCTGGCGCCAGACCACCTGCACCGGTTGTGGCAGGCTGTCCCAGAGCACGGCGGTGCGCAGCACGTCGTGGCGGGCGATGACCTTGTCCAGCGCGCTGGCGAAGGCCTGCAGGCGCGCCAGGCTGTCGAAGGCGACGCGCCATTGCAGCAGGTAGGGGTCGGCACCGCTGGCACTGAGGTGGTGATAGAGGATGCCTTCCTGCAGCGGGGCCAGCGGGTAGATGTCCTGCACGTTGGCAGCACCGCCCGGCACCGTGGCGACGATGCGCTCGATACTGGCCTGGTCCAGGTCGATCAAGGGCAGCAGGTCGGGGGTGATCTGATTGCAGCCGGCCGCAATGCGGTTTTCCGGCACCACGACCTGTCGGCCCTTGCTCAGTGCCGCAGCCAGTGCGGCCACCGTCGGCTGGCTGAACAGCACGCGCACGTCGGTGTCCAGGCCCTGCTGGCGCAGGCGCTCGATCAGGGACACGGCCAGCAGCGAGTGGCCACCCAGCTCGAAGAAGTTGTCGTGTCGCCCTACCCGCTCGACGCCCAGCACTTCGGCCCAGATGGCGGCCATGAGGTTTTCGCGCTCGCCCTGGGGCTCGACATGGCCTTGCTCCGCCGCATCGGGTTCGGGCAATGCACGACGGTCCAGCTTGCCATGGCTGGTGAGCGGCAGTTGCTGCAGGCGCATGAACGCGTGCGGCAGCATGTGCGCCGGCAGGCTGGCTTGCAGCGCCTGGCGCAGCGCATCGAGCTCGACTGCTGTGGCTTCGGTGAACCAGGCCAGCAAGCGCTCGCCACGCACCAGCACCACGGCTTGCTCGATGCCAGGCTGGGCCGCCATGGCCGCCTCGATCTCGCCCAGTTCGACGCGCATGCCGCGGATCTTCACCTGGTCATCGTTGCGGCCCAGGTAGTCGAGGCTGCCGTCGGCATTCCAGCGCACCAGGTCGCCGCTGCGGTACATGCGTGCACCCGGCAGGCGGCTGAACGGGTCGGCCAGGAAGCGTTCCTCTGTCAGTTGCGGGCGGTTGAAATAGCCCCGGGCAATCTGGCCGCCGCCAATGTACAGCTCTCCGGTGACCCCCACCGGCACCGGTTGAAGATGCGCGTCGAGCACATAGACGCGAGTGTTGGCGATCGGCTGGCCGATGTGCAGCGCACCGCCCGGCAGGACCTTGCCGGACGTGGCGACCACGGTGGTTTCGGTCGGCCCGTAGTTGTTCACCAGGTCGAAGCCCGGGTCGCGGTCGAACTGGCGCAGGCGGTCGCCGCCGATCAGCAGGGTGCGCAAGGTCGGGTGCTGGCGTTCGCGACGCAGCGCCTGCTCGGCGACCGGCGTCGGCAGGAAGCTGACCTTCAGCGGTTGCTCCAGCCACCAGTCGAGCAGCTCCTCGACGTGTTCGTTGCCGATGTGCGTGGGCGGCAGGTGCAGCGTGGCACCGGCGCACAATGCCGGCCACACCTCCCAGGCCATGGCGTCGAAACCGAAGCCGGCCACGCTGGAGGTACGCTCGCCGGCACTCAGCGCGAATGCCTGGCAGTGCCAGTGCACCAGGTTGGCCAGGGTCTGGTGCTCGATCATCACCCCCTTGGGCTGGCCGGTGGAGCCGGAGGTGTAGACCACGTAGGCCAGTTGATGGGCATCGAGCCCGGGCACTTGAGGATTGCTGTCGGTTGCAGGCCAGCTCGCGGGCTGGTCGAGGTCCAACCGTGGAAGCTCGCCTGGCAAGCCATCGACGGCCGAATCGGCCAGCACCAGCGCGGGTGAACTGTCGGCCAGCAGGTAGGCGATGCGCTCACGCGGGTAGGTCGGGTCCACCGGCACATAGGCAGCCCCGGCCTTGAGCACGGCCAGCAGGCCGATCAGCCGTTCGATGCTGCGCGGCAGGCACAGCGCGACCCGGTCGCCGCAGCGCACACCGTGTTCGATCAGGCGATGGGCCAGGCGGTTGGCGTGCTGGTTGAGTTCGCCGTAGCTCAGGGCCTGGTCGCCCTGGCTGATGGCCGTGACCTCAGGGGCGCGGGCGGCCTGGGCCTCGATCAGGGCATGGACGGTCTGGCCCTGCGGGTAAGCCTGCGCCGTGGCGTTGAAGCTGCCCAGCAGCTGCTGGCGCGCTTGCTCGCTGACAATCGACAGGCTGTCGACCGGGGTTTCGTGCTCTTGTTCCAATGCCTGCAACAGCTGCGTCAGTGCGTTGGCCATCCATTCGGTGACGCGGGCGGCACCGATGCCTTCGACGGCCAGCACGCTGAAACTGAAGCCCTCGCCGAGATCGTTGACGCTCAGGGTCAGCGGGTAGTTGCTGCGTTCCTCGCCGCCGAGCAGGCGCACACCCTCCCAGATGCCCTCGCCTTCGCGCGGCGCATCGGCGGCGCTGTGGCGGTAGTTGAGCAAGGCGCTGAACAGCGGCACCGACGCAGCCACCCCGCTGCAACGCTGGGCCAGGGCCAAGGGGGCGTGCTCATGGCCGAGCAGGCCCGACAGGCTGCGATGGGTGGCCATCACCGCCGCGCGCGCGCCGGCACGGGTGTCGACCCGCAGCGGCAAGGTGTTGATGAACATGCCCAGTGCCCGATCGGCGCCTTCGCCACCTTGCAGGCGGCCCATCAGCACGGTGCCGAACACCACGTCGCTGCGGTTGGCCAACACGCCCAGCACCCGCGCCCAGGCCAGGTGCATCACGCTGGCGGCGCTGACCCCCAGCTGCCGTGCCTGGCTGCGCAGGCGCAGGCTGAGGCCGGCATCCAGCGCCATGCAGGCGCTTTCGATATGACGCCCGTCGCCCTGCACATCGGCAAAGCCCAACGGCAAGGTCGGTTCATCGACATCCGCCAGCATCTCGCAGAAGAACGCCGCCTGGCTGGCCGGATCGGCCTGGCGGGACTGGGCCACATAATTGCGATAAGGCACCGCCGCCGGCAGCGCTGCGCCCTGGCCGAACAGCAAAGCGCGCATCTCTCGGGCGACCACGTCCATGGCGGTGTGATCGAGGGTCAGGTGATGGAACAGCAGGACCGCCACCACCTGGTGGTTGGCGGGGTCGAGGGTGTAGTACAGGCGCGTGAGCGGTGCCTGGCCCAGGTCCGGGCGGTGGTGGCGTGCATCGAAGCGCGTGTGCAACTGCTCGATGCGTGACACGCCAGGTTGGTCGGCCAGGTCATCGACCTCGCACACCGCCAGTTCCGCAGCCCGCCAGACCACCTGCAGCGGCTGCGCCAGCCCCTGCCAGAGCACCGAGGTGCGCAGGATGTCGTGGCGGTCGATGACCTGCTGCAAGGCACCTGCCCAGGCCAGCAGGCGCTCGACGCTGTCAAAGGCCAGGCGCGTCTGCAGCAGGTACGGGTCGCCCTGTTCGGCGCTCAGGTGATGGTAGAGGATACCTTCCTGCAACGGCGCCAGCGGGTAGATCTCCTGCACGTTGGCTGCCCCGCCCGGCACCGTGGCGACGATGGCATCGATGCTGGCCTGGTCCAGCTCGACCAGGCTGAGCATGTCCGGGGTGATCCGCGCAGCACCCTGGGGCACTCGGTTGGCCGCAACCTTGGCCTCACCGGTGGCCGTCGCGCCGGCCAGCGCAGCCACAGTCGGCTGGGCGAACAGCACGCGTACATCGATGACCAGGCCAGCCTTGCGCAGCCGCTCGACCAGGGTCACGGCCAGCAGCGAGTGGCCGCCCAGCTCGAAGAAGTTGTCATGCCGCCCTACCCGTTCCACGCCCAGTACCTCGGCCCAGATCGCGGCCATGGCAGCCTCGGTTTCACCTTGCGCTGCTTCATAGGCTTGCCCAGGCAGCGAGGCGCCGTCCGGGTCGGGCAGCGCACGGCGGTCGAGCTTGCCGTGGCTGGTCAGCGGCAGTTGGTCCAGGCGGATGAACGCCACTGGCAGCATGTGCGCTGGCAAGCTGGCCTGCAGGGCCTGACGCAACTGTTCTGAGTCTACCGGCGCGGATTCGGTGTACCAGGCCAGCAGGCGCCCTTCGCGCACCAGCACCACAGCGTCGTCGATGCCCGGCCGGGCGGCCAGGGCAGCTTCGATTTCACCCAGCTCCACGCGCACGCCACGGATCTTTACCTGGTCATCGTTGCGACCCAGGTAATCGAGGGTTCCGTCGGCATTCCAGCGCACCAGGTCGCCACTGCGGTACATGCGGCCACCGGGGTTGAACGGGTCGTCGAGGAAGCGCTCTGCGGTGAGCTCCGGGCGATTGAAATAGCCGCGTGCGACCTGCGCCCCGCCGATGAACAGCTCACCACTGACGCCAACCGGTACCGGCTGCAGACCTTCGTCGAGCACATACACGCGGGTGTTGGCGATCGGCTGGCCGATGTGCAGCGTACCGTTGACGATGATCTGGCCGGAAGTCGCCACCACCGTGGTTTCGGTCGGGCCGTAGTTGTTGACCAGGGTAAAGCCTGGGTCGCGGTCGAACTGGCGCAGGCGGTCGCCGCCGACCAGCAGCGTGCGCAAGGTCGGGTGCTGGCGGTCACGGCGCAGGGCCTGCTCGGCCACCGGGGTGGGCAGGAAGCTGACCTGCAGCGGCTGCCTCAGCCACCAGTCGAGCATCTCGTCAACGTGTTCGTTGCCGATGTGTTTCGGCGGCAGGTGCAGCGTGGCGCCCGCGCACAGGGTCGGCCAGAGCTCCCAGGCCATGGCGTCGAAGCCGAAACCGGCGACGCTGGCGCTGTGCGAGCCGGCCGCCAGCGCGAATGCCTGGCAGTGCCAGTGCACCAGGTTGGCCAGGGTCTGGTGCTCGATCATCACCCCCTTGGGCTGGCCGGTGGAACCGGAGGTGTAGACCAGGTAAGCCAGCTGCTGCTCATCGAGCCCGGGCAGTTCCGGGTTGCTGCTGTTGGCGGCAAAGGCGTCGGCCTGGTCGAGGTCGAGGCGCGCCATCGACGGCAAGCCTTCGATCGCGGTGGTCGCCAGCACCAGCGCCGGCGCGCTGTCCTGCAGCAGATAGGCGATTCGCTCCGCCGGATAGGCCGGGTCCACCGGCACATAGGCAGCACCTGCCTTAAGCACCGCGAGCAGGCCGACAATGCGTTCCGGGCTGCGCGGCAGGCACAGGGCAACCCGATCGCCAACCCTTACACCTTGCTCGATCAAGCAATGGGCCAACTGGTTGGCGCGCCGGTTCAGTTCGCCGTAGACGAGGGCCAGGCCGTCCTGCAGCAGCGCGATCGCCTCGGGAGCGCGGGCGGCCTGGGCTTCGAACAGCGCATGCACAGTCAGCCCTCGCGGGTAAGCCTGGGCGGTGCGGTTGAACTGTTCCAGCACCTGCTCGCGCTCGGCCTGGGGCAGCACAGCCAGGTTTTGCATTGGCGTTTCAGGCGCCTGCTCAAGTGCGTCGATCAGGCTTGCCAGCACCTGCTGGAACTGCTCGGCAATGCGCGCAGCGCCCCATTGCGGCAGGCTTTGCACGGTCAGGCGCAGATCATCGCCAAGGTCGTCGACGCTGACGGTCAGCGGGTAGTCGGTGCGTTCTTCGGCGCCGACGATGTCGATACCCGGCGCGACCGGGATGATTTCGGCAGCATCGCCGGCAGCACTGTGGCGGTAGTTGAGCATGCTGTTGAACAGCGGCGCTGGCGCGGCCACGCCGCTGCAGCGCTGGGCCAGGGCCAGCGAGGCCTGCTCATGGCCGAGCAAGGCGCTGAGCCGCTTGTGGGTGGCCAGCAAGGCCTGGCGCACGCCGTGCTGGCCGAGGTCGATGCGCAGCGGCAGGGTATTGATGAACATGCCCAGCGCCTGCTCACCGCCTTCACCGGTGGTCATGCGCCCCAGCAGCACGCTGCCGAACACCACGGCCTGGCGCGCGGACAGTTGCCCGACCAGGCGGGCGAAGCCCAGGTGCAGCACACTGGCCGGGCTCACGCCAAGCTGTCGGGCCTGGCGGCGCAGGCGCAGGCTCAGCGCGGGCGCCAGGGTCAGGCGCGCCTGCTCAAGTGGCTGCTGACCTTTGTCCGGCAAGCCGAAAGCCAGGGTCGGCTCGTCGATGTCGTCGAGCATCTCGCGGAAAAACCGCTCGTGGGCCTGTTCGTCCAGCGCCTGGCGCGCTGCGGCCAGCACGTTGCGAAACGGCATCGGCGGCGCCAGCTGCGCCGACTCGCCGGCCAGATGCGCCTGGATTTCGCGGCGCACGATGTCCAGCGCTGTGTGGTCCATGATCACGTGGTGGAACATCAACAAGGCCACCCATTGCCCGCCAGCGCCACGGGCGTGCATCAGCTGCATCAGCGGCGCCTGGCGCAGGTCCAGGCGGTAGTGATGCGGGTCGAAACGTGCGCACAACTGGGCCAGCGGATCGTCACCCTGGACCTCAATGGCATCACGCACCAGGGTCGCTTCGCGCCAGACCACCTGCACCGGCTCGTCGAGGTATTCCCAATGCAGCGCGGTGCGCAGGATGTCGTGGCGCTGGATCACCCATTGCAGGGCCTGGGCGAAGGCTTCGAGGTGTGCCTTGCTGGCAAAGCGCAGCTGCACCTGGGCCAGGTACGGGTCGCCGTCGGCGGCAGACAGGTGCTGGTAGAGCATGCCTTGCTGCAGCGGTGCCAGCGGGTAGATGTCCTGCACGTTGGCGGCGCCGCCGGGCACGCTGGCGACGATGCGGTCGATGGCCTGCTGGTCGAGCTGCACCAGCGGCAACATGTCGGGGGTGATGCGCAGCGCCGGGCTGAGCCAGTCGTCATCATGCTCGGCGAGCATTTCCAGCAAGGCCGGCTTGTGCCGTGACAGCGCCTCCCACAGGGTGTCGTCCAGGGCTTGGTCGTCGCCCAGGACGATCAAGTCCTGGTCTTCGCGCTGGAGTCGGATTGCATGGGTGGAGAGAACAGCCATCAGTTCGCTGAAGAGCATCGGTAAGCATCCTGCTTTGCCTGGAAGGGAATCGTCGACACGCTAATGGATCGTGACCGGGTGGTCTGACATGGGAAGCGGGGACAGGGTTGGATATGGGGTGGAGCGCGGGGGGCTGTGGTTTTCCTGGCTTGGGATTTTCAGCGCCTGTGAGATCGAGCGCCGCGCGGGCGGCGCTCGATCTCACAGGCAACAAAAACCTCGAGGCGAACGCTTCAGATCCGCCGCCGCTTCCCCCCCAGACTCGGAATGGTCGTCTGCGGTATCACCACCGCCATCTGCTCCCGGCTGGTACTGGCCGCCAGCCCCGCCAATGTCGGCTGGCTGAACAAGGTCCGGGCATCGACATGCAACCCGGCCTGGCGCATACGCGCCACCAGGCTCACCGCCAGCAACGAATGCCCGCCCAGCTCGAAGAAATTGTCCTCGCGCCCCACCTGCTCGATCTTCAACACTTCGGTCCAGATCGATGCCAGTGCGGTTTCCAGATCGCCCTGCGGCGCCTGGTACTCCCGGCTGATCACAGCCTCTGGCCCTGGCGCCGGCAGGGCCCGGCGGTCGACCTTGCCATTGGGGCTCAACGGCAGTTCGGCCAGCGCGACAAACGCCTGCGGCACCATGTACTCAGGCATGCGCGCCAACAGGTGACTGCGCAGGACCTCCAGGGCGGGCGGCGGGCAGCCATCGCGGCAAGTGAAGTACGCCACCAGGCGCTCCTCGCGCATCAGCACCACGCTTTGCCCGATCACCGGATGCGCCGCCAGCGCAGCCTCGATCTCGCCCAGCTCCACCCGCAGCCCGCGCAGCTTGACCTGGAAGTCGTTGCGCCCGACAAAGTCCAGCTCACCATCCTGGCGGTAGCGCACCAGATCGCCAGTACGATACAGCCGGTCACCCTCGACAAAGGGGCTGGCGATGAAACGTTCGGCCTGCAGCTGCCGCAATCCCAGGTAACCTCGGGCCACGCCAACGCCGCCAATGTGCAACTGCCCCACCGCCCCCAGCGGCACCGGGCGGTCATGGGCGTCGAGCACATAGAGGCGGGTGTTGGCGATCGGCCGGCCAATCGGTGGCGCCAGCGTGGGCAACGGCTCGAAGGGCTGCAAGGTCCAGGCAGTGCTGTCGACCGTCGCCTCGGTGGGCCCGTAGACGTTGTGCACGCGGACCTTCGGCAGGCACAGACGAATGCGCTGCAGCAGCGCCAGGGTCAGCTCGCCACCGCCACAGAACAGGTCGGTCAGGCTACTGCAACGCTCGACGCCCGGTTCCTCCAGGAACTGATGCAGCAGCGCCGGCACGAACTTCATGATCGTCACCTGCCGGGCCTGGACCAACTGCACCAGATAGGCCGGGTCACGGTGCCCGTCCGGCCGGGCCAAGACCAGGCGCAGCCCGGCCACCAGCGGCCAGAACAGCTCCCAGACCGAACCGTCGAAACTGAACGGCGCCCGCTGCAGCAACGCACCGCCCGGCTGAGGCGGGCAGATCTGCGAGCCCCAGTGCATCAGGTTGCACAGGCCGCGGTGCTCGACCATCACGCCCTTTGGCGTACCGGTGGAGCCGGAGGTGTACATCACGTAGGCCAGCCGGGACGGCCCAAGTTCTGGTACCTGCGGGTTTTCGGCACTGCACGCATGCCAGTCGTCATCGTCAAGGTCGAGCATCGGCGTGACGAGCGTGTCGAACAGCCCCCATGTGGCCGCGTGCACCAGCAACACGGTGGGTGCGCTATCGTCGAGCATGAAGCGCAGGCGTTCGGCCGGGTAGCTCGGGTCGAGCGGCACATAGGCGCCACCGGCCTTGAGCACCGCGAGCAGCGCGACCATCATCGATATGCCGCGCTCGACGCAGATCGCCACCCGCGAATCTGCAGCGACGCCCAACCCGATCAGGCGATGGGCCAGGCGGTTGGCCTGGGCATTGAGGGTGTAGTAGTCGAGGGCCGCGTCATCCGTTTGTACGGCCAGGGCCAGCGGGGTGCGCCGCACCTGGGCCTCGAACAGTGCAGGCAGGGTGCTGGCCAGCGGGCTGAGGCGGTCTTCGCTGCGGTTGAACGTATGCAGCAGTCGCTCCAGCTCGTCGCCCGGCACGCTGCACTGCGCCGTCAAGGGGCTGTCCATGCCGTCGGCGAACTGGTGCAGGGTCGTCAGCAGGCTGGCCAGCACCCGTGGTGCGCCAACCGCACGGGGTGCTCGCAGGCCAAGCTGCAGCGCGTCGCCCAGGTCGTCGACGCTCAGCACCAGGCCGTGGCTGAGCACTTCGCTGGCCTGCAGCAAGCTCACGCCCGGCAGCACCTCGCCGTGCGGCAAGGCACCCTGGCGGTAGTTGATCAGGCCCTGGAACAGCGAAGTCCCTGCGGGCAACCCACTGCAACGCTGGGCCAGCAACAAGGGGGCATCTTCGTGGCCGAGCAGGCTGGCAAGCCGTGCATGGGTCTCAGCCAGGGCCAGGTTCGCCGGCCGCCCGGCCAGGTTGATGCGCAGCGGCAGGCTGTTGATGAACATGCCCAAGGCGCGGTCGGCGCCGTCACCGGCCATGGTCCGGCCCAGCAGCACGGTCCCGAGCATGACCTCGTCACGGCCCGACAAGCTGCCGAGCACCTGGGCCCAGGCCAGGTGCAACAGGCTGGCCAGGCTGGCGCCATGGCGACGCGCCTGCTGGCGCAAGCGCTCGCTCAGCGCGACGTCCAGCGTGGCGCTATGGCTGTGCAGGTCGTTTTCGTCGACCGCTTTCCCGCCCAACCCGGGGATCGCTGCCAGCGGCTCGACGCCAGCCAGCTGCTCGCGGAAGTAGCTTTCGTGACGCGCCTGCCGTTCGGCATCGCCACTCAGTGCCACGTAGTCGCGGTACGGCACCGGCACCGGCAACTGCCCACCGCGCTGTTGCATGAAGGCTTCGAGTTCGCCCAGCAGCACCTGCAGGGAAACCGCGTCGTTGACCAGATGGTGAAAGCGCAGCAAGCCCAGCCAGCGGCCCTGGCCTGGGTCTTCGGCGGTGACCATCGCCATCATCGGTGCCTGGCGCAGGTCCAGCGGCCGCTGCTGCGGGTCGAAGGCCTTGCACAACTGCGCGGCCGGATCGCCTGGTGCCGGTGCAGCCCAGCTTTCCACTGGCAGGCGGGCCTGGCGCCAGACCACCTGCTGAGGATGATGCAACCCCTCCCAGGCCAGGCTGGTGCGCAGGATGTCATGGCGCTCGATCACCTGTTGCAGGGCTTCGACAAAGGCCTGCAGGTGCGCGTGACTGTTGAAGGCAAACAGAACCTGCTGCTGGTAAGGGTCCCGGGCTTCGCTGACATGGTGGTACAGCAGCCCCTGCTGCAGCGGCGCGAGCGGGTAGATTTCCTGCACATTGGCGGCGCCACCCGGCACAGTCGCGACGATCTGCTCGATGGTTGCCTGGTCGAGCGTGGTCAGCCGCAGCATCTCGGGGGTGATGTGCTGGCATCCCGGTTGCACACCATTGGCGGGCACCGTTGCAATCTCGCCGACCACCACGGCGGCCGCCAGGCTGGCCAAGGTCGACTGGCCGAACAGCACCTGCACGTCAGCCTGCAGGCCTTGCTGGCGCATGCGCTCGATCAGTTGTACCGCCAGCAACGAATGGCCACCCAGTTCAAAGAAGTGGTCCTGGCGCCCTACCCGCTCGACCTGCAGCAGTTCGGCCCAGAGCAGGGCCAGCCGCGCTTCGATGTCGCCTTGGGGGGCCTCATGCTCGCGGCGTACCTTCGCGGTTTCGTCCGCCGCCGGCAAGGCGCGACGGTCGAGTTTGCCGTTGGCTGTCAGCGGCCAGCCAGCCAGGCTGACGTAGGCCACAGGCAGCAAGGTGGCTGGCAAGCGCTCGCGCAAGTGCTCGTGCAACGCACGTGGCGCTACCGCGCAGGCACCGATGTACCAGGCCTGCAACTGCCCCTCGCGCAGCAGCACCACGCTTTCGCGCACGGCCGCATGAGTGTTCAGCGCGGCTTCAATTTCGGCCAGCTCGACCCGCACGCCACGGATCTTCACCTGGTCGTCGTTGCGCCCGAGGTATTCCAGGGTGCCGTCGGCCCGCCAGCGCACCAGGTCGCCGCTACGGTACATGCGCGCCCCCGGGTGCGCACTGAACGGGTCGTCGAGGAAGCGCTCGGCGGTCAGCTCGGGGCGGTTCAGGTAACCGCGCGCCACACCATGGCCGGCAATGTACAACTCACCGACGGCGCCAGGTGGCAGCAACTGCTGCTGCTCGTCCAGCACGTACAGCCGGGTGTTGGCGACCGGCCCGCCGATGTGCAGCGGCTGCCCCGCCCACACTTCGCCCGACGTGGCCACCACGGTGGCTTCGGTGGGGCCGTAGTTGTTGATCACCCGGTAGCGGCGCTCGCGGGCCAGGCGGCGCAGGCGGTCACCGCCGACCAGCAGGGTCTGCAGGGTCGGGTGCAGTTCGCCCTGGGCGAAGGCATGTTCGGCCACCGGGGTCGGCAGAAAGCTCACGTCCAGCGGCTGGGCGCGCCACCAGTGCAGCAAGGCGTCGATATCTTCGCCGCCCTCGCGTACCGGCGCCAGGTGCAGGGTCGCGCCGCTGCACAAGGCTGGCCAGATTTCCCAGGCCATGGCATCGAAGCCGAAACCGGCCAGGCTCGACTGATGACGGCCCGGGCCCGGGTGGAAGGCGTTGCAGTGCCAGTCGACCAGGTTGGCCAACATACGGTGCTCGACCATCACGCCCTTGGGCAGGCCCGTGGAGCCGGAGGTATAGATGACATACACCAGATTGCCCGCTGCCAGCTGTGCGACGGCGGGCGCCTCTGCACTCGGCGCTTGCCAGCTGCAGCGGTCCAGTTCGATCTGCGGCAGGCCGTGGGCTGGCAGGCGTGCACTGAACCGGGAATGGGTCAGCACCACGCACGGCGCGCTGTCTTCAAGCAGGTAGGCCAGGCGCTCCTGCGGGTGCGCCGGGTCGATTGGCACGTAGGCGGCGCCAGCTTTAAGCACCGCCAGCAGGCCGACCAGGGTATCTAGCCCGCGCTGGGCCACGACTGCGATGCGCTGGTCCGGGCCTGCACCCAGGCCGATCAGCCGCCGTGCCAGCTGATTGGCGAGGCCGTTCAGCTCGCCGTAGCTCAGCCGCTGGCCACCGTGCACGGCTGCCAGCGCCGCTGGCCGGCGCCTGGCCTGAGCTTCGATCCGTCGGTGGATCAACGGCTCTGGCTGCCCCTGGGCAACCGCTGCCTGGTGCCAATGCTGCAGTTGCCGCTGTTCTGCAGCCGTTATCAGGTCAAAATCGGCAACGCGCAGCGCCGGTTGCTCCAGCCCCTGCCGCAACACATGCAGAAGCCGCTCGGCCAAGGCCGCGACCTCTTCCTTGCTGAACCAGGCCAGGTTGTGCACCAGGTGCAGGTGGGCCTTGCCGCTGTGCGGGTTGCTGCGCAGGTGCAGGCTCAGGGGCGTCGGTTCGTGGCTGTTGCAGATCATCACCGTATGGCCGCAAGCACCGCCGAAGCGCAGCGCGTTGCCATCTTCTTCATAGGACACCATCAGTTCGAACAGCTGCGGCCGCTCTTCGCGCAGGGCGCCAAGCGTGCGGTTCAACTCGCTGAGGGCGAAGCGCTGGTGACGAAAGTCCTGCTTGAGTGCATCGCGAATGCTGTTCACCAGTTCGGCAAACGACTGGCTGCGGGCAAAATCCATGCGCAAGGCGCTGACCTGGGTGAACAGCCCGAGGGTCGACTTGAAGCGCGCGCTGGCACGGTTGCGCACCGGCACGCCGACCACCCACTGGTCGCGCTGCCAGGTGCGGGTGCAGCACACGTGCATCGCCGCCAGCAGCACGTGGAAGGCCGACGCCTGCAGTTCGCTGCCCAGTGCGTTCATGCAAGCCAGCAGCTGGCTGTCGAAGGGCAGCTCCAGGGCCGCGCTGGGTTCACCAGCCGTCAACCGCCCGCGCTCACGCGGCGCCAGCAAGGCATCGGGCAGCTGCTGGTACTTGCCCAGCCAGTAGTCACGGTCACGTGCATGGCGTGCCGACGCCTGGTATTGGTTGTCGTCTTCGACGAACTCACGGTAACCGGGCGCGCTGTCGGGCAAAGATGCGCCCTGGCCCAGCAGGCCATAGTAGTCGGCGATGCATTTGAACCACAGGTCCACACCCCAGCCGTCGAGGATCAGATGATGCGCCTGCAGTGCCAACAGGTAGCGCTGCTCGCCGAGCCTGATCAGCTGCGTGCCCCACAAGGCACCGGAGCCCGGCGCAAAAGGTTTTTGCATAAAGCTGTCGAGCAGCGCCCGGGCGGCGGTCATGGGGTCTGCGGCATCGCGCAGGTCATGTTCGGCCAACGCCACCGTCAGCGTTTCGGCAAAGCACTGCCGCGGTACGCCCCCTTGGCCCTCTGGCGCCAGCAGCACCGTGCGCAAGCCTTCGTGCAGTGCCACCAGGTGCGCCAGCGCCTGGCGCAGCCGCGCAACATCCAGCGCAGCGTCGAGCTCGACGTAGGCGCCGATGTTGTACAGCGGCGAATCGCCGTGGCCGATCTGGTCCAGCCAGATATCACGCTGGGCAACGGTCAGGGCAAAGGTTTCGGCGGCAGGCATGGGGGGGCAGGTCCTTCTTGGCTTGATCATCCGCGGATTCAAGCACCCCCTCCCCGCACTGTATGGCCCCTTAAACCCGGACAACCGGCGCGCGTATCAAGAGCGGCTGAAAAGCCTGTAGGAAATCAACTATAGCGTGCCGCCCTTGATCGCTTACGCCCACGCCGTTCAGCCGGAAACGGGCGTGCAACGTCAGGGTAATGACGCCAATCGACTGGCTGGCCAGGGCGTTTGCGTTATCGCGACCGTTTCATGCTCCACTCGCCGCGCCATCTTTGATGGCATTTTCTGTCCCGGTTTTCCATTACAGACGCAGCCCCCGCTGCGGGCTTGAATACCGTCACCCACCCACCACCCGGAGCACTTGACCGCGCGACCACCCGCCGTAACGCTTTGAATCAAGGAAGAAAGCACATGAAGCTGAGTGCCAGCCTCGCACACCGCCCCGACCCTCTGCTGTACCTGCAATTGGGCGAACTCATCGCCAGTACCGGCGCCGACGGTTTCGCCGCACAGATGTTACGCCTGGTCGATGCCCAGGTACCGGTCCACAGGCTCGAGCTGAGCGAATGGACCCTGGACCCGCGCCAGTCCCGTGTCAGCCACATCAGGCTGCTGGGCAGTGCCGGCCTGGAGCAGCAACGGCCGGGCAACGAGCCACTGCGCCACCCGCTGCTGCAGAGCATCATGCAGATGGATGACCCGCTGCTGATCGAGTTCAAGGCGCCGCTGGACGCCCAGCATCCCCACCAGTGCCACCTGGTGTCCTGCAGCGGTGACCGGCGCTGGGTCATCTGCTTCCATCGCCTGCCTGAGCAAAGGGCGTTTACCCTGGCTGAACTGTCACAGCTGAAGAGCCTTTCCGACACCTTGCTGCCCTTGGTCGAGCACCATGGCCAGCTGCTCGGCCAGGGCCTTGCGCGTCGCGTCGGCTCGCCCCTGGCCGACCTTGAAGCGGGCTCGTTGCGCCACTCCTTTGGCGAGCGCCTGATCCAGGAAGCCGTCAGGCTTTCCAGCCGTGAGGAGGAAGTGTGCCTCGGCCTGCTGACCGGCGGCACGGTGCCGGAACTGGCGCAGAAGCTGAATGTGAAGAACAGTTCGATCGAAACCTACCTCAAGCGCGCCACCGCCAAGCTGGGGGTCAGTGGCCGCCATGGGCTGGCGAAATGGATGGCCGGCGCCTGACCGTACGAGAGCCCCGTGATGCCCCGACATGCTCTTACCCTGTGCGCCGCACTGCTGTGCGGCTGCTCCCTGGTACCGGACTATCAGCGCCCCGCCGCCCCTGTGCCCGAGCAGTTCCCGCAAGGCCCGGCCTATCAGGGCGACGCGCTGGCGCGCCGGCACGCCGAGGACTGGCGCCAGGTGTTCCAGGACCCGGTTCTGCGCCAACTGATCGACAGTGCGCTGGCCAACAACCGCGACCTGCGCGAGGCTGCGCTGAACGTCGAAGCCTACCGCGCCCAGTACCGCATCCAGCGTGCCGACCTGCTGCCGAAGGTGTCGGCCGATGCTCAAGGTAAGCGCCAGTACCTGCCCCGGGGCATGACCGGTACTGACCAGGGCATGATTACCTCGACCTACGCGGCGAAGCTGGGCATCAGTGCCTACGAACTGGACCTGTTCGGTCGCGTGCGCAGCCTCAGCGACCAGGCGCTGCTGACGTACCTGGCCAGTGAAGAGGCACGGCGCAGCACACAGCTGAGCCTGGTGGCCAGTGTTGCCAGCGCCTACCTGACCTGGCGTGCCGATCAGGAGTTGCTGGTGCTATCGCAGGATACCTTGGCGGCCGACGAGCGCAGCCTGCGCCTGACCACCGCACAGCGACGCGCCGGCACGGTGTCGGCGCTGGATCAGATCCAGTCACGCACCAGCGTCGACAGCACCCGCGCCACGGTGGCGCGCTACAAACGCCAGGTGGCCCAGGATCTCAACCAGCTGACCTTGCTGGTGGGTACGCCGGTGGATGGCGACCTGGCCGCGCTGCCCCTGGCCGACGATCAGATCGCCGGGCTGCCAGCGGGCTTGCCTTCGGACCTGCTGCGCCGCCGCCCGGACATCGTCCAGGCGGAATATCAGCTGCGCGCGGCCAACGCCAACATCGGCGCGGCGCGGGCGGCGTTCTTTCCCAGCATCAGCCTCACCGCCAACGCCGGCAGCACCAGCCCGCAGCTGAGCGGCCTGTTCGACGGCGGCAGCGGCACCTGGCTGTTCCAGCCACAGATCAGCCTGCCGATCTTCACCGCTGGCAGCCTGCGCGCCAGCCTGGATTATGCAAGGTTGCAGAAGGACATCCAGGTGGCGCAGTACCAGAAGGCCATCCAGAGCGCGTTTCAGGAAGTGGCCGATGGCCTGGCGGCACGGGCGACCTATCAGCGCCAGCTACAGGCCCAGCGCGAGCTGGTGGCGTCGAACGAGCGTTACTACAACCTGGCCGAGCATCGTTACCGGATCGGCGTGGACAGCAGCCTGACCTTTCTCGATGCCCAGCGCTCGCTGTTCACGGCGCAGCAAGGGTTGATCAGTGACCGCCTGGCGCAGCTGGTGGCGGAAGTGAACCTGTATGCAGCGCTGGGTGGCGGGTGGCAGGCCGGGGACCCAGGCATTTACTAAAAGCCGGCGCGTACCCTGTGGGAGCCGGGCTTGCCGGCTCCCACAGGGATCGCGCCAGCTGTCAGGCGGCGCTCAGGTGCTCGTAGAGAATGGTCGTACCGACCAGCATCAGCACGATGCCACCCATGATCTCGGCGCGCTTGCCGACCACCGAACCCAGCGCACGCCCGAGCATGGTGCCGATCGTCACCATGGTCATGGTCGCCAGGCCGATCGCCGCGGCGGCCACCCAGATGTTCACGTCGACGAACGCCAGACCGATGCCCACTGCCAGGGCGTCGATGCTGGTGGCTAGAGCCGTGACCGCGAGGATCCAGAACGAATGCTGGCTCTGTTTCTCTTCTTCTTCGTCATCCGGCTTCAACCCGGCATGCACCATGTGCGCGCCGAGCAGCAGCAACAGGGTAAAGGCGATCCAGTGGTCCCACTGTTCGACATACTGGCTGGCCGCCTGGCCCAGCAACCAGCCGATGACCGGGGTGATGGCTTCGATGATGCCGAAGATCAGGCCGGTGCGCAGGGCCTCGGCCAAACGTGGCTTGTGCAGGCTCGAACCCTTGCCGATGGCGGCCGCGAAGGCATCCGTGGACATGGCGAAGGCGAGAAAGACGAGGGAAATGGGGTTCAACGATCGAGCTCCAGCCGGGCAACGAGTCAACGACAGACGACCTGCAGGCCCGGCTTGGCTGCAGGAAGGTCGTTGGTCTCGCCAATCCGCGTGGATGCGCTGGCCATGGCAGGTTGCCAAATATGTTGACCAGAGCGCCTTCGCAGTGCGTGAAGGCAGGCTACTCCCCAATGAGTGGCGCGATGATACCAGCGCAGCGTGAAAAAATCGTGAAAAAGCTTCCACTCCGTTGAGCAATGAATAGGCCAGTTCCCTGACGGCATTTGGAAATGCGCGCTCACCTACTATTTTTGCTAGTTGCCACAATGTCATTAAAAGAAAACTATCCGTACTATCTGAATGCCAGGCACCTGAAGATGAATAGCAAAATTTTTTACTTTTTCGCCGGCGCGCGTTTGAAGAGTGTCGTACAACACCAGCACTCCCGAACCGCTTTTCGGCACAATCAAATCACTCTTGCTGAATTACACAGTGACCTAATCACCCCCATCCTCTTTGCTATCGACTCTCACGGCTCTCCCCTCAGGGTTGGTATCCCACGCGAATCATTTGGCATTGCCTATACACCTTATGGCCTGAATACCCCCTTTCCAATCCCAATCCTGACTGGCTACAACGGTGAGCATCTTGGGCCGGTCGGTGGGCTGTACCTGCTCGGACAACGTCGCATCTACAACCCGGTTAGTATGAGATTTTACTCCCCGGATGAGTACTCACCCTTCTCAACCGACGCAGGGCCCAATTGCTACGCATATTGCGGAGCCGACCCAACAAACTATACAGACCCTTCAGGGCAGATGCGTCGATTTTTCATGCGCAACCATGATGTGATGTGGGGTAGTGGCACTAAAGTCCCATGGCGCTATACATCGGCGAGCTCTCCGTTGAAAAGACTAACCGGAAAGAGTTCGAGCAACAGTCTCGCCAAGAGATCGACTTCACCTGTACACATTTCGCCTTACTCCATGGGCACACGCCATTCAGTAGCAGAAGCTAATCTTTTCCAAAATATTGAGCTTTATGCACAGGCCAGAAAAATTCTGCCTCTAATTCCCCTGACCAAGCAGCAAAAAAAAATACCAGGGTTTCGGCATTATCAAATCGAGGTACTGGATCTGTCTTTCAGAGAAGAAGAATGGATGCATTCCTTTTTTAAGCGCCACCCAACACTTAAAGGCACAAATGAAGCCTTCGATATATTCGAAGGCACGGAAAACTTCCTGGGCAAACTCCATGATGCGATGAGACAAACTCGAACGAGGTGAAACCCGTCTCAGCTGCTCATCAGATTTCAGATCTGCCACTACGCAAAACCACTAGACTGATTGCGTGACTACCCCATGCTTTGAGCACGCAGGGAAAGTCGTAAGACTCTTTACAGCAGGGGGGCTGCCACACGTGGAGGTGTGCGATGAGCCAGTTCAAGCGTCTGTTCGTCATGCTCGGCCCGCAAATGCGCCATACCCCGGCGCTACAACGCGCGGCGGCGCTGGCCGAGTCCAGTGGTGCCCTGCTGGATATCAATGTGTTCGTCGACGATGTCGACACCTTTGGCCTGATGAGCGACGGCCGCGAGCGTGAGCGGCTACTTGGCGACAATCGCCAGTGGCTGGCCGACGAAGCCGAGCAACTGGGCAACGCCGGGCTCGATGTCTCCACCGAACTGCTGTTGACCCGCGACCCGCTGGGCAGCGTGCTTGAACGCATCGAACGGCTGGGTTGCGACCTGCTGATCAAGGACGTGCAGCACGAACCGGTACTCAAGCGCTTGCTGGTCACGCCGCTGGATTGGCAATTGCTCAAGGAAAGCCCGGTGGCCGTGCACCTGGTCAGCGACATCCGCCTGCCGCTGCCCCGGCAGATTGCGGCGGCGGTGGACCTCAACTGCCTGGGTGCCGGCGAGCACCTGGACGATCAGGTAATCCACAGCGCCCATGCCCTGGCCCTGCAATGCAACGCCGAACTGCACCTGCTGCATGTGTGCGATGCGGCCAAGACCCATATCGCCGACTTTGGTGCTGGCACAGTCACCATGCCCGGGTTCGATGGCAGTGTGCGCACGGCGCAGCGTGCGGCGTTCAACCGGCTGGGCGACCACCACCAGATTCCGTTGGAGCGACGGCACTTTGTCGAAGGTGCGGCGATCCGGGCGATTGCCCAGTTCGTCAGCCACAGTCGGGTCGATGTGATCGTGATGGGCAGCCATCGGCATGATGCGATGCAGACGTTCCTCGGCGGCACCACGGCGCATGTGCTGGAGCATCCGCTTTGCAACGTGCTGGCAATCAAGGGATCTGGCTGAGATCCGGGCTGGCTGAACTGGCCCCTTCGCGGGGCAAGCCCGCTCCTGCAGGTATACCACCAGCCTGAAGGGCTGCGCGGGCCTTGTGGGAGCGGGTTTACCCGCGAATAGGATGGTCCTGCCAAACTCATGGTATCTGGCACACCAGTTCTAATTAAAAATAATGCATTTGATAATGATTCGTAGTAGTTTCTCAGCGCTTCCCACACTCCCCCTCAGCGCCCTACTCCAGGATCGTACCGTCGATGCGTCGCACGTTCGTTTCGCTTTGTGTGCTTCAAGCTATCTCCCCGCTGGCCCTCGCCGAGCCCGAGCCGCTCAATGACCCGGCCCGGATCGAACTCCAGGCCCTGAACATCACCAGCAGCGCCGACAGCGAACGCGCCGATGGCCCGGTGGACGGCTACAAGGCCAACCGCTCGGCCACTGCCACGCGCACCGACACCGCCCTGCACGAAACCCCGCAATCGATCAGCGTGGTGCCCAAGGATGTGCTCGAAGACACCGGCGCCACCCGCCTGCAGGACGGCCTGGACTACGCCGGTGGCGTCGGCCGCGCCAACAACTTCGGCGGCCAGGGCCTGACCACCTTCACCGTGCGCGGCTTCACCACCGGCGAGTTCTACCGCAACGGTTTCCCGATCAACCGCGGCTACCCCAATGCCCCCGATGCCAACACCGTCGAGCGCCTGGAAGTGATCCGCGGCCCGGCCACCACCCTGTATGGCCGTGGCGACCCCGGTGGCACCTTCAACGTGGTCAGCAAGCAGCCGCTGGCCGAGCCCAAGGTGACCCTCGGTAGCCAGTTCGATGACCAGGGCATGCACCGGGCGACCCTGGATGCCACCGGGCCGCTGAACGCCGATGGCTCGCTGGCTTATCGCCTGAATGTGCTGGGCGAAGCTGGCGACAGCTTCCGCGACGATGTCGAAAGCGAGCGCTATGACGTGGCGCCGGTGATCAGCTGGCAGGTCAACGATGCCACCAAGGTCATCTTCGAAGGTGACTTCATGCGCAACAATCACCCGCTTGATCGCGGCCTGACCCGCCTGCCCGGCCAGCGCGGCACAGCCTCGCGCGACACCAACATCTGGGAAAAAGGCAGCGACAACCTGCTGCACAACGACAACAACATGGCCCAGCTGCGCTTCGAGCACCTGCTCAACGACAACTGGACCCTGGGCGGCGGCATGCAATGGCTGGACGGCTCGCTCAAGGGCAACGCCGTGGAAGCCAACGGCCTGCAGGCCGACGGCCGCACCCTGGGGCGCAACTTCAACTACCGCAAGCTGGAGTGGACCGACCGCGACTACCAGCTCAATCTCACCGGCCACTTCGACACCGGTGGCTTCGCCCATACCCTGCTGACCGGCATCGAGTACGAAGACTACGACTACAACTCGATCATCCAGCGTTCGGCCGCAGGTACCGGAGCCTACCCGATCGACATTTTCGACCCGGTACTGGGCCAGCCTCGCCCTGCCCTGACCCGCACCACCACCCATGACAAGGAAAACCTCAAGACCTGGGCGGCCTTCATCCAGGACCAGGTGGCCCTGACCGAGCGCCTGAAAGCCCTCGCCGGCGTTCGCGTTGAGCGCTTCGAGCATGACTACGACAACAAG
Source organism: Pseudomonas sp. SMN11 (assembly GCF_052041945.1). Lineage (NCBI taxonomy): Bacteria > Pseudomonadati > Pseudomonadota > Gammaproteobacteria > Pseudomonadales > Pseudomonadaceae > Pseudomonas > Pseudomonas sp. SMN11. Next base: position 87,298 of record NZ_JBKGGW010000017.1, on the reverse strand, counting down.
CTGAACAATGCCGGTGACTTCAACAAGGGCGAGAACGGCGTCACCCCACGCTTCGGCCTGATCTACGACCTGACCGACACGGTTGCCATCTACGCCAACACCGCGCGCTCGTTCAAGCCCAACAGCGGTGCGAGCCTGCAGGGCACAGGCTTCGATCCGGAAAAGGGCAAGTCTTACGAGCTCGGCGTGAAGTGGGAAGCGCTGGACCGTCAGCTGAGCGTGGACGCGGCGATCTACCACATCGTCAAGGAAAACGTGCTGACCCGCGACCCGAACGACCCGACCGGCACCTACAGCGTCGCTGCCGGGGAAGTGCGCAGCCGCGGCCTGGACATCAACGTCGCTGGCAACCTGACCCCGGAATGGCGGATGATCGGCGGCTACGCGTACGTCGACGCAGAGGTGACCAAGGACAACAGCATCCCCACCGGCACCCGCCTGGCGAACATCCCGCGCAACAGTTTCAGCCTGCTCAACACCTATGAGTTCCAGGATGGGCTGGCCAAGGGCCTGGGGCTTGGGGTTGGCGTGAAGTACGTGGATGACCGCGCCGGGCAGACGGCGGCCAGTACCTACACCATGGAGCGCTACAGCGTGGTCGACCTGCTGAGCTTCTACAAGGTCAACGAGCACGTGCGGTTGAACCTGGACGTGAAGAACGTGTTCAACAAGGGCTATGACGAGGGGGCGTTCAACACCTACGTATACCCAGGGGCACCACGCACGGTGCAGGCCGGGGTTTCCTACACCTTCTGAAAGGCTGGGGCCGCTATGCGGCCCCAAACATCAGAAGCCCTTGCTGTAGAACAGCGAGTAGGACTCGATGCCGTCGTTCGGTTGCTTGATGCCGGCGTTTGAGTAATGGATGGCACGCAGGCCGACTTTCTGCTCGCCCGGTAGCTTCAGGCCAAAACCGATGCGATCTTCGAAGTTGAATGCCGACCCCATGCGCTGATCGCCCACCTCGGTCTTGGAGAACACCGCCACGCCAATACCCGCTTCGATGTAAGGGGTGTAGCTGAAGCCGCTGAATTCGTAGGTGAATACCGGGCTGAACGAAAGGGAGTGAGCACCGCTGGCATCGCCTCCTTCCCAATAGGTGTAACCGGCATCCCAATAACCGGTTACATAGCCTGTGTCGCTTTCGAGCCACTTCTTGTCCCAGTCGAACGACATGCCGATACGGTAGGTCATGTCGCCCTGGCTGGTGGCACCCACGGCGGCGGAAACCTGCGCTGCCTGGGCCAGGTTGCTTGTGGCGCAGGCCAATACGGCGGCGGCCAGCATGCTGGCGAGACGAATTCTCATCGACGACTTCTCCTGATGGTCAACTAGGCCGTTGCCAAAGGGCGACGGCTTGGCAAACGGGGGCTTGAGCCCCTCGAATTTTGCGGTGACCGGTGCATCCCAACCGGTCACACGAGGTAATACTTTTCTGATTATTGTCCAGATAATCAGAAAGTTGAAAGTGAATTGCCACCATTGGCTGATTTCACCTGCAACACCACGCCTGCCCATCAGTCATATTCGGCCTCCTCATGCTCCCCCAGCAGGCGCCGTTGCCGAGCTGTCGCCTGCTCCAACACCCGTGAATTGAACTGCCAGCTCAGGTATGGGGAGAACTTCTGCGCCACCATGCGCCGGCCGTAATGCACCTGCAGCATGTCCCGCGTGCGGGTGCTGCTGTTGGCCCCGCCGCTGTGCCAGACATCGCTGCGAAACACCAGTACATCCCCCGCCTGGCACAGCATCGGCTGTGCCTCGCGGCCCTGCCATTGCTCCTCGCCGGCTTGTGGCGGGCGCGCAGCGCGGTGGCTGCCGGGGACCACCCAGGTGGGGCCGATGTCGAGGTCGATGTCGCTGAGGTACAGCTGAGCGGTCAGGATCTGCGCAGGCAGGCTGAAATCGCTGCGTTCACGCAGCCATGGCGGCAATGCCATGGGCAGATGATCCAGGTGCAACGCCATGCCTGGATAGCCTGGGTGGCTACGCCAGGCCGTCTGGCCGATGACGTGGCAATCCGCGCCAAGCACCGCTTCGGCCAGTTCGATCACTGGCGGCAGGTCGAGAAACGGCAACCACAGCGGGTTGCGGTTGAAGACGCATTTGTAATGTTCAAGCAACCCTTGGTAATCCCAGTGAATCGGCTGCAGGTCATCGATGGCGCAGCGCAGCAAGGCAATGCGCAACGGCTCGAGCACACCGGGCAGCCACAGGTAGCCTTGCTCATGCAGCTGCTGCAACCGGCCATCGATGCTCATCGGTCATGCCTCAACGCCAGTTCAGGTTGGCCGTGGCCGGTGCCTTGCCGTTTACGGTCACCTGCTGCTGGACAGTGGTGCCATCTGCCTGGCCGATGACCTTGTACTGGCCTGGCGGAAGCTGCACGTAAAGCAGTGGCCCGGCGTCCTGCACGTTCAGCAGCGACTTGCCCTGTGCATTCTGGATTTCGACCGTAGCGCCGCTTTGGAACTTGCCGTCAGGCCCGGTCGAGAGCTCGACATGCAAGTCATAGCCTTTGGTGCGCCGCATGGCATTGGCTTCGTCCTGGCCGATACCGCCTGCCAGGTAACGGATACCGTTCTGTTCCTGGGGCTGCAATTGCACAGCCTGCATGTCGATAGGGGCGTTGTGGTCTTCGACTTCCGCTGCAGCAGCCAGGGTCCAGGGCAGCGCCAGTGCAATCAGCAGCGTGGCGCCCAAAGCATAGTGATGGTTACGCATGGTCAGCTCCTCCTCAGGGAGATGGCTTACCTAATGTTGGACCCCATCCACCGCTGATGTTCAGGCCGTTCGCCGCTCTTCGAGAAGTTTCACGAACATGCTCAGGCTGCGTGAAACCGTGCCGCGACGCCACACCAGCCAGGTCTTCAGGTAGCGGAACTGCTCCTGCATCGGCCAGGCGCAGACCGTGCTGCAGCCGGGCATATTGTCGAGCATGCTGCGCGGCAGCATGGCCAGGCCGGCACCGGCGCTGACGCAGGCAAGCATGCCGTGGTACGACTCCATTTCATGGATCTTGCCGGGCACCGCCTGGTCCTGGACGAACCAGTTCTCGAAGTGGTGGCGGTACGAACAGTTGGCACGGAAGGCGTAGATGCTCGCGCCGTTGACATCCTGGGCGCGGGTGACCGGGGCGTGGTTGAGCGGCGAGATGATCACCATCTCCTCCTCGAACACCGGCATGCCTTCGAGCGTGGGGTGCAACACCGGGCCGTCGACGAAGGCCGCCACCAGTCGCCCCGCCAGCACGCCTTCGAGCATGGTCCCCGAGGGCCCGGTGGACAGGTCGAGGTCGACCGTGGGGTAGCGCTGGTTGTAGGCGGCCAGCAAGGCCGGAATACGCACCGCCGCCGTGCTCTCCAGCGAACCCAGGGCGAAAGTGCCCTGGGGGTCTTCGCCGGCCACGGTCAGCCGCGCTTCGTGCACCAGGTCGAGGATACGCCGGGTGTATTCAAGAAAATTCCAGCCCGCTGGCGAAAGGCGCAGGCGGCTTTTTTCGCGGATGAACAGCTCGACGCCGAGGTCTTCCTCCAGCTGCTTGATGCGCGTGGTCAGGTTCGACGGCACCCGATGGATGTGCTGGGCGGCGGCGCTGATGCTGCCCTGCTCGGCCACGGCCTTGAAGATCTCCAGTTGCACCAGGTCCACAGTCATTCTCCAAACGTGAATGTTTCGCTCATTATTATTCAGTTTTCATTAAAGCCATAGCCCACTAGTCTGGCGTCACTGATTAACAACAACGAGAGTGTCCAGCCATGAGTGCGATCAGCAGCCTGACCCACGCCATCTCCGTCGACCCGTTCAGCGGCGAGCAGATCGGCGCCTACCCCTTCGACACCGACGCCGCACTGGAAGCGGCGCTGCAACGTGCCAAGGCTGGCTACGGCCAGTGGCGCCAAGTGTCGCTGGGTCAGCGCAGCGAGTACCTGCTCGCCCTGGCCAGCACCCTCGAAGCCAAGGCCGAAGCCTTCGCGCAGATGATCAGCCGCGAAATCGGCAAGCCGATCGCCCAGGCCCGTGGTGAAGTCGCCAAGTGCGTCGGCCTGTGCCGCTGGTATGCCGAGCACGGCCCGGCCATGCTCGCCGCCGAGCCGACCCAGGTCGAGAAAGCCCGCATCGAATACCGCCCGCTGGGCCCGATCCTGGCCGTGATGCCGTGGAACTTCCCGGTCTGGCAGGTACTGCGCGGCGCCGTACCGGCGATCCTGGCGGGCAACACCTACGTGCTCAAGCACGCACCGAATGTGATGGGCAGCGCCTACTTGCTGGGTGAGCTGTTCAAGGACGCCGGCCTGCCTGAAGGGGTGTTCGAGGTACTGAACGTCACCCCGGACGGCGTCACCCGCGCCATCAACGACGTGCGCATCGCTGCCGTGACCCTGACCGGCAGCGTGCGTGCCGGCATGGCCATCGGTGCCCAGGCGGGTGCGGCGCTGAAGAAGTGCGTGCTGGAGCTGGGCGGTTCCGACCCGTTCATCGTGCTGGCCGATGCCGATATCGACGCCGCCGTGCAGGCCGCCGTGATCGGTCGCTACCAGAACACCGGCCAGGTCTGCGCCGCCGCCAAGCGGCTGATCATCGAAGAGGGTGTGGTCGAGGAATTCACGCGCAAGTTCGTCGAAGCCACTCGCAAGCTGAAAATTGGCAACCCGTTGGAAGACGACACCTACATCGGCCCGATGGCCCGCTACGACCTGCGTGACGAGCTGGATGGCCAGGTTCAGGCGACGCTGGCCGAAGGTGCCACCCTGCTGCTGGGCGGCAACAAGGTCGAAGGCGTGGGCAACTTCTATGCACCGACCGTGTTCGCCAACGTCACACCGGACATGACTGCCTTCAAGCAGGAGCTGTTCGGGCCGGTGGCGGCGATCATCACGGCCCGTGATGCCGATCATGCCGTTGAGCTGGCCAACGACAGCGAATTCGGCCTGGCATCGACCATCTACACCGCCGACTATGCACTGGCCGAGCGCATGACCGCAGCGCTGGATACCGGTGGCGTGTTCATCAACGGCTACTGCGCTTCCGACCCCCGCGTGGCGTTTGGTGGCGTGAAGAAGAGCGGTTTCGGGCGCGAGCTGTCGCACTTTGGTGTGCGCGAGTTCACCAATGCCCAGACCGTGTGGCTGGATCGTAACTAATTTCAGGCTTTGGGGCCGCGTTGCGGCCCTTTCCGACCGGTCCGGCGCCCCGGCAAGGCCGCTTCTACAGGGGATCGCGTTTCCCTGTAGGAGCGGCCTTGTGTCGCGAGAGGGCTGAAAAGCAGGCCCAGCAATATCAATCCCGAACCTGGTCCTTGACCCAGTCCAGCATCCCCCCCGGCACGATCAGTTCATGCCGCGCCCGCGAACAGGCGGTATACAGCCCCGCCAGCATCCGCGCCCGCTCGGTGCGATTGCCCGTCGTGCTCGGCGCCACCATCAGCTCCGGCGAGACCATCACCCGGGCGAACTCCATGTTCTTCACATCCCGCACCCGCCCGAGGAACAGCTTCGGCGCCTTGTCCCAGCGGTAGCGGCTCTTGGCCTTGGCGAAATGCTCGGCGGTGTAGCCTTTGCGCAACATGCCGGCCACGGCAACAAAGGCCTTGTCATCGCCCTTGTCCTGCTCCAGCGCCTGCCAGCTGGGGTAACGGAACAACATCGGGTGGCGTGCCCGGGTGCCGTAGCGGTGCAGCTCGATGCAGTCCTCGACGAACAGTTCGAAGTCCTTGCGCGCACTTTTCAGCAGCACGAACGGGACCCCTTGATGGGTCAGGCGCTGGAACCAGCCGAACAGGCCCCATTCGTCATCGACGATCAGGGCGGTGGGCTGTTCAGGCACCGTCACCGTGTCGAAGAAGCTCACCCGCGTGTAATGCTCGGCACTGCCACTGAAGGCGGCCTGGATCGCCGCCGGGTGCGCCTGGATCAGCGGGTTGAGCACGCCATCCATGGCTGGGCCGGCACGCAGCGAATGATCGATGTAGCGCTGGCGGATGAAGTTGCCATGGTGCGGGCTGAGGCCATTGAGGTTCTGCAGTTCATCGCCCAGGGCAATCACTGACTGCGGGCTGCGATCGAGCACGGCCAGCATCGGAGCCGAAAGCTCATGGGCCTCGTCGACGATGACGTGGCTGTAGCGGCTGTCGATGACCTCGGCCGTCAGCGACAGCAGCTTGACCCGGTGGTAGTCGCGTACCGGCAGCTGGATTTCACGGGCGGACGGGCGGATCAGTTCGTGCCAGTACAGGCGGGCCTTTTCCAGCAGCACTTCCTGGTCCAGCGGCGTGGTGCCCGGCCCGGCCCAAGGCAAGTGATGCAGCTGCAACTGGCTGTCACCGCTGCGGCAGAAGCTGCGCACGGCCTTGACGCACAGGGCCACCACGTCGCGCGCGGCAAGCGGGCCGATGTCGGGGATGTTCAGCCAGCGCACCACCTGTGCCTCTTGCGGGCGCCACGACAGTTTGGTGCGGTACGGGTCGCGCAGGCGCCAGCCGTTACTGGTGAGGTCACGGTTGAGGATGTCGTCGGCCAGCTGGCCGAAAGTCATCGCAGTGTAGGCTTGGGCATCTTTCACCCGTGCCTGCAATGCCCGCAGCTGGCCTTCGGTGAGGGCCAGCAACAGCGTGCGCTGGGGGTCGAGCAGACGCGCGAACTGGTGGATCAGGAAGGTCTTGCCGGTGCCGGCGAAACCCTGCACGGCAACCGATTCGTCGACGCCGCACAGGAACTCGCGCAGCAGGCGGTTCTGTTGGTCACTGAGCATCAGGTCGCTGGCCAGTGACGGCAGGTAGACCGGGTGCAGCGGGGTTACGCGCTGGCGGTAGCTGTCGGCGAACTGGAAATTCCACTGGCCTTCGGCGTCCTGGAACTCGTCGGCCTGGTACTCGGTTTCGGCCGACACCAGGGCGACGCCGTTCTCACCGAGCATGCCCAGCCCCATGGCGAACGCCTCGCGGTCGAAGTGCTGCGCGACCTGCCGCTGGAAGCGGCCTGGAGCTGCAGCTTCGACTTCGTTGGCGATGCGCACGATCTCGGCGAAGCGGCGCTCCTGTGTGTCCGCCGAGGCGCTGGCCGGTTGGCGCGGCAGGTTCTGCACGAACAGCACGGCGGCAGTTTCCAGCAGGCTGGCGCTCGGGAAGAAGTCGGTGGCGGGGGGCGCGCTGGCCAGGCGGTCGGCCTGGTCGCTGGGCAAAGGCAGGTAGAACATCGGGACCTCGGGTGGAAACTGCCGGGCACGATAGCAATTTTCCAATGGGAATGCTGGGTTGTCTGTACCGGCCTCTTCACGGGTGAACCCGCTCCCACAGGTACCGCGCTGCCTTCAAGACCTGTGATATCCCTGTGGGAGCGGGTTTACCCGCGAAGAGGCCGGTACAGGCAACAGAATTCTCAGGCCCTGCCCCGCTTGAGGGTCTCGCTCGGAAACTCCTTGAACAACTGCCGGTAACTTTCTGAAAACCTTCCCAAATGCCAGAATGACCAGCGCATGGCCACTTCCGCAACGGTCACCTCACCGCCGCGCAACAGATCCCGCCTCGCGCCATTGAGCCGACGCAAGCGCAGCCAGTGCGCCGGTGGCATCCCGGTGAACGCCTTGAACGCCTGCTGCAACTGGCGCAGTGACACACCGGCCACCTCGGCCAGTTCCACCAGGTTGAGGGTTTCTTCCGGGCAATCTGCGGCCCACTCACTGACCCGCTGCATGATCGCCCGCTCCTCGCCGCGCCGCCCCAGCGCCCCGCCCTGCAAGCGCTGGCAGGCGTTATCGAGAATGAACAGGCAGTCCTCGAGCAGCTGCTCAGCCAGTGCCTGCCCTTGCAGCGGGCAGTCCGCTTGGCCAAGGCGGGTCAAGGTGGCACTCAGCCAGCTGCCGAACAACGCATTCTGGCCGCTGCCTAGCGGCACCATGAACAAGCCTTCGAGACGTTGCGGGTCCAGGCCATGGCGGGCAAGAAACGCCTGGTCGAACACCACCGCCACTTCCTGGTAGTTCTCTGGCGTGATCCAGATGTTGCGGCTCTGTTCGTTGAGCAGGTACAGGCTGTTTTCACTCTGGTCGAAACAGAACGCCAATGAACCGCTCGGCGCACGGAAGAATTGCTCGACGCGGGTATTCAGGCGCTCTTCATACACCTCCACGCCGTCGAGCCCCAGGCAGCGCAGCTGGCCGCTGAAATGCCCTGGCGACATCTGCCGGTACTGCTGCTGCCAACCGGGGGTGGCGCGCACCTGTTCTGTGACATCGGTGGTGTGGAAAGCCTGAACCTGCAAGGCATTGGGCGTTATCACGCTTTGTCCTATTTGCACTCTTTTGGTGCATTCATTACCGAAGAAAGTGGATAGATGGCTTTGCGAGCCTGCGCTCAAGATAGTCTCCAGCGCGCCACCTGGGAAGTCACCGGCACCTGCCGCGCACACAAAAACCCAACCAAGAGGTCTGTATGAACGCCCCCTTCGATCAGCTGTCCACCTGGCTGAAAGAACACCGCATCACTGAAGTCGAATGCGTGATCAGCGACCTGACCGGCATCGCCCGCGGCAAGATCGCACCGACCGCCAAATTCCTCCACGAGCGCGGCATGCGCCTGCCCGAAAGCGTGCTGCTGCAGACGGTCACCGGCGACTACGTCGACGACGACATCTACTACAACCTGCTCGATGCGGCCGACATCGACATGATCTGCCGCCCCGACCCGACGGCGGTCTACCAGATCCCGTGGGCCATCGAGCCCACCGCCATCGTCATCCACGACACCTTCGACAAGCACGGCAACCCGATCGAGCTGTCGCCGCGCAACGTATTGAAGAAAGTGCTCAAGCTGTATGCCGACAAAGGCTGGCAGCCGATTGTCGCGCCGGAAATGGAGTTCTACCTGACCCAGCGCTGCGAAGACCCGGACTTGCCCCTGCAAGTACCACTGGGCCGTTCGGGCCGTGCCGAAAGCGGGCGCCAGTCGTTCTCGATCGACGCTGCCAACGAATTCGACCCGCTGTTCGAAGACGTCTACGACTGGTGCGAACTGCAGGGCCTGGACCTGGACACGCTGATCCACGAAGACGGCCCGGCGCAGATGGAGATCAACTTCCGGCATGGTGACGCGCTAGACCTGGCCGACCAGATCACCGTGTTCAAGCGCACCATGCGTGAAGCCGCGCTCAAGCACAATGTCACCGCCACCTTCATGGCCAAGCCGATCACCGACGAACCGGGCAGCGCCATGCACCTGCACCAGAGCGTGGTCGACATTGCTACCGGCAAGCCGATATTCGCCAATGAAGATGGCAGCATGAGCGAGCTGTTCCTGCACCACATAGGTGGCCTGCAGAAGTACATCCCCAAGCTGCTGCCGATGTTCGCACCGAACGTCAACTCGTTCCGCCGCTTCCTGCCAGATACTTCGGCGCCGGTGAACGTCGAATGGGGCGAGGAAAACCGCACCGCCGGCCTGCGCGTGCCGACCTCCAGCCCCGATGCCATGCGCGTCGAGAACCGCCTGCCGGGCGCCGACGCCAACCCTTACCTGGCAATCGCCGCCAGCTTGCTGTGCGGTTACCTGGGCATGGTCGAGAGGATCGAGCCGAGCGCGCCGGTCCAGGGCCGTGCGTATGAGCGGCGCAACCTGCGGCTGCCGATCACCATCGAGGACGCGCTGCAGCACATGGAAGACTGCGAGACCGTGCAGCAGTACCTGGGCAAGCAGTTCGTCCAGGGCTACGTGGCGGTCAAGCGCGCCGAGCATGAAAACTTCAAGCGCGTCATCAGTTCCTGGGAGCGCGAGTTCCTGCTGCTGAGCGTGTGATCCCCGGGGGGCGCCAGGCGCCCCCTTGCACCGAACTCAAAGAACAAGACCAACGAGGTGTCGACATGCGTCATCTGCAAGCCCTGATCCCCGCCACATTCGCCCTGCTGTTCGGCGCCGCCGCACAGGCCACGCCCAGCGTCAGCGTGTACAACTGGACCGACTACATCGGTGACACGACCCTGGCCGACTTCCAGGCCAGCAGCGGGATCAAGGTCGTCTATGACGTGTTCGACTCCAACGAAACCCTGGAAGGCAAGCTGCTCGCCGGCCGCACCGGCTACGACGTGGTGGTTCCTTCCAACCATTTCCTGGCTCGCCAGGCCCAGGCCGGTGCGTTCCTGCCGCTGGACCGCAGCAAGCTGCCGAACTGGCAGCACCTGGACCCGAAACTGCTCAAGCAGCTCGAGCAGAACGACCCTGGCAACCAGTACGCAGTGCCGTACCTGTGGGGCACCAACGGCATCGGCTACAACGTCGAAAAGGTCAAGGCCGCACTGGGTGTGGACCGTATCGATTCCTGGGCAACCCTGTTCGAGCCGGAAAACCTGAAGAAGCTCAAGCAATGCGGCGTGGCCTTCATGGACTCGCCCGACGAGCTGTTCCCGGCAATGCTCAACTACCTGGGCATGGACCCGCGCAGCGAGAAGCCGGGCGACTATGCCAAGGCCGAAGCACGCCTGCTCGAACTGCGCCCGTACATCACCTACTTCCACTCCTCCAAGTACGTCTCGGACCTGGCCAATGGTGATATCTGCGTAGCCTTCGGCTATTCCGGCGACGTGTTCCAGGCGGCCAACCGGGCCGTGGAAGCGAAGAACGGCGTGAAGATCGCCTACAGCATTCCCAAGGAAGGCAGCAACCTGTGGTTCGACCTGCTGGCCATCCCCAAGGACGCCCAGAACCCCGAACAGGCCCTGGCCTTCATCAACTACCTGCTCGACCCGAAGGTGATCGCCAAGGTCAGCGCCACGGTCGGCTACGCCAACGCCAACCCTGATGCCCAGGCCTACATGGACGAATCGCTGGTCGACAACCCCGAGATCTACCCACCCCAGGCGGTACTGGACAAGCTGTACATCTCCAGCACCCCGAGCCCGAAGATCATGCGCGTCATGACCCGCTCCTGGAGCAAGATCAAGTCCAACCGTTGAACCGAGAACGCGCCATGCCTTTCGATAACCAACATACCGCGTCGTACTACGCCGCCACGGCGCGCAACACGACGCCCTACCCCAGCCTCGACGGCGAACTGACTGCTGACGTGTGCGTGATCGGTGGTGGCCTGACCGGGGTCAACACCGCGCTGGAGCTGGCTGAACGCGGGCTCAACGTGGTACTGCTGGAAGGCCGCCGCATCGGCTGGGGCGCCAGCGGGCGCAATGGCGGCCAGCTGATTCGCGGCATCGGCCATGATGTCAGCGGTTTTGCCCGCTACGTCGGCCAGGACGGCGTGCGCTACCTGCAGCAGGCCGGCATCGAGTCGGTGGCCCTGGTTGCACGCCGCATAGAACAATATGCGATCGCCTGCGACCTGCGGTGGGGCTTCTGCGAACTGGCCAATACCCCGGCACAGTTCGCTGCCTTCAAGGCTGAACAGGAAGACCTGGCCAGCCTTGGCTACCGCCACGAAACGCGCCTGGTCGGGCCCGAACGCATACACGAGATCGTCGCCAGCGACCAGTACGCCGGCGGCCTGGTAGACATGGGCTCAGGCCATCTGCACCCGCTCGACCTGGTCCAGGGCGAAGCGCGCGTGGCCCATGGCCTGGGAGTGCGGATTTTCGAACAGAGCCCGGTGCTGCGCATCGAACATGGCTCCACGGTGACCGTACACACGGCACGGGGCAAGGTGCGGGCACAGAGCTTGGTGCTGGGCTGCAACGCCCACCTCGACGAACTGGAACCACGCCTGAGCGGCAAGGTGCTGCCGGCCGGCAGCTACGTGGTGGCAACCGAACCGCTGCCGGAAGCACTGGCGAGCAAGCTGATCCCACAGAACATGGCCATGTGCGACCAGAAGGTTGGCCTGGACTACTACCGCCTCACCGCCGACCGCCGCTTGCTGTTTGGCGGCGCCTGCCACTATTCCGGGCGCGACCCCAAGGACATCGCTGCCTACATGCGACCCAAGGTGCTCAAGGTGTTCCCGCAACTGGCCGATGTGCGCATCGACTACCAGTGGGGCGGCATGATAGGCATCACCGCCAACCGTTTCCCCCAAGTGGGGCGGTTGAGCCAGCACCCTAACGTCTTCTACGCCCAGGGTTATTCCGGGCATGGGCTGAACGTGACCCACTGGACGGCGAAGTTGCTGGCGGAAGGTATTGCGCTGGGGCAGAGCCAGGGGCTGGATGTGTTCAGCGCAGTGCCACACTTGACCTTCCTGGGCGGCAAGGCGCTGCGCTCGCCGCTGCTGGCGCTGGGGATGTTGTGGTACCGGTTGCGGGAGGCGCTGGGCTGAGCGCAAGTCAGGCCAAGCCTGTCGCGGGAGTGGCCTGCTCGCGACAGGCTGATTATTACAAACGACCTTATAGAAACAGCCTAACCACTTGATTTTAATCAACTATATCAACAATCAGGTAAATCGAATTAATCACTTAAAGAATGACCTGCAACCCTTTGATTGCAATGACATTTAGTAACTTCAGTGCAGAGCCTGCCGGACGCGTCTCTCCTTGCTCCCATTTACGCACTGTGGATGCGCTGGTATGCAGATGCAGTGCGAACACCGACTGGCTGAAATTCAGTGCCTCGCGAAGCTGGCGAATATCCTGAGCACTGAAATTCCGCACAGGAGCAGGGCAAAGCATTTCGAAATCCCGAAGCGTAACCTTGCCAACAGCCCCGGCCTCATGAAGAGCGAGAAGATCTTCACGCAACGATTCAACAATTTTGCTGCTCACAGCAAACCTCCATCAGAACACCTGATTGCAATGCCCGCCTGAGGGCTAGCGGACAAAGCTCCAGAAAAACCTTGCCAGCGAAGCTCAGTGCCTTTTGTTCTTCCAGCGTGATGGCATCTGATAGCCTTTGCGCGGCTTGCCAACGCGCAAAATCCTCGCGCTTGAGAACTTCCATGAGTGGCCTCCAAACCATACCCGTTACGGGCATAGTTTTTCAATGGTCGCTGCGATTGCATAGACAGCACATTCCTTACTCATCGTAGGAAAACTCAGCACCGTAGCTCCGTGCGGCCGGAGCCAGCCGTCAGCACTTAAGTCATTGCCCCACATCAAGTCGGTATCGATTGCCAAGCGACTTTCCATTCGACCCACTGGCCATCTTCCAAGCACCTGCTAGCGTTGTTCTGGCCGACCCATCATGGATGCATGATCATCATGAAATCATTGCCTCGCGTTACCTTGTTGTGTGCCGCATTGCTCGCTGTAGCCGCGTGCTCCAGCAACCGCGTGGACCCCAAGGACTATTCCGGCTTCCTCAAGGACTACAGCCGCCTGCAGGAAGCCAAGAGCCCATCTGGCGCACCGGTGATGCGCTGGATCGACCCCAAGGTCGATGTCAATCAATACACGCAGGTCTTCATCGAGCCGAGCCAGTTCTACCCCAAGCCGCAAGCGACGGCGGTCATTTCCCAGCAGACGTTGAGTGAAATCACCCGCTACTTCAACGAAGCCTTGCGCCGCGAGATGGGCAGCGTGCTGACCCTGGCCAAGGCGCCCGGCCCGGGCACCATTGTAGTCCGCCCGGCAATCACCGCGGTGTCCACCAGCAATGAAGGCCTCAAGCCCTACGAATTCATCCCCATCGCGCTGCTTGCGGCGGGGGCCAACACCGCGATGGGCGGCCGCGACCAGGAAGTGGATGTCGGTGTCGAAGCGGCCTTCCTCGATGGCGGCAACCAGAAGGTGCTGGCACAGGTAGTACGCAAGGGCACGGGTAAAGAGCTGGAGAACGACAAGACCCAGCTGACCCTCAACGATGTCAAACCGGTGCTCGACGGCTGGGCCAAGGACATGCGCGCCAGCTTCGTTACCCTCAAGAACAAGAGCAAGTAACGCAAAGCCGCTCCGCTCGTCGGAGATAATGCAAAAACGCCATCACTGCCGGGCAGCCTTGCTTTACTCAAGCGGGCTGCCAGGCAGGCGGCACCGCAGACCAGGGACTGGTTGCACAAGCTGGCTGGCAACAGCCGCTCGCTCCGGGCAAGCAACATCGCCGCCCGGCTCCCTCATCTCCTCGCCTTTTCCGCCCGCCTTCGCAGTTGTGTATCGGTTTTTCATTCATCGAATGCAACGGAGGCAATCATGTCTGATTCACTGCTCGCACCTTCGGTAGGCCTGTTCCCGGTGTCCTACCAGATCGGCAACAACGCCGCTGGCGCCCCGCGCCTGCAGCTGGATCTGCTGGTCCATACCCCGGACCGCAGCCTGAACGGCGCGGCCCAGATCACCCAGGCCATCAACCCCCCGCTGGACCTGCACCTGGACGTCTGGGGCAGCTACACCTACCTCACCGTCCAGCCACCGAGCGAAGGAAGGATCCTGATCACCGCCCAGGGCAACCAAGGCGGGCCGCACGCCAACTCACCGGTGCAGTTCAAGTTCAGGGCGCTGCTCGACCCGAGCTGGCAACACGGCGTGGCCGACTACGAGTACTACAATGGCCAGCGCTGGGTGAACGTGGACAACGTCCCGGTCACGCTGGAAGGCCAGCGCATCCAGCAGTTGGCCAATGTCGACCTGCACAGCGAACTGCACAACGCCACCCTTGAGGCCGCCATCGCCAATGGCGATCTCGCGCACCTCAAGCAGTTGGCCACCGGCGGCCTCGACCAGGCCCTCGCAGTGACCAAGTCCCCGGCTACCAAGGCCGCCAAGAAAGCCTGAGCAGGCAAGGAGAGACACCATGGCAATCGGACTGTTCCATGTTCGGCTGAACGTCAGCAACGGCTTGCTCGGAGCCCCGACGTTGACCCTCGACCTGCTGGTCAACACCGTGACCAAGAAGGTCTCCGGCAAGGCTCGCGCCAGCCAGGCCACCTACCCGTCGCAGCCATTCCAGGCCAACGTGTGGGGTGACTACAGCGAGCTGCAATTCGCGCCGGCCGGCGCGCCGTCGATCGTCCTGAGCCTGGACGGCAGCCCCAGCGGCCCGCTCAGCCAGATCGCGCAGACCTTCCACCTGCACGGCCTGCTGGACACCGGTTGGAACAACGGCTCGGCCAGCTACCGGTACTTCACTAACGGCCACTGGGTCGATCAGCACGGCAGAATGCGCAAAGCGCCGGATGTGACCCACCAGGGCCGTCCGCAATTGGCGCAGCGGCTGAAGGCGGCCGTCAGCCAGCTGGAAAGCGTGTAACCCGCAAGCAGCGTTCGCCGGCAAGGCCACTTGCCGGCGCAACGCCGATCAACATTCGACGAAGGCCACCGCCAGGCCGCCCCGCGACGTCTCCTTGTAGTTGGCATGCATGTCGGCGCCGGTGTCGCGCATGGTGCGGATGACACGGTCAAGCGAGATGAAGTGCTCGCCATCACCCCGCAGGGCCATCTGCACGGCATTGATCGCCTTCACCGCCGCTATCGCATTGCGCTCGATGCACGGCACCTGAACCAGCCCGCCGACCGGGTCGCAGGTCAGCCCGAGGTTATGCTCCAGGGCAATCTCGGCGGCGTTTTCCAGTTGCGGCGGTGTGGCGCCCAGCACTTCAGCCAAGCCCGCAGCGGCCATCGAGCAGGCTGAGCCGACCTCGCCCTGGCAGCCGACTTCTGCCCCTGAAATCGATGCATTCTTCTTGCACAGGATGCCGACTGCGGCAGCGGCCAGCAGAAACGCCACTACATCGTCGTCACAGGCGCTCGGGTTGAACTTCATGTAGTAGTGCAACACCGCCGGGATAATGCCCGCGGCGCCATTGGTGGGCGCGGTAACCATGCGCCCGCCGGCGGCATTCTCTTCATTGACCGCCAGGGCAAACAGGTTGACCCACTCCATGGCGCTCAAGGTCGAACCGATCACGTTGGGCTGCCCGGCCTCCTGCAGGCTGCGGTGCAGCCGTGCGGCACGGCGCTTGACGTGGAGCCCGCCGGGCAGGATGCCTTCGTTGCGCAGGCCGTTGTCGACGCAATCGCGCATTGCCGCCCAGATCCGCAGCAGGCCTTCGCGCACCTCGGCTTCTGGCCGCCAGGCGCACTCGTTGGCCAGCATCAGTTGGCCAACGCTCAGGTTGTTGGCCTTGCACAGGGCCAGCAACTCGGCGCCGCTGGAAAACTCGTACGGCAGGTGAACGGCATTGGCCTCTGCCTGTGGCGCGTCGATCTCGCCCTGCTCGACGATGAAGCCGCCGCCGATGGAATAGTAGGTCTGCTGGAACAGGCTGCCCTGCCCGCCCACGGCTTCCAGAGCCATGGCATTGGGGTGATAAGGCAGGCTTTCGTCCAGCAGCAGCATGTCGCGGGCATACTGGAATTCCAGCGGATGGCTGCCATCGAGCATCAGGCAATGCTCCTGCAGCAGCTGATGGATGCGCGGCTCGATGGTGGCCGGGTCGATGCGGTCCGGCCACTGGCCCATCAGGCCGAGCAGGCAGGCGCGATCAGTGGCATGGCCGACCCCGGTGGCTGAAAGCGAGCCGTACAGCCGCACTTCGATACGCTGTACCTGCGCCAGCAAGCCACGTTCGCGCAAAGCCTGGGCAAAGCTCGCCGCCGCGCGCATCGGGCCTACGGTGTGGGAACTGGACGGGCCGATGCCAATCTTGAAAAGGTCGAAAACACTGATAGCCATACTAATGCCTGAGCGTGTCGGCACTGATTGCTGCCGCACGCTGATCTAAGAAAATTGAACGGTATTGCCAATTTGCGCGATACTGCCGCGCTGACAGGCAGATGACCAACGAAACTTTCTAAGCGAGGCTTTAGCAGGGCTAAACGATGCGACGACAACTCAATGGCCAGATGTTCGTCTGGCTGCATGTTTTCTCCTGTGCGGCGCGCCACCTGTCGTTCACCCGCTGTGCCGAAGAACTGCACATCACCCCCGGTGCGGTCAGCCAGCAGATGCGCCAGCTCGAAGAACGCCTAGGCTACAAACTGTTCCTGCGCCGGGCGCGTGGCGTGGAGCTGAGTGCCGAGGGCCAGCGCCTGGCACAGACGGTCACCGAGGCCTATGGCAGCATCGAGGCCGAACTGCTGCGCCTGGATGCCGGAGAAATCCGCGGCACCTTGCGCCTGCGTTCGATCCCGTCGTTTCTGGCCAAGTGGCTCACCCCCCGACTGCCACGCTTTCAACAGCGCTACCCGGACATCGAACTGCGCCTGGTCGCCGAAGACAGCGCCCAGGCCTTGCACCCCGGGGACTTCGACCTGGCCATCGACCTCAACGACGGCAGTTACCCCGGCATGCTCTCGACCCCGTTGCTGGACGAACAGATCTTCCCGGTCTGTTCACCCGCGCTGCTGCGCGGCCGCCCACCGCTGCATGGCCCGGCAGACCTGGTGCATTACCCGCTGTTGCATGACATCACGGCCTGGCGCGGCAGTTCGGAATACGCGGAATGGGAGTTCTACCTGGAGGGTATCGGTGCCAGCGGGCTGGATGTGCGCCGCGGTCATACCTTCAACCGCAACCACCTGACCATCGAAGCGGCGATCGCCGGCATCGGCGTTGCCATTGCGCGGCGCACGCTGCTCAATGACGAGCTTGAGCGCGGCGCACTGATCGTGCCGTTCGGCCACTCCATCGCCAACCACAAGCGCTACATGGTGCACTACCCGCCAGGCGGGTTGAACCAGCCCGGCGCCCGAGCGGTGCACGACTGGCTGGTAGAGGAAGCCCAAGGCTTTCGCGCCTTGCACCCACTGGTGCTACCGGCCTGATCACTCGGCGGCGATGTGCTTGATGTCGAAGTCGAACGACGGCACATAGCCGGTACCGAGCAGGTGCGGGCACTCGGAGGTCTTGAAGTCATCGCTGAGCAAGTCCTGTGTGCTGTCATAGCCCGGCATCGATATCCCGGTCATGTTCAGCAGCGTGTGCGGTAGCGACGCGATGCTGACCTGCTGATCTTCCCTGGTCTTCAACTTCTGCAATTTGCCCGACTGCTCCGGCGAGAGGTTGCCGCTGGACCAGACAAACGCCGATGTCGCCAGGTCATACTCATTGCCCATGCCATGGCCCAACAGTTGCCGGCTGTCATCCAGAAGGTTCTCGCCATGGTCCGACGAGTAGACCAGCAGCGCTTTCTTCTGGCTGGCCGTCAACTGCTGCATGATCGAGGACAGTAGCCAATCGGTGTAAAGGACCGAGTTGTCGTAATCGGCCGTGATCCGGTCTTTCTGGCTACCGCTGGCAGGCTTGAACTGGGCGAAGTCAGTTGGGAAACGCCGCGCGTACTCGAAGTGGCTGCCCTTGATATGAATGAATATCGCCTGCCGATGCCCATGGGCCTTGCCCAGCACGCTCTGTAACACCGGTATCAGCGATCCGTCATAGCTGCGTTCCAGGTACTGACGGTATTGAGCTTCAGCGGCAATCTGGGGAATGATCCCGCCAAAACTGTCGACCTCCTGTGAAGACAGCCAGTAGGTGTCGTAGCCGGCCGCACGGAAGATCCCTACCAGCGATTTGTTCGACGCAATCAGGTCCCAGTCACGGATCGGTTCCAGGCTGAGCAGCGAAGGCACGGCGACCGAGGTATAGGGCGCGGTCGTGCACATGCGGTTGAACTTGAACAGCCCCGGTTGCTGATCGAGGTGGGGGGTGGTCCTGTTCTGGTAGCCGTACAACGACCAGTTGTGCGGGCGCGAAGACTCGCCGATGACGAACACCAGGGTCTCGATGTCGGCCTGGTCGGAGAGGCTGGTGATCTTCACCTCAGACTCCAGGCGCTGCTTGATGTACCCCTTGGACTCCACATACAAGGTCGCCGTCAGGCCGATCTGCGACAGGTAACCGACGGGCGTGCTCTGGTCTTTCGCCACCAGGTCGAGCACTGCCCCTTTACTCAGCGAGTTGGCCTTGACGGTTTTGTAGAAGTAAGCCCCATAGCCCAGCAGCAAGCCACCCAGCGCCAGCACAAGAATGGCCTTGTTGCGGTACAGCCGACGGCCATGTAACCCGGCCAGCCCCACCCCGTAGCACACTGCGAACACAGCCAGGATGCTGGCGATCGAGCGCCAGTAGGTGGCGAAGAAATCCGCCCCTTCCTTGTAGTTGGTCAAGGCAATGAACAGGTAGGCCGCCGTCAGGCGCGAACCGAAGTTCAGCACTACGAACAGATCGATGCTCGCCAACAGGTAGAAGGGCAGCAGCAGCAGATGCACCTTGAACTGGTTGGCGGATACGAAGCGGATCGCCAGCAGCCACAAGAATGAAATGGCAAAGGTGTACAAGACCAGCAAGTCGACCTTCGCGCATTGGCAATCCGCCAACAGCCTGGCCAGCAGCGGTGAAAACAGAAACGCCCATAGCAGCAGCGAGGGCCACTCGGCTTTCAACAGCCTGGCGGCACCTGCCCCTCCCGCTGACAAGCTGCTCATGCCCCTCCCCCTTTCCGCCGCACCAGGTTCCGGTGTCAGTAAGCCTGCTTGCCGGTAAAGGCATTGACCGTTCGCACCAGGATCACGAAGTCGAGCCACAACGACCAGTTGTTGATGTACTCGATGTCCGAATTGACCCGCTGGATCATCTGCTCGATGTCCTTGGTTTCACCCCGATACCCCCGCACTTGTGCCAGGCCGGTCATGCCGGGCTTGATGTTGTGGCGGGCGAAGTAATCGACGATGTCTTGCGAGTACAGGGTGTCGTGCTGCAAGGCATGGGGACGCGGGCCAACCAGCGACATATCGCCGGTCAGTACGTTGAACAGCTGCGGCAGCTCATCGAGGCTGGTGCGCCGAATGAATGCACCAACCCGGGTCAGCCGCTTGTCATTACGCTGCGCCTGTTCGACCACACCGTTTTCCGGTTGATGCACGTGCATGCTGCGGAATTTCCAGATGCGGAACGACTCTCCGGTCCAGCCCGTGCGATCCTGGCGGAAGAACACCGGCCCCGGGCTGTCGAACTTGATGATCAATGCGACCGCCAACAACACCGGTGAAGCGCACAGCAGGATGAGCGCGGCCAGCACGCGGTCCTCGAGGTTTTTCAGGAACAGGCTGGTCCCGGTCAGTGGCGTTTCCGACAGGGTCAGCACCGGAATCCCGGCGATTTCACGCACGCTGTGGTTGATCAGGCGCAACGAGAAGATGTCTGGCACCCAATTGACCGCGATGCACTTGTCCAGCAACTTGAGGTAGACATCCTGAATGACGGCGGAGCCGCCAAGGGGGGTTACCAGGTACACCGTGCGGATGCCATGCTGGGCAATGATCTCGTCCAGATCGGCGATGCTGCCCAACACTGGCAGGCGCAGCTTTGCATCTTGCGCCTCACGGGCCTGATCCTCCTCCTGGTCGACCCAGATGCAGCCCATTACCCGCTCACCGAACCACGGGTTGTTGCTGATCTTCTGATACAGGAAGTTGGCCAGGTCGCCATTGCCGATGATCAAGGCATTGTCCAGCCGCGCATGGGCCGTGAAGCGCTTCTGCAACTCGCGCATGGCCACATGCAGGAACAACTGGACGATATAGCCGATGACAAACAGTTGAACGACCAGCAGGCGTGAGTAGGTTTCGCTCTGCTTGGTCAGGAAGGCGATGACCACCAGGAAGCAGAACGTCGCCGACCACGCCTTGAACAGCCTGAAGGCCTTTACCGAAAGCCCCACATTGCTGCGGTAGATGGCGTAGTGGTCATAAATGACCGCCAGCGCGCCGATCAGCAGCAGGAGCATGATCACATAGTCTGAGGTGATGTAGCCAAACTGGTCGTAAATCAGGTACCACGCCACACCAGTGACGGCAATGCCGTCCAGACCCGCTTGAATGGCGTTGCTGACGCTGCTTCTACGCTGGAGCAATGACCGACTGCTTCTGGGTTCGAACACCATCGTAAGGCCTCACTGAACTGTGTGTGGCAAATGCCTGACCATCACAACGAAGCGATGGAAACTCACCTCAGGTACCTGAAAAACCTTTGGAAATCTGCAGCACGGCGCCCCGCGTCGATTGATATCACTGTAGCAGCACCCGGCGTTTGCTGCGGAGCCGTTCGACCACCCCGACAGGCAGCATTCAGCTTCATCACGACGCCCGATGCGCAGGTGCCCTGGCATAGAGCAGCGCACGCAACAGGAACAACGGATTACCAATCACATAGCGCGTAAACAGGCGCTTCGGCTCTTTGAGCAACCTGAAAACCCACTCACCGTTCAACCGCCTTACCCAGTGGGGTGCTCGGGTTACCTTGCCGCCCAGAAAGTCGATAATGGCGCCGCCGCATACGATCAGGCAGGGGCTGTCGAGTGCCGCCAGGCAAGCCGCCACCTGCTCCTGTTTGGGCATCCCCATGCCCAGCACGATCAGCGCTGGCTGGTGAGCCAAGGCGAGGCCGAGGTAGGTGTCTACCTCGGCAAAGCCATCGTGCCGTGACACCACGTGCACGCCATATTGCGCTTCGCAGCGCTGAGCGGCCGCGGACAGGAACGGCTCGCGCGTCCCCCAGAATGCCACGCGCCTGCCATTGAAGGCCGCCAGCAGCTTGGGGATGAAGTCCGTGCCGTTCATGTTGAGCCCGGGGGCCAGCCCCAGGCGCCGCAGCAATATCGCCATACCGGCACCATCACGCAGCAGCACGTCCGCTGCCGCCAGTGCCTGACAGTAATCGGCCTTGCCCGCGACCAGGTTCATGGCATGGGCGTTGACGAAGCCCAGCACAATTGCCCGCTGTGGCGAACTCAGCGACACCAGCAGGCGTTGCTCGTCGGTTGCATCCTGGACCAGGCGCAGCCTGCCCATGACCGACTTCCAGCGTTGCAGCCAGGCCCATGCTTCCATCAGCTGTCATCCCGCTTCGAACGCACCCAATCCACCTGGCGCTTGAGTAGAAACCCCAGGTACAGGGGAATTTTCCTGGCCGCATAGAAAGGCGCGTACATCAGTACAGCGAACGGGATCAGCTCCCGTGCGAAGCGCGCCCACGCCAGCAGGACAGCAGCGCCAAGCAGGCCCAACGCCAGCGTGGCAAGTAGCGCGGGCAACAGCACACCGAATACCCCGAACGCCAGCCAGGTGAGCGCAAAAAGCACCATCAGCAGCATTGACAACAAGGCCAGCGGCGGCACCAGCATGTCGGCAGCCATGCCCAACAGCGGCCAGTTGCGTTGCAACAGCGCGCGGCCCAAAAACCTTGGCCCTTCGGCCAGCACCACCCCCAGGTGACCATGCTCCCAACGCTTGCGCTGGATGCTCAGGCCTTCCTGGCTGGTGGGGAAGTGACTGTTGACGACAGCCTCCGGGCAAAACAGCGGCGGTTTGCCAAGCGCAGCACACTCCAGGCCCAGCTTCAGGTCTTCGACCAAGTGCCCGGTTGCCAGGTTGACGGCCGACACGTCTTGCCAAGCAAAGGCCATGCCCGCCCCCATCAACTGACAGGGCAAGCCCGCCCTGGCCCAACCACGCGGGCGGACCAGGTTCTTCACCCGCCAGGCAAAGGCGGCGACCTGCACCTTCAACCCGGCGCCGGCAGGCGCATGCATCAGATACAGCGCTTGTGCGGGCCGGGCGTTGTCGACACAACAGCGCGCCAGTTGTTCGAGCGCACCGGCCCCTACCTGGCAGTCTGCGTCAATGATGATCAGTACCTCGGGGGGCGACTGGCGCAGATGCTGCACCCCGAAGTCCAATGCGTAGCCCTTGCCTCGACGCTGGTGATCCTGGCGCTCGACCACCTGCGCGCCTGCCGCGCGGGCCAGGCTTGCGGTCTGGTCCGTGCAGTTGTCCGCAACCACCAGCAGCTGGTCGCCTTCACGCAATTGCGGCCGGATGCTGGCAAGCGTCGACGCGATCAGCGATGCCTCGTTGTGCGCGGGCACCAGCACGGCAACCCGTGTACGAGGACCTTGGCTGGCGCCTCGTACAGGCGCAGGCAGGCAGGCCAGCACCACCTGGGAGAACAGCACCAGCGTCGGCAACAGGACCAGCAGCGCCGCCAGGCCCAACAGCCCGCTCAACAGGGTCAGCATGTCGGCACCTTGAAATGGCCGACCAGCCTGGCGGCTTCAGTATCGATGTCGTGGCGCGTGAGCACGCGCTGGTAGGCGGCCTCCCCCATGCGCTGCAGAACCTCCACCGGTTGCTGCAGGCAGTCGAGCATGGCCTCGGTCAACGCCTCGACGGAACCTGCCGGGAACAGCCAGCCGTTCTCACCCGGGTGGACCAGTTCAGGAATGCCGGCCACGTAGGTGGTCAGCACTGGCCGGCGCAACGCCATGGCCTCCATGATCACCACCGGCAAGCCCTCGGCAAAACTGGGCAGTATAAGGGCACGCGCGGCGAGGAGTTCGTCCCGCACCTGTGCACTGCTGATCCAGCCGGTGATGCGCACGTGCGCCTGCAAGCCATACCGTGCAATCAACGTCTCGATCGGGCCGCGCAATTCGCCATCGCCGGCCAACACCAGTTCGAAGGCCACGCCCCGACTCAACAGGACACGCGCCGCCTCGATCAGCAGCAGCTGGCCTTTCTGCTCACACAGACGCCCCACGCAAACCAGCCGAGGCACAGCAGGCGGCGCAAGCGCTGTGCCCTCGTGGAAACTGCGCTCCAGCCCACAATGCACGACCTTGACCTTGCCCCAGTGCTCATGGGCCACCCAGCGGTACAACTGGCTACGACCGAAGGAGCTGACGGCAGCCACGAAAGCGGCCCGCCGCACCTTTTCGCCCAGGTGCAGGATCTGCGCCTTGTCGAATTCTTCCGGCCCATGCACGGTGAAGCTGTAGGCCGGCCCGCCGAGGGCATTGGCCAGCATCACCACCTCGGTCGAGTTGGTGCCAAAGTGCGCGTGCACATGTTCCGCAGCGGATGCCTGCAACCACTGCACCACCCGGCACGCTTCGGCCAGGTAGATCAGGTGATAGGGCCATGGACGATCAGCGCGCCAGCCCAGGCGAAGCGCCAGGCGCAGTGCGCCAAGAAACCGCTTGGGTTGTGCCCGCACGATCTCGAACAACGGCTTCAACAAGCCCCTCAGCCCTTCCTGCAGCACGTAGCGGGTTTTGCCCCGCTCAGCCAGGTCCTCGGCGTCGTGCAGTTCGGCATCCCAGCCTCGCAAGGCGATACGCTGAACCTCCATGCCCTGGCGCTCCAGCGCCAGTATTTCGCGGCGAATGAAACTGTGACTGACCTTGGGATACTGATTGATGAAATAAGCGATACGCATAGTGCCCCGAATCTGAGTCCGTTTACTGAATGGCCAGGCCTGCCGTGCTGTGCTGCACAGGGCTGCCGGCCAAGGCGGCTTGTATCTGGCCGAACGCGTCATCCAGCAACGCATGGCGCCTGCGGTACATGGCCCGTTTCTTCGCTGCGACTTCCTCAACCGCGCGTTGCGCGGGTGCCAAGGGGATGATGAAAAAGTCCTCGCGGTCCGAGGGCCCGGCGCCGTTTTCCTGCCAGATCACATCGTAGTTGGCCGCCAGGTCCTGATGCTTGTCGGCGCCAAAATAGGGATGGCGATGGTGGCGGTACTCGTCCCCCACCGCATAGATACGCACGGCCCCCAGCGTTCTTGCCACACACTTGATCGCTTCGATCAACAGGCTTCTGGGGCGCAGGCCTTCGAAGTCCTTGGTCAGGTCGCGGTAGATCGTCAGCGAGGTCTCGCTGTCCACGCCCTTGTGGATGCCCTGCACTGCGCCGATATACAGGCACAAGCCCTGCGCTTCACGGCACAGGGTAAAGGCGAGCGAGGCCACGCGCAGTTCGCCCTGGAACAGGTTGATCACCAGCTCCCCTTCGCGCTTGAACCAGATCGGCCGGTCAAGCACCAGGCTGCAGCCGCTGGAGTATGCCGACAGGTCGCACAGCTGCCGGTGCTCGTCACGTCGCAGCAGCAGCAACGGGGCACATTGCGCAGCGACCACTTCATAGTGCGACGCCACTGCTTCCAGACGCTGCGGGGCGCTCCAGCATTTGCTGATGTAAGGCCACTGAACGACGCCAATGCAATCGACGCCCAACCGCTCGAAGCGGTCCTGGCCCAGTGCCCGGGACATGCGCTGGGCGAAGGCCTGCAAGCCGGACCACTCCCGGGCCATGGATACCGTCAACTTGTACTTGTTGTTGAGCGCGCGCAGCGAATAACCGGGCTGCAAGGTGAGTACGCTCTTGGCCAGCGATCTGAACGTCATCGTCATGTCATTTGTACTCGATCAGCAGCGCCTTGCCGGCCGCATACCTGTTCAGCAGGAACTTCGCCTGGCCGAGCATTTCCGGGAACTTGCCCAGCACCAGGAACACCGCCTGCCACCAGTTTTCCCGCGTCGAACGCTCACCCCGGCGGGCCAGGCGCACGATCTGCAGCGGATAGATCAGCAACAGCAACAGCCCCCAACCGCCCGACAACAGACTCACGGCGAGGATTGCCAGCGGCAGGTTCAGGCCCCATAACCACGCGCGCCGTGATTCACGCAACCAATGGCGCTCCGGCGTCTGACCATGCAGGTACGCGCCTTCGGCGTAGGCATAACCGGCACGTAGACTACGCCGCCACCATTGCCCGAATCGGGTCATGGCGGCATCGTGCAGGGTCATTTCATCGGGCAGGCGCCAGACCTTCCAGCCGCCCGCGCGCAAGCGCACGCACAGCTCCGGCTCTTCGCCGGCAATCAGTTCCGGACGAAAACCGGACACCGCCATGAAGGCGTCGACACGCATCAGTGCATCACCGCCGCAGGCCTTGGCTTCCCCAACGGGTGTGTCCCACTCCAGATCGCACAGCAGGTTGTACACCGAGCGCTGTGGGAACCGTTCGCGGCGGCGGCCGCAAACCACTGCCACGTCCGGGTGCTCGTCGAGGAACGCCTGGGCCTTGCCCAGCCAGTTGGCATCCACTTCGCAGTCGCCGTCGACGAACTGTACATGGCGGATACCGGGCACGATGCCTTGCAGGCAGGCAAAGCCTTCGTTGCGCGCTCTTGCAGCGGTAAAGGGTTGCGTCATGTCCAGCGCCACCACTTCGACGCCCAGCCGATGCGCCAGCTGTACCGAGCCGTCGGAGGAGCCGGAATCCACGTACACCAGCTGGTCCGCACGCCCCATCAGCGACAACAGGCAGCGCTCCAGGCGCTGGCCCTCGTTGCGGCCGATCACCACCACTCCAATGCCTGTATCCATGGGCCTCACTCATCAGCTTCGGGCTGGGTCAGGTGTACTGCACCGCATCGCTGTGCTTGCGCGCCTTGATGGTCGCGGGCACTCCCACTGCCAGGCAGTTGTCCGGCACATCGATCAGCACCACCGCGTTCGAGCCTATCGTCACGTTGTTACCGATGCGTATATTGCCCAGCACCTTGGCGCCGGCGCCGATATCCACGTTGTTGCCGAACACCGGGGCGATGGGTTCGTCGACATTCTTCAGGCCCACCACCACGCCGTTGCGGATCCGGCAGTCATCGCCAAAACGCGCATAGCCACTGATGACGATGCCGCCGAAGTGGTCGATGACGAAGTTGCGGCCAATTACCACCTCGCAGGGCAGTTCGACCCCGGTGATGATCTGCACGAACTTGAACAGCACCTTGTAGACGAAGGAGCACACTTTTCGCAGTAGCGCCGGGCGTACGCCATAACGCCAGCGGCCAAAGCGGTAGACCAGCAGCACCCAGAAGCCCTGGGCGCCCCAATCACCCCCATGCGCGCGCAAGTCTGCACGGATGTTATCGAACATGGTTTCACCTACCGTGTGGGTTGGCTGGCAAACTGGGTCTTGAACAGCAGTGACCAGGTGGCGCGGGCATGCCGCCAGCACGCCTTGATCGCAACCAGGCCGCGGCCTTTGAGCAATGCCTTGAGCGCCAGCACCAGGTCGCCCAGGCTCACCAGCAGCATGTGCAGTGCCAGCCCCGCCGCGCCGTGATGCTTGCGGAAATACAACAGCTCGCTCTCGATCTGATAACCGGATATCTGCCGGCTCGCCGCTTCCAGTTCGGCCACCGACTTGGAGCTTTCACCACCGATATGCACCACGGTGGTGTCGGGGAAGTACACCACTTTCCAGCCGGCCGCCTTCACCCGCTTGCAGTGGTCCACTTCCTCGTAATAAAGGAAGTAGCGCGGATCGAACAGCCCTACCTGGTCGAGCACTTCACGGCGCACCAGGTAGAAGCAACCGGGCAGCCAGTCGCACTCACGTACCGAGGCGTGGTCCCAGTCCATTTCATCGACCATTTTCAGCCCCGGGAAGAAACGCCCGAGCCCGGTGCGCCCGACGAACACGTTCAACGGGGTCGGGAAATAGCGGCAGCTCGGCTGCAGATCGCCATCCCGGCCCACCAGGCGCACGCCAAGAATGCCGCATTCCGGGTGTGCTTCCATGTAGTCGACGGTTTTCTGCAAGCTGTCGGCAGCCACGAAGGCATCGGTATTGAGCAGCAGCGCGTACTTGCCTTGCAGGTGCGCCAGCAACTGATTGTTGGCGCGGCCAAAACCGACGTTGAGCTTGTTGCTCAGCAACAGCGCTTCAGGGCAGACCTTGCCCAGGCGCTCCACCGAGTCGTCAACCGAGGCATTGTCCACCACCAGGTAGCTGGCCAACGCCTCACCACCCGCAGCGCGCAGTGCATCGAACATCGGCTGCAGCAACGCTGCGGTGTTGAAGTTGACCACCATCACATCGACTGGCTTCTTATCCATTGCTGCCGTCCCCGAAGAAGAAGCGACGCCGGTGCATAGCCAACGTTGACTCCAGTGCCGGGTCAAACGAGCCTTTGCGTTGCTTGATCAGGTCTATCCAGGGGTAGGCGTTGCAACGCTCTTCGACCCGCTTGATCAGGTCTTCAGTGGTGCAGATGAACTTGGCCGGGTTGCCGCCGACCACGGTCCCCGGGGGCACGTCCTTGGTCACCACGGCACCAGCAGCCACCACCGAATCAGGCCCGATGGTCACGCGCGGCATGACGATCGCACCATGGCCGACAAAGCTGTTGTCCCTGACATCGATGACACCGACCGAGTCCAGCTTCTTGCCGTAGCACAGTTCGATCAGCGCGACCACGCCGTCGTGGCCAAGCAGCGTGCAATCGGACAAGCCGACGTTGTTGCCGATGCGCACCAGCGCCGGGTCGGTGACGTTGCAGCCCACATTCATGTGAAAGTTGTTGCCCACGGAATAGAACCTGCCCCATCGGTACTGGAATTCGCCCCACTGCCTCGGTGTCGGTTTGCAAAGTTTCAGGTAGGCCGTAACGCCTCGCCCGGTGGTGTTGGCATAATGCGCCACTGCATTGCGTATCCATCCAAACATATGGCAAGCCTCGCAAATCAAGCGATCCTGGACTGTCCCTGAGGCGAACACGGTCTCGTTCTTGTAGGTGCTGACCCTGTCGCACTCAACCCTTTCACACCGCTACTTCAGTTCTGCCGGTTCAGGCCGCCGCTCCCTTTATGGTGTTCATCTTCTCGTTGAGGTGGTCGGCCAGCCTCAAGGCGAACTGCAGCAGTGGCATGGTCGGGTTCGAGGCTCCGCCGGTGGCGAAGATACTGCTGCCGGCGACATAGAGGTTTTCGATGCCGAATACCTTGCAGTTGGTATCGACTACCCCGTCCTTCGCGGCGGCGGCCATTCGCGTGGTGCCCATGTGATGCGCATGCGGCGACAACGTCAGCGGCAGGCTGGTGTCGTAGACGTAATCGCTGAGCTTGATGAAACCCAGGCCCATTTCGGCAAACTGCTTGGCCAATTCGTTGCCGATGCACTTGATGGTGTGCCGGTCATCAGCGCTCAATACCCAGTTGACATTGACCTTGGCCACGCCCAGTTCGTCCTTTTCATCCAGCAACGAGATACGGCTCTGAACGTTGGGGAACTGCTCGATCAGCGTGGTGATCACGCCATCGCCCGGGCAGCTGAACTTGGCCACGAATTCGATCTTGCTGGCCACGCCCATTTCGCAGGCCAGGTTTTCCAGAAAGTGCTTCACTTCCGCCGTGCGGCCATAGGTCCGCACATCATCCAGCACCGACGCCAGTACATTGCCCTTGCCGGCGTGGTATTCGGCGACGAAGGCATCGGTGGTGAAGTATTGACGCGGCTCGGTGTCCTCCCCGCTGCGCAGTATGAACTTGCCCATGTCGATATTCAGGTGCTCCATGAAGCACCGACCGACCAGGCCGTCCTTGCGCACGATGCCCGCGTCCGCCAACGACTGGCTGTTGAGCAGCTGCCTGGCGTTTTCAATGGCGCCCATGGCCAGGATGTAGTTGCGCGCGGTGACCGGCTGACGCTTGCCGTCGTAATCGGACACCTGAACAGCTTTCAACCGGCCGTTGACCTGATCGAACAGGAGGTCGACGCAGTTGCAGTTGATGAACACATCCAGCCCAGGCGTTTCGTCGAGCGCCGTGGCGTACTTCTGCGCAAAGCGTGTTGGCGGGCTGAGCAGGAAACGGTCGGCATCGAAATCGCCACCTTTCAAGCCCGGGTTCACCGCGCGAAACTCCGCGCCCTGGGGCAGATCGACGATCTCCATGGCGCCCGGCAGATAGCGCTCGATTTCAGCGTAGGTGATCGGCCAACCGGGCATGTCGACGGGCGGTGGCACGGCAAAATCAGATTCAGTGAATGGCCGGCAACGCCCCATCCAGTGATTGGAGGTGCCGCCCAGGTAACGCAGGCGGGCTTCGCCGGGATACAGCTCGAGGCCGGTGGAGGTGCACTTGTACAGCGCCTGCGAGCGCGGCGTGTATTCGCGCGCGCCCCCTTCGAGCAACGCCACGCTCCATCCCGCAGCTGCCAGGCGCAAGGCCAGCGTGATCCCCGCAGGGCCTGCACCGATGATGCAGAAGTCGTAAGCATCACGCAGGGTCTTGTCGGTGTCGTAGTCCTTGATCATGCGCGTCCGTCCTGGAAGTACCCCACCGGCAACACCCAGCCATTGATGATGACGAAGCCGCCCTTTGGCTCTGGTTTGCGCGCTGCATTGGCGCTGGCATTGACGCAGACACCGAACACGGCCACTCCGGCACTCAACAAGACACAGTTACGTAGAAAGCCTCTCCGCCCCAGCAACGGAGTACAAAACTGCAGCTTCCCCATGATCACAGCCCCATACCGTTGATTTTCTTATGCCCCGCTCTCTACCGCGGGCCTTGTCGGGCGACCATCAGGGTCAATCGAAAAAGCGCGTCGACAGAGAGGCACTCTGTGCCCCTATCGCAATCATAGGCATAACCTGCGTCACGCGCCTGTGCTGGATTTTTCGCATCGCCACAACTTCAATCGACTGCATGACTTCAATCTCTGACCGAATGGCTAGAACTCACTATAGTTTCATTTAGCCACGATGCTAGCCTCCATCCAGTCCACCGAGGGATAGGTACCTACAACCCATGCCTGAACATTTAAGAGCCCTGGTCGTCATTGTGCTTGTGGCCAGTGTGGTTTTCTTCATGGCCCGGCGTCCGGCAACGGACCTGATCCCCCTGGCGGACTTCAAGCGACGCCGCAACCTGTGGTTTGTCCTGACCCTGGCGGCATTCTTCGCCCACAGCTTCTGGCTGTATGCCGGCGCCGCCACGGTCATCCTGCTGGTTGCCCAGCGCCGCGAGCACAACCCGCTGGCGCTGTTTTTCATGTTGCTGTTCCTGATCCCGCCAGCAATGACCGAAATACCCGGTTTTGGCGTGATCAACTACCTGTTCGACATCAACCATCAACGCGTCCTGACGCTGTGCGTGCTGCTGCCGGCGGCGCTGGTGCTGCGCAAGCAAAGCGAGAGCATTCGCTTCGGCCGCCTGCTGCCCGACAAGCTGCTGCTGGCCAGCCTGGTGCTGACCAGTGCGTTGGCGCTGCGCGAAACCACCGTCACCGACACGCTGCGCCAGGTGCTGAGCCTGTACATCGATGTGTTCCTGCCCTATTACGTGGCCAGCCGTGGCTTGCGTGAACTCAGTGACTTCAAGGACGCCATGCTCGCGTTCGTCCTCGTTGGCTTTCTCCTGGCGCTGCTCGGCGTTGCCGAGTACGTACGTAACTGGCTGCTGTACAACGCCCTGCTCGATGCCCTGGGCCTGCAATGGGACATGAAAGCCTATCTGAGCCGTGGTGGCTCGTTGCGTGCCAGTGTCACCACCGGGCAGGCGATCGTGCTCGGCTACGTGATGGCCGTGGCCATCGGCTTGTTCCTGTTCGTGCAGCACTTCGTGCAACGGCCTGTGCACCGCTACCTGGGCGCCCTGCTGCTGGCCGCAGGGCTGTTTGCCCCACTCTCGCGCGGCCCCTGGATTGGCGCAGGGGTAATCGTGGTGGTGTTCATCGCGCTGGGCAGGCGCGCCGTGTCGCGCCTGGCGTTGCTGGCCCTGGCCGGGGTGCTGAGCATACCGCTGCTGAGCGTCGTGCCCGGCGGCGACAAGATACTCGACCTGCTGCCCTTCATCGGCAAGGTGGACACGGAGAACATCACCTACCGCCAGCGCCTGCTCGACAATTCATGGATCGTCATCCAGCGCAACCCGCTGTTCGGCTCCTTCGACTACCGCAGCACCCCGGAAATGCAATCGATGATCCAGGGCGAAGGCATCATCGACATCGTCAACACCTACGTTGGCCTGGCCCTGCGCATCGGCCTGGTGGGGTTGGGGCTGTTCCTGGGCTTTTTCGGCTGCATCCTGCTGGGTATGCACCGGGCGATGCGCGCGATCAACGACAACGCTGACCCGTATCGCCTGTTGGGGCGGGTATTGCTGGCGACCTTGCTGGGGATCCTGGTCACCATTTTCACCGTCAGCAGCATCACGGTCATCCCGATCGTGTACTGGTCGATTGCCGGGCTCAGCGTCGCCTACATCCAGATGATGCGCCGACAGGCCGCTACAGAGACCAGCCAGGTGACCACCATCAGCCTTCAACCGAGGTAGTTCGATGCCCAGCCTTGCCCTGTGTACATGGACCCGCACATCGCTACTGGTCGGCCTGCTGGCATTGCCAGTGGGCGCCGGGGCATCCGATTGGGTCGTGCGTGTCGACGAACAGAACGGCCTGCCCACGCTGACCCACGGGGGTGGCCCGGCCTTCGTGCCCAGCTTCGACTTCTGGGGCGCGAACTGGGGCTGGACCGGGTTCTATCCTGCGCTCAAGGTCGATGGCCCCTACCGCTACACACTGACCGGCAGCAACAAGGACCTGGACTTCGACCTCAAGGCCGACATCCAGAAGCCCCAGGCGCAAACCCTCACCTGGGACTTCGACCTGCAGGCACACAGCAGGCAGAGCAACGTGATGGGGGGCGGTATCGTCTGGCGCTTCGACCCCACGTTGATTGCCGGGGGAATGGGCGACCCGGTGCTGTTGCCCGATAACCGCGGTTGGGCGTGGGGCAAGAACCCCCAAGGACCACACGTCGAAATGCGCTTCGACCCACCGCTGGCGAAGGTGTATTTCGAACGTGGCAACACCGACCAGGTGCGCACCTTCTTCTACACCGACCCGATCAAGCCTGGGCAACAGCAGATCAAGGCACAGCTGAGCGTGACCGGGGATATCATCATTGGCCAGACCGCCACTGAACGCTTTGGCATGACCGACCCCACGACGTGGCCGGATGACCAGCTCGACTGGCGCACTTCACCGGTTGACCTGTCGTTTCTCAACACGCCGGAAAAACCGGCCGGCAAGCGTGGCTTCGTCAAGGCCGATGGCGAGCAGCTGGTGTTTGCCGACGGCACCCCGGTGCGTTTCTGGGGCACCAACCTGTCAGCCTATTCGCTGTTCCGTACGCCCGACGAGGAAATCAAACTACAGGCCAAGCGCCTGTCGGCCCTAGGCTTCAACCTCGTACGCCTGCACCACCATGATTCCCCCTGGGTGACCCCCAACATCTTCGGCGACCTGCAGCAGATCAAGGACACCCAGCAGCTCAGCGCCGAGTCGCTGAAGAAGATCGACCTGTGGATCAAGAGCCTCAAGGACGAAGGTATCTACGTGTGGCTCGACCTGCATGTGTCGCGGCCAGTCACGGCGGCTGACAACATCTATGGCTTCGACGAGCTGCCCAAGGACCACGCTGTCGCTGGCCTCAAGGGTTACCTGTTCGTCAACGTCACCATGCAGCAGGCCTTGAAGCGCTTTGCCGAGCAGTACCTGACCCACGTCAACAGCTACACCGGGCTCGCCTACAAGGACGACCCGGCGATTGCCGCCGTGCTGATCACCAACGAGAACGATGTCACCCACCACTTCGGCAACGCCCTGCTGCCAGACAAGGATGTGCCCAAGCACAGCCGCCTGTATATGGACCAGGCCAAGGCCTTTGCCCAGCGCCACGACCTGCCTGCGGACAAGACCTGGCGCGCCTGGGAGCACGGCCCGTCGAAGCTGTTCCTCAACGACCTGGAACAGCGTTTCTATGCCGACATGATCGGTTACCTGCGCACGCTCGGGGTCAAGGTACCTATTGCCACCACCAGCACCTGGGGCCTCAATGGCCTGTCCTCGCTACCCGCATTGACGGCCGGTGACGTGGTCGACGCCCACAGCTACGGCGGCCTTGGGCAACTGGAGAAGAACCCGCTGAGCAGCGACGGCATGATCAACTGGCTAGGCGCAGCCCAGGTGCTGGGCAAGCCGATGACCGTCACCGAGTGGAACGCCGAGCCCTTCCCCCTGCCCGACCGCCACACGCTGCCGCTTTACGTGGGCAGCACCGGTAGCCACCAGGGTTGGGACGCGATCATGCAATACGCCTACAGCCAGCAGGCGTTCTTCGAACAATGGCGCCGGGCCGACAACTGGAACGCCTACAACGACCCGGGGCTGATCGCTACCCTCCCCGCGGCCGCCCTGCTCTATCGGCGCCAGGACGTGCACCCGGCCAAGACCCGCTACGTCTTCGCGCCCACGGCAGCGACCCTGTTCAACCAGGAGATCTCACCGGCCAACTCGGTATTGCTGCGCACCGCCATGGAGAAAGGCCGCCTGCAGATCGCCATGCCGCAAACCCCAGAGTTGCCGTGGTTGCAGGCCGGCGTGATACCTGCAGACGCACAGGTGCTGAAAGACCCTGGGCAGTCGCTGATCGATGCCAATGCCAGCGAAGCCGTAAGCGACAGCGGCCAGCTGCGCCACAACTGGCAGCAAGGCCTTTACACCATCGATACGCCCATGACGCAGGCGGCGACTGGCTGGCTGGGTGGCCAGTCGCTGAGCGTGGGTGACATTCAGGTCCAGCTGAAAACCGGCTATGCCAGTGTCGTGGTGCAGAGCCTGGACAGCAAGCCGCTCACCCAGTCGCGCAGCCTGCTCATTTCGCTGGGCAGCCGCGCCATCCCCAGGCCCGAAGACGTCACCCCGTTCCATGTCGAACCGCTCGAAGGCAGCCTGAGCATCAAGGCGCCAGCGGGCTTGAAGCTCTACAGCCGCAGCAGCGACGGCAAGGAAAATACCCTGCCTGCGAGCTACAAGGATGGGCGCTACCTGATCACGTTCGATGGCCTGCACATGGCCAACTGGCTGTTCTTGAAATAGGGCATATCGCCATCTACAGTCATTGAAGCCCTGTATTCCAGGCATTCGACGCTACGTCTGTTCCAGGAGGATTGGATGAAGTACTTGGTTGTCGGTGGTGCAGGTTATATCGGTTCACACATGGTCAAGCACCTGCTGCGTGCCGGCCATGAGGTGGTGGTTGCAGACCTTCACGCGCCGGCGCCCGGCATCGAGTGGGATTGCCTGGACATCGCCGACGGCCACGCGCTGGACGCCCTGTTCAACGACTATCACTTCGATGCCGTGTTCCATTTCGCCTCGTTCATCCAGGTTGGCGAGTCGGTGGCAGACCCCGACAAATACTACCAGAACAACGTCTGTGCGACCCTGAGCCTGTTGGAGGCGATGGTACGAGCAGGCATCAAGCGGCTGATCTTCTCCTCAAGTGCCGCCGTGTACGGCGACCCTCAGTATGTACCCATCGACGAGCAACACTCCAAGGTGCCGATCAACCCCTACGGGCGCACCAAATGGATGGTGGAGCAGATGCTCGAAGATTTCGACCGGGCCTATGGCCTGCGTTCGGTGAGCTTGCGTTACTTCAACGCGGCCGGTGCTGACCCGGACGGCGAACTGGGCGAATGCCACGAGCCGGAAACCCACCTGATTCCGCTGATCCTGCAGGCGGCCTCCGGGCGGCGCGAGGCCGTGACCGTGTTCGGCCATGACTACGACACCCCGGACGGTACCTGCATCCGTGACTATATCCACGTTGCCGACCTGGCTTCGGCGCACGCCCTGGCAGTGGAGTACCTGCTAGCTGGGGGTGCGACTGCGGCCTTCAACCTGGGCAACGGTCTGGGGTTCTCGGTGCAGGAAGTGATCGAGACGGCACGCACGGTGACCGGGCGATCGATCACTGTGATCGAGGCCACCCGCCGCGCTGGCGACCCACCCCGGCTGGTGGCGGATGCTGAAAAAGCCAGGTCGGTATTGGGCTGGCAGCCGGCGCACACTTCACTGGATGAGATCGTGAGCCATGCATGGGCGTGGGAGTTGAAATATCCCTGGAAGTGACGTTGCTGGTTGAAAGACGCTTCGATTCTCTCGCATAGACTCTTAAAATCGACGCGATCCCTCTGGGAGCCGCGCTTGCCGGCGATGGGCTGCGAAGCGGCCCCAGTGTGCAGGAGTCTTGATCGATAGCGATCACTCCCCGAGCGGCGACTTTCGATCTATTGCGGATATTCAAAGCGGGGGCCGCTTCGCAGCCCGTCGCTGGCAAGCGCGGCTCCCACAGGGGATAGCGCCAACTTTGAAAATGGAGCAAGGCGGTTGCTGGCTCCGAGGCACGCGCCCCTAGTAATAAGTCCGCAGCTGCTCATCCGCCTTGTTCAACACCGCCCCTACCAGGTTCGATGAGGCCAGGTGATACAGGCAATCCTCGATGTCCTTCTTGCTGTTCATGCCGTTGGCCACGACCAGCAACACGCAGTCGAACTTCGGCAGCACGGTGATCGCGTCATCCGAACTCAGCAATGGCGGCAAGTCAAAGATGCAGATCCTCGAGTCATAGCGGTCGCGCAGGTCGGTGATCAGGTTGTTGACCTTGGCTGACGACAGCACCTCGGTAGACATCGGTACCGGCTCTCGCGTCGGCAGCACGACAAAGCGTGGCAGTGTCGGGTTGACCAGCGCCTCTTCGAGCCAGGCCTTGCCATTGAGCACGTCGTTGAGCGCCTTCTCCATCGGCAACCCCAGGCTGCTGCCAACCCGTGGGCGGCGCAGGTCGAAGTCCACCAACAGGGCCGTCTTGTTGGTGTGGTGGGCGATGCTCATGGCCAGGTTGACGGCCAGCACCGTCTTGCCCGCCTCGGGGGTTGGCGAGGTGATCGCCAGCGTGCGCCAGCCATTGTCCTCCATGGCCTGCAGCACCTGGGTACGCAGCAGGTCGATCGCCCCGCTCATGTTCGAGTTCTTGTTGAAGGAAACGATCCGGTTACGCTCCAGGTGTTCCGCATTCAGCGGCACTACCTTGGTCTGCACGTAATCGAATTGCCCAAGCTCCCCAGGCTTCTGCATGACCGAAGGCACCTGCGCCGTATCGGAGGTGGCAGGTGAAACCTGGTGAATGTTCTTACCAATAGCCGGCGTACTTCTGTCCATCGCTGCGCTCCCTATTCAAACCGAGCCATAGCTTTGAAAAGCAGGAGGTCCAAAGGCATGTAAAAAATATGGACGCCCACCAACAGGATAGCAACCAGCAGCAATCCGGCACCGATCATCATCGACATCAGCCGCTTGCGCCTGGCTTTGTCCGCCTTGGTCGGGATATACGGCACCGCCACCAGCACGCGCCGGCCCAGTACGCTTTCCAGGGCACCGACACCGCGCACGCGCTGATTGAGCATTTCCAGCAGCATCACCAGGCCACCGCCAGCGGCCGGGGCCAGCACCAGGCCAAGGGCGACGATTTTCTTGCGGTTGGGCTTGACCGGTTTTTCGGGCATCAGCGGCGGCTCCAGCAGAACGAAGCGCTCGGCCTTGTTTTCCTGCTCGAGGCTTTCGGTGATCTTCGCGCCCATCTGCTTGTTGCGTATTTCTTCGTATTTCTTGCGTGCGTTGTCATGGTCACGCAGCAGCGTCACCAGGCCGCGCTCGACTTGCGGCGCCTCGAGGATATCGGCCTCATAGCCTTCCATCTTGGTGGTCAGCTGGCGCTTCTGGTCGGCCAGCGACGCGATGCGCGACTGGGCAGCAGCCATCTTGGTCCGTACGCGCGCGGCGTCGAGGTTGCCGCCGGCCACTGCCGCAATGCCCTGGTTACCGGATGCCTTGAGCGCGTCGATCTTGCGCTTTATCGCCACCACGTCCGGATGCGCTTCGGTGTATTTGGTCAGCAGTCGGGCGTACTCGGCCTTCAGCCCTGGCAGATCCTGAGGGTCTGGGGCAACGGCCCTGCCATTGGCCGCCTGGGTCGGCACGCCGGAGTTGGCCGCCGCCAGTTCCAGTTCCAGATAGCGCAGTTCTTCCTGCGCAGCCTTG
Organism: Pseudomonas sp. SMN11; assembly: GCF_052041945.1. Classification (NCBI taxonomy): domain Bacteria; kingdom Pseudomonadati; phylum Pseudomonadota; class Gammaproteobacteria; order Pseudomonadales; family Pseudomonadaceae; genus Pseudomonas; species Pseudomonas sp. SMN11. Next base: position 49,914 of record NZ_JBKGGW010000017.1, on the reverse strand, counting down.
TAGTCACGATCCACCTCACGGAACTCCAGTTCCGAGCGCGACAACATGCTCATGCGCAACTGCTGGTTTTCAGGCAAGGCATTGGAATGCGCCTGCTTGAAGTCCGCCAGCTTGTTTTCCAGATCGGCCAGCTCGGCGCCGAGCTTGTCAGCTTCCTGGGAGAGGAACTCGGTGGTTTCGGTGGCGCGTTCGGTACGCTGCTTCATGTTCTCGTTGAGGAACAGCGACACCAGTTCGTCAGCCACTTCCTTGGCCACGTCCGCGCGTTTGTCTTCATACGATACGGTGAAGGCCACGGTGGCCTCGCCGCGCCCCTTGACATACGTGCTGAGCGTTGCGACCACGATCGCACTGCGCATCTGCTCGATCTTGTCGGTTTCGCTGAAGCGGCTGCCGCGGTCAGCGAACAGGTTGTACTTCTCGATGATCCGCGCCAGGTTCTCGCGGGTCATCACCCGCTGGCGGATGACCTCGATACGCTCATCGGCGAAGGTGTTGTTGCCGGCCGAGACCAGGTCTGGGGAGATCTGCTGCGACTCTACCAGAATGGTCCCGGTCGATTGATAGATTGGCGGCACACTGATCGCCACCCCGATGGTAGCGGCCACCACGACCACTATGACGATCGCCAGCAGCAAGGCACGGTCCTTGATGATGGCGACGTAATCTTTGATAGAAAGCTCGTACTCAGATTTCATAGTGGCCACCAATCCGAAATTCAGATGTCGGGGTATCTATACGTCAGCGTCAAACCAGCGATGGTAGCGTCGGCATTGGGCAAGCCACTTTGCTGGCGCTCCTTGTACAGCAACGAAAAACGCAGGTCCCAGGCCGGCGAAAACGCCCGGCTGGCCCAGACGCTGTAGGTCTGCATCGTGTTGGGGTTCTGCCCTTTGCTGTCCTGCCACCAGGCATCTGCGCCGACTCGGGTGGTTTCTGTCACCAGGTAGCTCCAGCTGCCACGCACCATGTCCATTTCCGCCGCACCGCCCTGGGCGTTGGACATCGTGGTGCGGTCGGCACTGAAGCTGGCCTCGTGACGCGAGCCACGGTAGGTCAGCGAGGCGCCGCCTTCACCACGGCGCTGAGTACCGGCACCGTTGGTCTGGTTGACGCCGACATGCGCTGCACCCACCAGGCTGTCGGAAAACTGATACTTGATGCCAATGCTGGGGACATAGCTGTTGGTGGCGACTGCCGAGGTCGTGTCATCTGGCTCGTAACGCCGGGCTTCGAAGCCGCTGATGATGTCGGTGCGCTCGCTCCAGGCATACGTCCAGTTGAAGTCGTTGGCGTACTCGTCGTAACCGGTCAGCGTACTGATGTCGTAACTGGCATGGGAGTAGCGAAGCTCGTTGGACAGGGTGCTGCGCTCGCTCACCGCACTGCTCCAGTTGCCCGTGAGCCTGGACATCTTCTGGGTGCCGTCAGTGGTGGTAACCACACCGGTGTCCTGCACCGCACCGGACAGCGTCGAGCTCTCGTCGTATTGCGCCAGCAGGCCAAAGCCACCGCTTTCGGTTTCGCGCTGCCAGCCCAGGCGCAGGTTCGGGTCTTCACGGTCATCCATCACCGAGCGGTCCGATGAACGCAGCACATGCATGCCCACGCCCATGCGCAACTGATCGCGATCGAACTGACCTACCAGGGTGTAATCAGGCGCAATGATCGTACGCGTCACACCTTTCTCCTTGGACGTCAGGAGCAATGGGTTGCTGTCGTACTCGACAGTCGTGGGAACCTCGACTGAAGACTGCCAGTTGGCGGCATCAACCACCCCGGAGAACGGCATCATCATGATTGCCGTTACAACACTCGTCGTTTTATTGATAGGCACAAGTCGTTCTTAATTATTAGGAGAGTCAGGGTACGACCAGCGTATCGCCAGCCTGAAGTTGGAAGTTGGTGGACATGTCACGCCCAGAAACCAGATCCTTGTAACGCACCGGCATGACCTTTTGGCCGCGAATGACTTTGATGGCACTTTCGTCGGCGAATTTGTCCATTCCACCCGACATGCTCAAGGCCTGAAGCACCGCCGTAGGGCCTGCCATCGGCACCGGGCCGGGCTTGATCACTTTGCCTTGAACATACACAAGATTGCCAGCGGTACTGGTGACGACCACGCTGACATTCGGCTGGGCCAGGTAAGGTTTCAGTGCGGTCTCGATCTTTTTCGCCACGGCGGTGGCTTCGAGGCCGGCGACATCCACGCGACCCGCCAGCGGGAAGGTGATACTGCCATCGGGAAGGACCACGGTTTCCTGACGCAGGGTGTCTTCCTGCCAGACCGAGATCATGACTTTGTCACCGGGACTTAACAGGTAGGTAGAGGAAGTATCGGCGGCGGCGGTGCCAGACCAGACCACCAGGGCGCAGAGAACGGACATCAGCAAACGTACCATGAGGGATCCCTCCGGCCAGTCGGCCCAGGTTAAGAGCACTGAATGAGTACAACGACGAACCTCTCGCTCCGCTTCGCAGCGTATCTGCTGCGATGGCCTCACCCATCCTGGAGGCCCTTTACCGCGATGCCGCCCTGCCTGTCTCTTACTGCTGATCGCGCCGAGGACGCTGGCTACTGGAATATAGCAACAGCTGTAAAATTGACAAGCATTGGCGCCCCCGAAAAAACGTAAAGACCCACGTTTTAGCGTCAACGCATTGGCAACGTGATAAAAATGAGAAAATTTAGATCTTCTTTCTATTGGCGACCGCGATGAAACCGATCACTGCGGAAGCAAACAACCACCCCGCCGAAGACAGCGGAACAATGGTATTTTCAGTCAAGTAAGAGTCGGCCGCTCGCGCTGCACCCGTCAATAATACCAACAGGAAGAAAGACTTGATGAACAGAGTCGAGCGCATGTTCGCCCCCTGCAAGAGGTAAGTTGTTATTGATTTGGCGGAAGAGTGTATCGCTGTTGATTTGAGCTTATGGGCACAATGACATTACGTCAATGATCCGACACCATAATAAATCTCAATGGGACATGCCTGGGTTCGTCAAAATGCCGTCAGCATGATTTTGCTGGGATTTACACCCTGCCAGGGCTGTGTTTCTACGCGCACCCCTGGCAGTCGATTGGCGACAAATCGAGGATCAATAAGGGAACAGATCCAGCGTTCGCTCCACTTCATCGATATCGATGGTGAAGCCTTCTCCCTGCGGCGTCCCGACCACAAAACCAAAGTGCTGATGGTCGCGATCGGTCAGGTATTTGTAGTAACTCACGAAGCGGTTCGGCGGCTGTAGCGCCAGTATCGAACCACCGGGCTGCAAGACATTGACGCCATGCACCAGCTGGCTACCTTCGACGCCAATCACCGTCCTCGCCCCCGCACAGGCGGCGACGATACCTGGCACATCGGTCTTCATCGGGTCGATGATGCGAAAACCGCGGTATTTCTGCAGGTGCGAGGCGACTTCAAGCTCATTGCGCATCAGGCGCAGGTCGCCATCGCTGCCACGCAGTATGAACACCCCCGGGTGCGGCGACGGGTCGACGTGCGACAACAACTTGTCACCCATGGCCCGGTAGCGCGAATACCGGTTGCGGTTGTTGCTGAGGTCGTCGAACAGCACCAGTTCACGAAAGAACGCGCCACGCGTGCGCAGTGGCTGCATGCCCAGCCAGCGTTCATACGCCGGCCCTTGGCTGAACAATGGGTAGCGAGCCGAGGGCGCGGTGGTCACCGGCACGCCTTCTTCGCAGGCCAGGGCGTAGGTCGGGCAGTCTTCCATCAACCAGGTACCGAACCAGGTATTGCCGTTCTGGGTGCAGTAGATGGCCCCGCGGTCGATTTCGTGATCCACCGTGACGCCAGGGAACCGGCTCGGCTTCAACGACAACCAGTGGCTGGCATTGCCCTTGTACAACGCACCGTCGATCAGCCAGACATCCTTCAGCAGGTAGCCGCGTGTCGGCCCCTGCTCGATAGCGATGCCGCCTTCCATGGTCCGCGCAGGATGCACATACGGGTAGAAGCGCTTGGCCTCCCAGCCCGTTACCCGCTCCAACTGGTTGGGCAAGTAGAAGGCCGGTGGCGATACCGTTGTTTCACCGGGCGCGATATCCCAGACCTTCTCGGCGACACGCTTGATATCGATATCAGCCTTGCGTGCCAGGCGCTTGCGCGCGATGTGCTGGTAGGCCGCCAGGGTCCAGGTGTTCTGGCTGGCAACCGAAGAGCCACTGAAGTTCGAAATACCGCTGCCCATGAAACGCCCCTCCCGAAGTGACAGGTGTCTGGCCTGAGGCAAGGCATGCACTCCCGGCATGCCTTGAAGTCGGTTCAGCTGGAAACGACGACCCTTTCCATCGTGGGCGGGGACTGTAGCGTGGCGTAACGGCTGCGCAGGGTTTGCAGGAACGACTCGCCACTGCTCCCGACGCCGTAGAGGTAGATCTTGTGCAGGCCACCAAACACCATCTCGTGATAACGGCTGGCGACCTCATCATCACTGGGCCCTTCCGGCAGGCCCAGGTGGAGCGTCAATTTGTTGCCCTCGACGGCGAACAGCGGGGTGTCCCAAAGGAACTGCGCGGTCCCCGTGCGGGGCAAGCGGACGAACAGGTAGGCATGGTTGCCCAATTCATCGATATCACCGCCACGCCGGCGCTTCCACTTCAACAGGCCGTCGTCCGGCCGTGCCAGGCACATGCCGATGTCGTAGTAGTCGTAACCGTTGGCCAACGCCCACTCGAGGGCCATGAACGTGGTGATCGAATTGACCTCGCGCAACTTTTTCGGGTCTGAGAACACCGCTTCGCAATAGCCGAAACGCAGGGTGCTCCAGTAACGTTTGCCGTCCCGCGTGATCTCGCAGCCCAGGTGGCAACCGATGACCTCATCGCCACAGGTGATCAGATCCAGGCGCCCTACCCCTTTTGCCAGACGAAACACTTCGTCGGTTGGAAACTGCGCCGCATGAATACCCTGCCGGGCACTGGCATAGGGCCGCAACAGCTGTTGATCGGCCATGGCGATCTCGTCATCGGCGAGCGTCTGGCGCATCTGGTAGAGCGGGCGGTTCTTGCGAATGCTGCGGCGCAGTTCACTGTCGTAGCGGGCGGTGATGTCATCGAGCGAGCGGCCCAAGGGCACCACGGCGCTCAGGTAGTGGGGCACCGTCAACGCGCCGGAAGTCGGCATCTCGCTCACCACCACCACATGCCGGGGCTCGGTCGGAGCAGTCTCTTCGGCAGCTTCGGCCAGTTGCTGCTGGCCCTTGCCGCCGATCAGCAGCTTGGCCATTTCGCGCTGCTGCTTCCTGCCGATGTAGAGGATTTCGTAAGGGCTGGCGTGCTGCAGCCGGAAACGCGAGATTTCCCAGCGCCAGAAGCAGGTACGGGCCAGCAGCTCGCGTAACTTGCTTGAAACGGTTCGGATCTCGTAACGCATGGAAGGCGAGATCATTTTTCGCGCCACAGCCGCCAAGTTCTCTTTCATGTCTTCTTCGACGTCCTTTGATGTTGTCAACGGGGCTGATCGGAAAACAATAGAGCGGAGCTTGAAAGCCTGCATAACGTGTTGATTTGTAAACTATCAACGTCGGATGCCGACTTCACATTCAGTAACAATTTAAGATGCAGGTGCGCTGCTTGGCAAGCGGCATTTTGACAGCATCGCAGCTTTATTAATGGCGTCAAATTTATTGGCACAGGCAAAAGTCACGTACTGCTTTTGCTATATATCCTCCCTGTTTCAATACGCTGAAAGTTGTATTACTCCACTACCGCTGCAAGCGATTGCAGATGCTGCCTGATGGCTTCTTTCAACGAAGGAGCCTCCCTATGGCCAGCCCTGCTACCGCTTCGCCTCACGAAGAACTGATTACAACGCAACTGCCCACCTGGACCCGCTACACCACACCCCGGCACTGGCAAGCGCTGCGCCAGAGCCAGCAGCTCGATGCATTCGACCAGGACTGGTACAACAATGCCGCGCCTGACCTGCGTGAAGCCGTGCAGGCCAGCCACACTCGCCTGCTGCGCTCGCAAGCCAGGCTGGCGCGTTCGCTCAAGGGCCTGAAGCAGATCAGCGAATTTGCCGAACCGATCCTGCAGGCACGCCTGGCCGAACTCGGCTTCACGGCACCGCTGCGCGCCAGCGAACTGCTACGCGTCGAGCGCACCTGGAACTGGAACGCACTGGGTTACCTCTACAGCCACCGCCGTGACAATTTACTGCAAGCCGCATTGCAGAACTTTGCCGATGACGAAACCTTCACCCGCGAAAGTGCCATTGCCCTGAGCGGCGCCATCCATGTCACGCCCATCAAGGTGCCCGGAACGGCAGTGACTGGCCCGCAGACTCCCACCGCGCATTTTGCACTGGCATCGGAGCAGTATCAGGTCGAGCGCCTCGACCTCGCGCCCGAGACCTTTGCGCAACACTGCCGCGAACTCGACCTCGGTGGCGCTTACCAGGCCCATCTGCAGCAATGCTTCACTGCGCCCCAGGTGCGTAGCCAGGCCATTGCAGTGCAACAGGACCGCTTGCGCCTGGCAGCGGACCTGGGCTACCTGCGCCAGGCACTGAGTGGCAGGGCTCGCGATCAGGTCGACCGGTTGCTGCAGAACGGCGCCGTGCCGTGTTGGCAGCTGGCCCTGTTCGGCATCGTCTTGCACGAAGTGATGCTGATCGACGCAGACCATACCGGCTGGCTGCTCTATTTGCCTGGCAATACCCCTGCCCTTCACGCCTGTGCAGATCTGGGCGCCGTCAATCAGGTACTGGCAACCCTGCTGCGGGAGCCAGAAAATCGTCAGCGTTTCCAGGCCCACCTGAGCCAGGCCGACCAGCCGCGCTTCCTCGACGTGCTGCAACAGAACCTGGACAACGCCAGCCCACCCAACCTGCACCCCACCGTCCACGCCATCACCGGCGAACCCTTCGGCTTCTATCAGGACCTGCACCTGGCGCGCCTGAAAAGCGAGGCCGAACACCTCGCGGTGCCCACTGCCGTGGCCGACGCACAGGCCCGGGCCAAACGCCAGGAACAATGGGAAAGCCTCGGCCTGGACGCGCTCAACGTGGCAGGTTTCTTCATCCCGGCCATAGGCACCCTGATGCTCGCCGTGACCGCCTTCCAGTTGCTGGGTGAAGTCTACGAAGGTTATGAAGCCTGGCACGAAGGCGACCGCCACCTGGCCTTGCAGCACCTCGAAGCCGTCGGCCTGAACCTGGCCCTGATCGGCGGGCTGGTAACGGCAGGCCATGTCGTGCCAAAGCTGTTCAAAAGCCCTTTGCTGGAGAAGCTGCAGGAAGTTCACTGCAGCGATGGCCGCTATCGCCTCTGGCAGCCGGACCTGGCCCCCTACCGCAGCCCCCTGCAGCTCCCGGAAGGGCTGCAGCCCAATGCGCAAGCCCAGTACCTGCATGACGGTAGCCATTACATTCGCATGGATGGCCAGCTCTATAAACAGCGTTTCGAACCCACCACCCAGCAGTGGCGAATCATCCACCCCGAGGCACCAGATGCTTACCAACCGCCGCTGGAGCACAACGGTCATGGCGCATGGCGCGCTGCCCATGAACAGCCGCAGCAGTGGCCGTTCGCGGTGCTGGCAAGACGTCTGGGCGAAGCTTACACAGCCTATACCCCGGAACAACTGGAACTGGCCGGGCGCATCTGCGGTGTCGATGCAGCCCGCTTGCGCCAGGTGCACCTTGAAGGCCAGCCGGCCCCTGCGCTGATGCTCGACACCTTGAAGCGCATGGCGACGCGTGCTCCGGTCGAGCCGCTCAAAGGCGAAACTGCGCAGCAGCTTCTGCAAGGTCATCGCGAATGGCCGCTGGTACGCGCCCTGCAACAACTCAGCCTGCCGCTGCAGGCGACAACCGACAGTGAGCGGCTGTTGTTCAGCTACCTCGATGACCTGCCTGAATGGCCTGCGGACCTGCGCCTTGAACTGCGGGCTGGCAGCCCGCAGGGCCCGCTGCTCCACAGCAATGGAAGCAACCTGACTGGCAGGGTCTGCCGCGTCGTCAAATCCGCCGAAGGATATGAGGCGGATCTGGGCGAACGCCCCGCCCCTTCGACCCAGGACCCGGACCTGTGCCGGGCGGTCGAGCAAGCACTACCAAGTGCCTGGCGAGAGTCGCTAGGCATCTCGAGCAGTAATGGCAACACCCTGCGCGAGCGTGTACTGGCTTGGACCGAGCCCCGCCGCAGTGAGCTGCTCCGACGCCTCTGGACCGGAGGCATACGCCGCAGGGTCGAACCCGTTGGTTTGAAAGGCGGTCTTGAAACGACACCCAGCAGCCCCTATCGGCGGGAACCCTTGGCACTGCGCTATCGCCGTTTGTACCCCACCGCCACTGACGACCACCTCCGTCAGGCCGAACACGCCTGGCGGCAACAATTGATTTCGCCCACACAGGCCATGCGCGACCTTGAGCAACGCCTGCAGACCTTGCGTCAAAACCTGAGTGAATGGGCACGTCCCGACCCGCAGTTCCCGCACCGCCGCCAGGAGGCCATTACCCCTATCATCAATGCCTGGCGCCGCATATCCAGCCTGCCGCTGGGTCGCGACGCCGAGGTCTATAGCCTGGAACTCCCAGGCCTTGATCTGACGGACCACGACCTGGCCAGCCTGGCCTTGCCGGACGATTTCACCCACATCGAGCATGTGTCATTGTCAAACAATCGCAACCTGAGCCAGTTACCGGCCGAATTCTACGAACGTTTTCCCAGGCTCAAGCGCCTGTACCTGAGTGACTGCCGCTTCAGTCGCCTGCCTCGCCTGGCAAACCCACAGGAACTGGCCTGGCTGGACCTCGACAGTAACCGTATCACTTGGGATAACGACGCCCAGCAGATGCTCGATCAGTTCACCAACCTGGGTGTTCTGGACATGAGCAGCAACCCATTGTTGCGTGCTCCCGACCTTGGCCGCATACCGCGCCTGTACACGCTGTTCCTGGACAACTGCGCACTGACCGAATTGCCGCGCGGGCTGGAAAGCATCATCAGTTCGCCGGTGGCGATCGACCTGGGCGACAATCAGCTGCAACAACTACCAGCTGGTTTCCATGTGCCGCCACCGGTCGCCCAGGCGATGCGCCTTGAGAGCCCATGGCTGAGCCCGAGCATGCTCGATGAGGTCGAAGCCTACAATGCAGCACATCAGGTGGATCTGCTGGTGAACGAGAACGACTATGAGGACTTCTTCCACAATACCGGCCCCACTGAGGCGGCGCTCTGGAACCGTCTGCCACTGCAGTACCGACGAGATTTGCGGGTGCTGCTCGACCTTGAGCCTTTCACATCACACCCGCTCCAAGCCCACGTAGAGTTCTGGCGCCGCTTGGCTGCGATCGACCATAACCTGCCACTACGCCAGCACACCCTTGCACGCCCGGCTTATGAGCTGTTCGACATTACTCTGTAGGGGCCTTGCCGCTACCGCGGCATTCGCGCCCTGAGCGGGTTGCGCGCCACCCACTTCTGCAGCTCGGCGGCCGGCATCGGCCGCCCCAGCAGGTAGCCCTGGCCCTGGTCACACCCGGCATTGCGCAGAAAGTCATACTGCTGCTGGGTCTCGATCCCTTCGGCAGTGATGCGATAGCCCAAGGCATGCCCCAGGTCGATGATCGCCCGGGCAATGGCCACCGCGTCATCGTCATCCGGCAGGTCCTTGATGAACGCCCGGTCGATCTTCAGGTGGTCGATGGGCAAGGCACGCAGGTAGGCCAGCGACGAGTAACCGGTGCCGAAGTCGTCCACCGCTGTGGCCACGCCCATGGCTTGCAGCTGGGCCAGGGCCGCGCACGCCTGTTGCTGGCTTTCCATCAGCAGGCTCTCGGTGATCTCCACTTCCAGCAGATTGGGGGCCAGGCCATGGCGTTCCAAGGCAATGGCCAGGCTCGAGACATAGTCGCTACGCTCGATCTGCAACGCCGCCACGTTGACCGCCAGGGGCCCCGGCAGGCAATCGGCGGCGCGCCAGGCGGCCAGTTGCGCACAGGCCAGGTCGAGCACGCGCTCACCCAAGGGGATGATCAGGCCGGTGCGCTCGGCCAGCGGAATGAACTCGCCAGGCGGTATCAGCCCATGCTCCGGATCGCGCCAGCGCAGCAAGGCCTCGACCCCTTCCAGCTGGCCGCTGAACAGGTCGACCTTCGGCTGGTACCACAATTCGAACTCGTTATCCTGCAGCGCCCGGCGCAAGTTGCGCTCCAGCTCCAGGCGCTGGTGCAGGCGTGCCGTCATGTCCGGGTGATAGGGGCGCCAGGCGTTGCGGCCACCCTCCTTGGCCGCGTACATGGCCGTGTCGGCATGGCGCAGCAGGCTGCCAACATCTTCGCCATGTTGCGGGCACCAGGCCAGGCCAATGCTGCCCGTCACCAGCGCGGCATTGCCATTGAGGTCGAACGGCCGCTGCAGGCAGCGCAGCAGCTGCCGCAGCTGGTGGCTGACCTGGCCCTGGGTGCCCTGGAGCATGAACACGAATTCATCGCCGCCCAGCCGGCATACCCGGTCGCTGGTGTCGAGTTCCTGAAGAAAGCGCGCAGTTGCCTGCTGCAGCAACAGGTCGCCCATGGCGTGGCCCAGGCTGTCGTTGACCTGTTTGAAACCGTCGATATCCAGCAGCAGCACGGCCAGACCATGGCCTTCGGCAGTGGCTTCGGCCAACTGCTGCTGGAACAGCACGCGGTTAGGCAAACCGGTGATGGTGTCGTAATGCGCCAGGCGTTCCAGCTGCGCCTGCGAGCGCTGCAGCTCGCGGTTACGCTGTTGCAGCTGGCGCTGCTTGCGGTTGATCTGCGCGATGAACAGGCTGAGCAGGCCACTACAGGTCAGGGCGAACCAGAACAGCGGCGAGTGGAACAGGCTCGCGTCCTGCTGGCTGTGCTGGCGCTGGATGTCCACATGGCCAAGCGCCATGGACACGCCGATACCGGTCAGGGAAACGCCGACCGGCAACAAGCGGCGAAGGGCGCGGCGCAGCGTGCCGGTAGCCGGTATCTGTTCGTGGGTCATCGGGGAATTGGACGGGGTCATAAGCCTGCAGATATGGGCGATTGCCCCTGTATCGGCGCGGTGCGCGCAAAATTGAGCCAGACTGGTGTTTTTCTTGCCCAGGGTGCATGCTCGCAGCTGAAGCGTTTCACCCGCCAAGACACATGAGGTGCAGTACCCATGGAACATCTGCTCGATTCGCTGTTTCCCGCCGCTGGCGACATTCCCGAGAACTGGCGCCTGGGCGCACCACTGGAACAACGCGACTACCTGGTGAACGGTGAACTCAGGCGCTGGGACGGGCCACTGGCCACGGTGCGCAGCCCGGTCTGGCTGAAAGAAGCAGACGGTGAGCGCCAGGTGGTGCTCGGCAGCGCGCCCTTGCTCGATGCCGACACCGCCCTCACCGCCCTGGACGCGGCGGTAAACGCCTATGACAAGGGCCGTGGCGCCTGGCCGAACATGCGCGTGGCCGAGCGGATTCAGCACGTGGAAACCTTCCTCGCACGCATGCGCGAGCAGCGCACCGCTGTGGTCAAGCTGCTGATGTGGGAAATCGGCAAGAACCTCAAGGATTCGGAAAAGGAATTCGACCGCACCTGCGACTACATCGTCGACACCATCAACGCCCTCAAGGACCTCGACCGCCGCTCCAGCCGCTTCGAGCTCGAACAAGGCACCCTCGGCCAGATCCGCCGGGCGCCGCTGGGCGTGGCACTGTGCATGGGCCCTTACAACTACCCGCTCAACGAAACCTTCACCACGCTGATCCCGGCCCTGATAATGGGTAACACCGTGGTGTTCAAACCGGCCAAGTTCGGCGTGCTGCTGATTCGCCCGCTGCTCGAAGCGTTCCGCGACAGCTTCCCGCCGGGGGTGATCAACGTCATCTACGGCCGTGGCCGCGAGACGGTCAGCGCGCTGATGGCCAGCGGCAAGGTCGATGTATTCGCCTTCATCGGCACCCACAAGGCGGCAAGCGACCTCAAGAAGCTTCACCCACGGCCGCATCGGCTGCGCGCGGCCCTGGGCCTTGACGCGAAGAACCCCGGCATCGTCCTGCCCCAGGTGGACCTGGACAATGCCGTGGAAGAGGCCATTACCGGCGCCCTGTCGTTCAATGGCCAACGCTGCACGGCGCTGAAGATCCTGTTCGTTCACGAGGATGTGGTCGAACCTTTCCTCGACAAATTCAAGCGCAAACTGGCCGCACTCAAGCCAGGCATGCCTTGGGAACCAGGCGTTGCACTGACACCGTTGCCGGAACAGGGCAAGGTCGATTACCTCGACCAACTGGTCGCCGATGCCACGGCCAAAGGCGCACAGGTGATCAACGAGGGTGGCGGGCAGAGCCGCGGCTCGTTCTTCTGCCCCGCCCTGCTCTACCCGGTAAATTGCAACATGCGCGTGTACCACGAAGAGCAGTTCGGCCCGGTGGTGCCGGTGGTGCCCTACCGCGACCTGCAGACCGTGGTCGACTACGTGCTCGACTCCGACTACGGCCAGCAACTGAGCCTGTTCGGCAATGACCCGGCGACCATCGGCAGCCTGGTCGACATCTTTGCCAACCAGGTCGGGCGCATCAATCTCAACGCCCAGTGCCAGCGCGGCCCCGACACCTATCCGTTCAACGGCCGCAAGAACAGCGCCGAAGGCACCCTGTCGGTGCACGACGCCTTGCGCGTGTTCTCCATCCGCACCCTGGTCGCCACGCGCTTCCAGGAAGCCAACAAGGAACTGATCAGCGAAATCATCCGCAACCGCCAATCGAGCTTCCTGACCACCGACTACATCTTCTGACTGCCGCGCTTATAGAGAATCGATCTAGACTCATGGTCGATTTTCCATCTGCGCAGACGACTCTAAGCATCAGGGCGCCCCTCGGCGCCCATTGCAAAGGAGAATCGAACATGGCTGTCAAACCCATTCCGGAAGGCCAGCACAGCATCACCCCGTACCTGGCCATCAACGACGCCGCCGAGGCCATCGAGTTCTACAAGAAGGCCTTTGGCGCAGTGGAAATGTTTCGCCTCGATGCCCCAGGTGGCCGTGTCGGCCATGCCGAGCTGAAGATCGGTGATTCGTCGCTGATGCTCGGTGATCCCTGTGACATGGAAGGCGGCCTCACCGCCAGCCAGAAACTGGCGGGTGCAGGCGTAGGCATTCACCTGTATGTCGAGGACTGCGACAAAGTCTATGCCCAGGCCCTGGCCGCAGGCGGCACTCAACTGCACCCGCTGACAGATCAGTTCTACGGCGACCGCAGCGGCACGCTGAAAGACCCGTTCGGCAATATCTGGTTCGTCTCCACCCACAAGGAGGACCTGACCCCAGAGGAAATCCGCGCCCGCGCAGCCAAGATGTTCGGCGGCAGCTGAGCGACAAGTTGAAAGCGCAGCGCGTTTGCTTGAAGCTTGGGGCTCGTAGCTTGGAGCTGCCTCATGCGAATCATCGACAAAACCGCCGCGCAGGTGCGCAGCCTGACACCGGCCGAAGAGGAACTGCTGGTCGGTTTCGCCACCGGCAGCCTCGCCGGGCCACGCCTGCTGCAGGCCAATCAGCTGCTGATGAAGGTGCGCAGTGCCAACCAGTGGCTGGCCTGCGACTGCCGCAAGGATGCCTTGCCGGTGCTCAATGTGACCCTCAATGGCAGCACCGGCACGCTGTTTCTGAAGAACAACCCCGGCACCGCCGAGCATGCGCCCGGCTGCCCGTTCACCAAGGACGAACGCGAGGCCAGCGAGCGTGAAGACGAGCCAGCCGCACCTGCCGCCTGGCTGGCGCCTGATACCCCGCTGCGCCTGATCGGCGATTACCGCAAGGCCATTGACGACAGTGGTACGGCGGGCGAAGGCAGTGAGCGTCGCGAACAGCAACGGTTGCTGTCGCTGCTGCTGACCTGGATCGAGACCAGCGGCCTGAACCTCTATGCCACGCACCTTAAAAAAGACCTCACCGGCCAGTTCGCCGAGCTGCGCAGTGTCGCTAGCCGCTACCCCTTGCTCGAACGGGTGCCGGCCAGCAATTACCTGGAAACCCGTCTGGACATGAAGCACATGATGATGCTCAAGTCCCGCCTGCGTGAAGCCACGGTGTTCGGCAACCACCGTCGCCATGGCCTGCTGCTGGACTGCGTCGACCAGATCAAGGGGCGCAAGCTGTTCAACAACCGCAGCGAAGACGGCTTCGACTTCCAAGGGCATCACCTGTACTGGGGCGGCAGCCGGGCGTCGGGCCCGCTGTTGACGCTGGCCCTGTACTCGCCCACCACGGCAGGTAGCCACTTCTATGAATTGATTCATGTGGCCAGCGTGCCGGTGCTGTCGCGCGCGCAGATGTTCCCGGTGTACCGCGACGAAGAGCGCGAGCCACTCAAGGCATTGGTGTCGCTGATCGACTGGATGGCCAGCAAAGGGGTGAAGGTGCAGATGCGCCGGCCGGTGATCGGTGGGCAGGTGATGGATGAGCTGGTGCTGACCTCGGATCAGGACCGGGTGCTGTCGGTGTCGTTGTTGGAAAAGCCGATCGGGCCGGAGCCCGATGCCGAGAACTTCAAGCGCTATGCCGACTTCAAGAGCCTGGAGACCTTCCGCAAATATGTGGCGGGATTCTTCATGCGCGAGCGCTGATACACCTAGCATTTTTGCCAGTTGAGCTGAATTAGCCACTGAAACACGATGAGATCTCCCACGCAGGAGATTTCCGATGGCCACTCAAGAGTTCAACAAGGCAGCTGAAGAAGTCAAACAGTTGCAAACAAAACCAACCGACGCAGAAATGCTTGAGCTATATGGCCTTTACAAGCAGGCGACCGTCGGCGACATAAATACCACTAGGCCCGGCATGTTTGACGTCCAAGGCAAAGCCAGGTGGGATGCATGGAACAGTAGAAAAGGCTTAAAAACCGATGATGCCGAAAAGCAGTACGCTGCCATAGCTAATCGCCTTATTAGTACGTATGGCCTTCAATAAGTTAAAAATTTAGGTACCAACCCGCTTCGCGACTAAGCCGCTCATACAGGAACCGCGCCGAATCTGAAGCTGGCGCTATCCCTGTGGGAGCGGCTTTAGCCGCGAAAAGGTCGGTGCAGCCACACAGCTTTATCTATCAGAATGCCGCCCGAAAAATCCCCTCGATCTCGTCCTGGCTGGCCGGCCGCGGGTTGGTCAGCCCACAGGCATCCTTCAGGGCGTTCTCCGCCAGAATGCCCACATCCTCAAGCTTGGCCCCCAGCTCCGCCAACCCCGCCGGAATGCCCACCGCCGCCGCCAGGTGCTCGATGGCCGAAATCGCCGCCCCCGCCCCCTGCTCCGCGTCCAGCCCGCAAACTTTGATGCCCATGGCCTTGGCCACATCGCGCAGGCGCGCGGCACTGACCTTGGCATTGAAACGCTGCACATGCGGCAACAGCACCGCATTGCACACACCATGGGGCAAGTCGTAGTAACCGCCCAGCTGGTGCGCCATGGCATGCACGTAACCGAGCGAGGCATTGTTGAACGCCATGCCCGCCAGGAACTGCGCGTAGGCCATGTTCTCCCGCGCCTGCAGGTCGTTGCCATCGTTCACCGCCTGGCGCAGGTTCTCGCTGATCAGGCTGATGGCCTTGACGGCGCAGGCATCGGTGATCGGCGTGGCTGCCGTGGACACATAGGCTTCGATGGCGTGGGTCAACGCATCCATGCCGGTGGCCGCCGTCAGCCCCTTGGGCATAGCAACCATCAGCGCCGGGTCGTTGACCGACAGGATCGGCGTGACGTTGCGGTCGACGATGGCCATTTTCACGTGGCGGCGCTCGTCGGTGATGATGCAGAAACGGGTCATTTCACTGGCCGTGCCCGCCGTGGTGTTGATGGCGATCAGTGGCAGTTGCGGCTTGCGCGAGCGGTCGACGCCCTCGTAGTCTCTGATATGCCCACCGTTGGTGGCGCACAGGGCAATGCCCTTGGCGCAGTCATGGGGCGAGCCACCACCTAGCGACACCACGCAGTCGCAGCGCTCACGCAGCAACACGGCAAGGCCTGCCTCGACGTTGGCGATGCTGGGGTTGGGCTTGGCGCCGTCGAACACAACCGAGTCGATATCCTGCAAGGCCAGCATGCGCCCGATACGCGCGGCAACGCCGGCCTTGGCCAGGCCCTGGTCAGTAACGATCAGCGCCTTGCGCAAGCCATAACCAGCAATTGCGGCCATGGCCTCGTCGAGGCAGTCGATGCCCATGATGTTCACGGGCGGGATGAAGAAGGTGCTGCTCATGACCGGATCCTCCTGGTGGGTCTGTCTACCAACGAGGATCCGCCCGTTCAATGCAGCGAATGTTGATCCAGCGCAACGTTAGCCAAGGAACAACCGGTAAGCCGGATTATCGGTCTCGTCCCAATAGCGGTAGCCCATCTCGTCCAGCGCCTGGGGCAGACTCGCCTGCTCGTCGGCGGGCACTTCCAGCGCCGCGAACACCCGCGCTTCGGACGCGCCATGGTTACGGTAAT
This sequence comes from Pseudomonas sp. SMN11, assembly GCF_052041945.1. Lineage (NCBI taxonomy): Bacteria > Pseudomonadati > Pseudomonadota > Gammaproteobacteria > Pseudomonadales > Pseudomonadaceae > Pseudomonas > Pseudomonas sp. SMN11. The sequence goes on along the minus strand of NZ_JBKGGW010000017.1, from coordinate 33,449 downwards.
GGAACAGGCTGATGTTCCAGCGCTTGCCCAGCCGCGCCAGGAAGCCCAGCAGCGCCCCTGGCCGCTCGGGGAATTCGAAGCGCAGCACCCGCTCATCGGCCCCCGGCGCTGCATGCCCGCCTACGGTGTGGCGCACATGCAGCTTGGCCAGTTCGTTGTCGGTCAGGTCGAGCACGCTGTAACCCTGCCCGCGCAGGCTGGCCAGCAGCTGCTCGCGCGGGTCATGCAACGGGTGGGTCTGCACGCCAACGAACAGGCGCGCTTCCTTGCCCGGGTAATAGCGGTAGTTGAATTCGGTGATCTGCCGCTTGCCCAGGGCTTGGCAGAAGGCCCGGAAGCTGCCGGGCTGCTCAGGGATGGTCACGGCGATGATCGCCTCGCGCTGCTCGCCAAGCTCGGCACGCTCGGCCACGTGGCGCAGGCGGTCGAAGTTGACGTTGGCGCCGGAGTCGATGGCCACCAGGGTCTGCCCCTTGACGCCCTCGCGGGCCACGTACTTCTTGATCCCGGCCACGGCCAGGGCACCCGAGGGTTCGGTGATCGAGCGGGTATCGTCGTAGATGTCCTTGATCGCTGCGCACAATTCATCGCTGCTGACGGTCACCACTTCATCGACAAAATGCCGGCACAGCTCGAAGCAATGGGCACCGATCTGCGCCACCGCCACGCCTTCGGCGAAGGTCCCGACCTGCGGCAGGATCACCCGTTCGCCCGCTGCCATGGCAGCCTGCAGGCAGTTGGAGTCTTCCGGCTCGACACCGATCACCTTGACCTCGGGGCGCAGGTATTTGACGTAGGCAGCAATGCCCGCCACCAGCCCGCCACCGCCAACCGGCACGAAGATCGCGTCCAGCGCACCCGGCTGCTGGCGCAGGATCTCCATACCCACGGTGCCCTGGCCGGCGATCACGTCCGGGTCGTCGAACGGCGGTACAAAGGTCGCCCCGCCGCTGTCGGTCAGTTGCAGCGCATGGGCAAGGGCATGGGGGAAGCTCTCGCCATGCAGCACCACATGGCCTCCCCGCGAGCGCACGCCTTCAACCTTGAGCGATGGCGTGGTGGTGGGCATGACGATGGTCGCCTTCATGCCCAGGTGCGCCGCCGCCAGGGCCACGCCCTGGGCATGGTTGCCTGCCGAGGCGGTGATCACGCCGCGTTCGCGCTGGGCCGTGGTCAGGCGCGACAGCCGGGTATAGGCCCCGCGGATCTTGAACGAGAAGGTCGGCTGCAGGTCTTCACGCTTGAGCAACACCTGGTTGCCGAGGCTGGCAGACAGCGCGGGGGCCGCTTGCAAGGGTGTCTCGATGGCCAGGTCGTACACCGGCGCGGACAGAATGCGGCGCACCTGTTCCGACAGCAGTTGCTGCGCGGTGGACGGGGTACGAGGGCTGACGTTGAGGCTGGTCATCGATTGCAACTCCTTGGCTTTTTTCACATTGCCCAGGAGTCAGAGAGAAAAAACCCGCCTCCAGGGCGGGTTCGGTGCACGTACGCGCTAGCCCGCCAAGCTGATAATGGCGGTAATAATAATGGCGTTCACGTGCAGGAAGGTGTTCATGGGTAGGACGTTATCCCGCCCGCCCTGGCCAAGTCAACACTTTGCTTGTTGCGCCGACAGCGGCACGTCGAACACCTTGTCGAAGCCCCACTGGAACACGAAGGCATAGACGAAGAAGAACACGAACAAGGCCAGGTTGGTGAGCAACGCCGCCCACAGGCTGACATCCAGCCAGTACGCCACCAGCGGCAGCAGGATCAGCACCAGCCCGCCCTCGAAGCCCAGCGCATGCAGGCCCCGGCGCAGCAACGTGCGCTCGCGCTTGCGCTGGCGAGCCTCCCAGCGCTCGAAGGCCCAGTTGTAGGCCATGTTCCAGCTCATGGCGATGCCCGACATCAGCACCGACAGCACCGTCGACTCCGCCATCCCGGCGCCGAACGCCAGCTCCAGCGCCGGCGCCACGCAAGCCACAGCGATGGCTTCGTAGAGAATGGCCTGGACGATCTTGCGTGCCTTGCCTTGCATGTTCAGCTCCCTAAGAAACGACCTACAAAATTACAAGATCAAGCCAGCAAGAAAAAGCCTGAAATACTTTATTGACTGACCGTTCAATCAGAAATTACTAAGCTTTATCGTTTCCGCAACCCCCTTCCCCTGGCGTCCGGCCCCTCCTTGCTCGACACGGCTTCCCCCGATCACGCATTGGACAACCCTGCATGCGACTGCTTGTATCTATCACTTGCAAGCGGCGACATGTCCTACCCCTTCGTCCAGGGAAATGAACGAGGAACAAGACGATGGCGTATAGCGTCATGATGGTGTTCGGCACCCGACCCGAAGCGATCAAGATGGCCCCGCTGGCCCGCGTGCTGCGCAGCTGGCCCGAGGTCGACCTGCATATCTGCTCCACCGGCCAGCACCGCGAGATGCTCGAGCAGGTGCTGACCGCCTTTGGCCTGAGCGTCGACCAGGACCTCAAGGTGATGACCCAGAACCAGACCCTGAACGGCCTGGCCCGCGACCTGCTGGACAAACTCGACCAGGCCTACGAGCAGGTCAAGCCCGACATCGTGCTGGTCCATGGCGACACCACCACCAGCTTCATCGCCAGCCTCGCGGCCTTCCAGCGGCACATCCCCATCGGCCATGTCGAAGCCGGCCTGCGCACCGGCAACCTGCAGCAACCCTGGCCCGAAGAAGCCAACCGGCGCCTGACCGGGGTGCTCGCCGACCTGCACTTCACCCCGACCCGCGACTCGGACGCCAACCTGATCCGCGAAGGCGTGCCTCCTGAGCACATCGAAGTCACCGGCAACACCGTCATCGATGCCCTGCTGTGGATGCGCGACCACCTGGCCGAACGGCAATGGCAGCCGGCCGCCGACTCGCCGTTGAGCGTGCTGCGCCCCGAGCAGCGCATGGTGCTGATCACCGGCCACCGCCGGGAGAACTTCGGCCCCGGCTTCGAGCGCATTTGCCTGGCCCTGGCGCAACTGGCCGAACGTTACCCCGACGTGCAATTCGTCTACCCCGTGCACCTCAACCCACAAGTGCAGAAGGCCGTGTATGGCGTGCTGTCGAACCGCAGCAACATCCACCTGATCGCCCCGCAGGACTACCCGCACTTCGTCTGGCTGATGAACCGCGCCCAGATCATCCTCACCGACTCCGGCGGCGTGCAGGAAGAGGCCCCGGCACTCGGCAAGCCGGTGCTGGTGCTGCGCAAGGTCACCGAGCGCCCTGCCGTGCTCAAGGGCGGCACGGTCAAGCTGGTCGGCACGCTGACCGAACGCATCGTCGAGGAAACCCGCCAGCTGCTCGACGACCCGGTGGCCTACGCACGCATGGCGCGGGTCTATACCCCGTTTGGTGACGGCCACGCCAGCGAGCGCATCGCCGAGCGCCTGACGCGCTGGTTTGCAGAAACGGCCAACCCGCGAGATGACGCATGAGCCTGGCCTTTATCGACTTCCTCACCTATGTGCTGTTCGGCCTCAAAGTCCTGGCGATCATCCTCGCCTCGCTGATGTTCCTGCTCGGCCTCGACGATTTGTTCATCGACCTGTGCTACTGGGGCCGCAAGCTGATCCGCCGTTTTCGCATCTACGACAAGTACGAAAAAGCCGACGAGAAACGCCTGTTCGAAGTGCCGGAAAAGCCCCTGGCAATCATGGTCCCGGCCTGGAACGAGGTGGGCGTGGTCGGCGAAATGGCGCGCCTGGCGGCCTCGACCATCGACTACGAGAACTACCAGATCTTCGTCGGCACCTACCCCAACGACCCGCAGACCCAGGCCGACGTCGACGCCGTGTGCCTGCACTACCCGAACGTGCACAAGGTGGTTTGCGCACGCCCCGGCCCCACCAGCAAGGCCGACTGCCTGAACAACATCATCGACGCCATCCTGCGCTTCCAGGACGATGCCCGCATCGAGTTCGCCGGCTTCATCCTGCATGACGCCGAAGACGTGATCTCGCCCATGGAACTGCGCCTGTTCAACTACCTGTTGCCGAACAAGGACATGATCCAGATCCCGGTGTACCCCTACGCGCCGGAATGGAAGGGTTTCACCGCCGGGCACTACGTCGACGAGTTCGCCGAGAACCACGGCAAGGACGTGATCGTGCGCGAAGCGCTGACCGGCCAGGTACCCAGCGCCGGCGTCGGTACCTGCTTCAGCCGCCGCGCCATCAGCGCCCTACTCGAAGACGGCGATGGCATCGCCTTCGACGTGCAGAGCCTGACCGAAGACTACGACATCGGCTTTCGCCTGAAGCAGAAAGGCATGAAGTGCATCTTCGCCCGCTACTCCATCACCGACCCGGCGCTGGCCCTCAAGCACGAATGGCGGCCGGGCATGAGCCGCGAGTTCTCCCAGGTGATCTGCGTGCGCGAGCACTTCCCGCGCGACTGGCAGCACGCCATCCGGCAGAAGTCGCGGTGGATCGTCGGCATCGTCTTCCAGGGCACCAGCAACCTCGGCTGGAGCCGAACCGGCGCGCTCAACTACTTCCTCTGGCGCGACCGTCGGGGCCTGTTCGCCTACCTGCTGAGCTTCCTGGTCAACCTGTTGCTGCTGGTGCTGCTGGCCATGTGGCTGGTAACCGTGATCGCCCCGGATTCCTGGCGCTTCATGTCGATCCTCAGTGACAGCCAGCTGCTTACCACCCTGCTCTGGCTCAACGGCCTGATGCTGGTCAACCGCCTGTTCCAGCGCGGTTGGTTCGTCACGCGCTACTACGGCATCTTCGAAGGCCTGCTGTCGGCGCCACGGATGATGTGGAGCAACTTCGTCAACTTCTTCGCCAACCTGCGCGCCCTGCGCCAGGTCATGGAGATGGGCGATTCGCGGCGGGTGGCGTGGGACAAGACCACCCACGAATTCCCTGCCCTCGCCTCGCCGGCGCGCACGCCACTGGGCCATCGCCTGGTGGAAAAAGGCTACATCACCGAGGAACAGCTGCAACAGGCGATCACCAGCCCGGTGCGCCGGCGCCTGGGCCGCGAACTGCTGCTGCGGGGCTGGCTGACCAGCGAGCAGCTGGTACAGACGCTGGCCGAACAGCTCGATCTGCCTTGGGCACCGCTCAACCCGTTCAAGCTCGACCCGCAGCTGATTGCCCAGTTGCCACGCCGGCTGGCCACGCACTATGGCGTGCTGCCGGTCGCCGAAGACGGCAACACCCTGATACTGGCCAGCGAAAGCCCGGTCAGCCAGGTGTCGCTGGGGGTGATCAGCCGCCAGCTGAAACGCCCGGTCAGCTGCCGCCTGGCACCCCAGGGCCGGGTCACCCTGGGCCTGCGCTATCACTACCCGAGCCCCTGGCAGAAGCCCGAAACCCACGACATGCTCACCGTGCTGGAGCGGCATCAGGATGATGCCGACCTGATCGAACGGGTGAGCCATCACCAGGTGATGCTTGGCGCCCTGCTGCAGGTGCGCGGCATGGTCCCGGTCACCCTGTTCAACCAGGCACTGATCGATTTCGACTCCGAACAGCAGAGCCTCGGCGAGCACCTGATCGCCCGCGGCATCATTACCGAAGAGGTGCTGCAGCAGGCCCTCGCCGAACAGGCCAGCGAACAGCAGGCTGCCTTTGATCTGACCCGGGAGGTGGCATGAAGCCGCGTCTGTCCCTCACCCTTTCCGGCTTGCTGCTTTGCTCCACTGCGCTGGCGACCCAGGCAGCACCGATGACCGAGTTCCAACGATTCACCAGTTATCCGTTCATGGAGCGCAGTTACCGCGAAGCGAAGAAAGACAACTGGGCCGAAGTCGAACGCCTGACCCGCCATGTACTCAGCCGCGTGCCGAACAACGACGAAGCCCGTACGCTGCTGGTCGAAGCCCTGGCCCACCAGCGCCGCTACAAGGAAGCCGAGGCCATGGCCGAGCAGTTTGGCGATGGCCCCGAATACGCCAACGCCCTGCTGGAGCTGCGCCTGACCTGGATCGAGCAGGACCCGCCAGCGGCCAGCCAGGTGGAAGGCTGGCTGGCCAACGCCGATGGCACCCAGCGGGTACGCCTGTGGCAGGCCTACAGCCTGAGCCTGGCCAAGTTCGGCGGTGCCGGCAAAGCCCTGGAGTGGCTCAACCAGCTGCCGCCACGGGACGATGGCCAGGTGCTGCGCCTGGCCCGGGCCAACTTCGCCGAGCAACTGCGCAACTGGAAGGAAACCATCGAGCAACTGCAGCCTTTGGCCGACAAAGGGCAACTGCCGCCAGAAGACTGGCAGCGCCTGGCCAACGCCTATGTCCAGCAGGTCGATGAAAAGGGCCTGGAAAAGCTGCTGCAAAGCGCCCCCTCTCCCGAAGTCGCCAACCAGACGCGCCTGACCATGGCCAATCGGGCTATCGCCGTCGGCCACAACCAACTGGCGCAGCGCTGGCTGGAAAAATTGCCCACCGAACAGTTGCAGCAACCTGAGCAACGCCAGCAGCTGTGGGAGCTGGCCCGTGAAGGGGATGACGCGCCGCTGGTACGGCAGCTGAGCAACGAGCTGCAGCGCCCTTGCCTGGAGACCGTCGACTGGTTGTCACGCCGCGATCCGGACGTTGCCCGCGAACAATTCAAGGACTGCCCGGCCAGCGCAGACCCGCGCGCTTATGCGGTGCTCAAGCAGCGGCTGTATGGCGACCCGGTGCAGCCGCCACAACCCCGTACAGCCACCGAGTGGGAAAAACGCTACCGGCAGAGCGGTGACCTGGCTGCGCTTGAGCAAGCAACCTACCTGTTGCTGCAACAAGGCCAGAGCGAACGCGCCCGCACCCTGCTGGAGCAGGCCTATGACCGTCGCCAGGGGCGCCTGACACCCTCCCTGCTGCAGCGCCTGGGTAACATCTATGCGCGCAACGATGGCCCGCTCAACAGCCAGCGCATGCTCGGGCTTATCCCCAGAGTCGACGCCAGTACCCGCGCCCAGCTGCTCGGCCGCCTGGCTGAAAACGGCCAGTGCGACGCGGTGCGCCGGGCTATTCCGGCGAACCCGACCGAAGCCGGCCAGTACCGGGCCCTGGGCCGCTGTGCCATGCCCGATCAACCCGGCGAAGCGGTGGTGTATTACCAAGCTGCCGAGCGCCTGGGCGACAGCGGCAACCGCCTACCCCTGGCCTATGCGCTGGAAGCCGCAGGTGACTCCGAAGCAGCCATGCCGATCTGGCGCAACCTGCCGGCCAGCGCCTGGAACGACAACGCCCGCCTGACCGCCGCCCGTGGCGCCTTGAATGCCGGCGATGCCGACGCCGCCCGACGCTTCTGGGACGCCGCCGCGCATAACAGCGCCGATGACTGGGCACTGGGTGCCGCCATCGCCCAACGTCAGGGCGACCTGCACGCGGCGCTGGGCTTCCAGCGCCAGGCCCTGGCGCACAACCCGCGTGCCGACCATTACTACGCCGCTGCCAGTACGGCGCAATTGGCCGGCGACAGTGCGCAGAGCACCGCCTGGCTGGCCGAAGCCGTGCGCCTTGAGCCCAATCAGCCGCGCTATCGCGCCGACTACGGCATGCGCCTGGCCGGCTCGCAGGACAAGGCCCAGCGACAGCAGTCGATCCCTTATCTGGAACGCGCCACCCACGATTTCCCCGAGGACTATCGCCTGGGCGAGACCCTCGCCCTGCGCTACGACGAAGCCGAGAACAGCGCCGCCGCTCGCCGCGAGCTGCGCCGGGTGATCGACGTGGAAGAGAACCTGGTCGATGGCGACGACGAATACGGCAGCCTCGAGGCCCGCAAGTACCGCCAGCGCCGCGCCCATGAAACCCTGTCACGCCGCGACACCATTACCCTGGCCAGCACCTGGTCACCCGCTGGCACCTCGACCAACGACAAGTTCCTCGACAACGGCGAGCGCAGCGGCACCTCGCGGCGCGCGCAATCGCAGAACGTGCAACTGGCCATGTGGGACCACGCCCTGGGCGAAGAACCCAGCCGCAACGGCAGCACCCTGTCGGTCTACGGCCGTGTGCTGTTCGGTGGGCAGAGCCGCACCGACTACGCGCAAAGCATGGGCACCGGCGTCGGCCTGCGCTACAAGCCGCTCGGCCAGGCCAACCTCAACCTGTACGCCGAGTTGTACCACCAGCGGCAGATCGACAACGACCATTACAGCGGCCTGAGCCTTGGCGAGCTGCTGAGCCCGGCCAAGGTCGGCAGCAACTGGGGCGACTTGCGCCACCATGCCGAATCGAGCAACGACCTGCTGCTGCGCGCCACCGCCTCGTTCCTCGACCAGGGCGACTGGCGCAACGACTGGCGGGTCGACGAAGACGACTGGAACGAACGTTTCCTCTACCTCGATGCCGCCTGGTGGACCCGCGCCGGCGACCACGCCTGGCTGTCGCGCTACCAGCAGGGCCATGCCTGGAAGCTGCCCGGTAACTCGCCACAAACGCTCATGCCTTATGGCTTCTTCGAGTTCTCCAGCCAGGACCCGAGCAACGACTGGCGCCAGGACGCCCGTGCCGGGGTCGGTGTGCGCTGGCAGTGGTGGTTCGATGACGACCGCTACAACGCCTACCGCGGCTCGCTGAAAGTGCGTGCCGAGTACCAGCAGTCGCTGGGTGGCAACCTCTACAAGAGCGCCAATGGCGTGCTGGTTGGCGCGGAGATGACCTTCTGATGCGTACGCTCCTGGCAATCTGCATGCTCGCCCTGTGCCTGCCGGCCTTGGCCGACCAGCGCCTGTTCTACCAGCCACTCAACCGCGATGCCGCCGTGGCCCCGGTGCAGTGGCAGCAACTGTGGCGCGCCACCAAGGCGCAAGGCGGCAAGACCCTGATCGTGCAATGGAGTGCCTACGGCGACAGTGATTTCGGCGGTGCCCAAGGCTGGCTGGCCAACAGCCTGCGCGAGGCCCACGCCCAAGGCCTGGAGCTGGTACTCGGCCTGTACCTGGACCCGGCCTATTACCAGCGCATCGACGAACTCGACGGTGACGGCCTGAACAATTACTGGAAGTCGCAATTGGGCCGTTCGCTGGGCCAGTACCAGCAGGTGCGCAAGGACTGGCAACTGCCCGTCGCCGGCTGGTACCTGCCTATGGAACTGGACGACCTGCACTTTCGCGATGCCGGTCGCCGCGAGGCGTTGTACAGCCAGTTGCAGGCCTTCAAGCGGCGGCTGGACAAGCCGCTGCACATCAGCGCGTTCAGCGCAGGCAAACTGGCACCGCGGGTCAATGGTGCCTGGCTGGATCAACTGGCCGGGTTGGGCTTGACTGTGTGGTGGCAGGACGGGGCCGGGACCGGGCGCTTGCCGCCGCTGGTGCGCCTGAGTTACGAACAGGCGCTGCCGTGTCGGGTGGGGGTGGTGCGCGAGGCGTTTCGCCAGGTGAGTGCGCCGGGGCAGGCGTTTCGGGCTGAGCCTGCGGAGCCGAAGCTGAGTGCGGGGTGCCATGCCGAAGCGGTGTTTGCGCTGCGCTATCGCCCTTGGGCCAAGGGTGTTCTGCCACAGAATTGAGTCAACCTGTACCGGCCTCTTCGCGGCGGTTCGGCGCCCCGATGAGCCCGCTCCCACAAAGACTTCACAACATTTGAGTGTTGCGCTGTACCTGTGGGAGCGGGTTTACCCGCGAAAGGGCCGGCACTGGTCACACAGCACTCCCAGGAGCCCGCCGATGTTCAAGACCATCGAAGAGCACGTGCGCAAGCAGGTCGCCCCCGCCGCTCTGCGCGCCGAGTTCCGCCAGCACGAATTCGAATCCATGCGCCCGTTCTGCATGCTGGTGTTCTGCATCAGCACACTGATCTGGCTGATCTTCGACCTGATCGTCAGCTTCCTCGGAGGCCAAGGTTTCACCTGGCTGTCCTACCTGTTCATCGCCCTGCTCGGCTGCCTCACCGTGGTGCTGCGCTTCACCCGCCGCAGCCACCATTTCGACGTGCTCAACCTGCTGTTCATCAGCGTCATCACCCTGGGCATGCGCCTGGTGATCGATGGCATTCCCGAGCCCCTGCGCCCCGTCTGGCTGGTGCTCGGGGTATCGACCGTGCTGTATGCCGTGTCAGTGCTGCCGGTGCGGCGCTGGTCGTTCTTCTGCGCCATGGTCATCAGTTGGGTGATGCTCAACCCGTTCTACCACACCCGTATCGACGCCGATCAACTCGAGGGCGCCATGCTCATCAGCTACGCAGTGTTCCTCAGCGGCCTGGTGAGCTACAGCTACCTGCAGATGCGCCAGGCCAAGCTGCACAACTTCTACCTGTCCAAGGTGCTGCTGGAGCAGGCCTACGTCGATGCCCTGACCGACATCCCCAACCGCCGCTCGTTCATGGCCAAGGCCGAACGCCAGCTGCGCCTGGCTACGCCCGGGCAGTACCTGGCGATGATCGACATCGACAATTTCAAGCGGGTCAACGACCGCTTCGGGCATGACATTGGCGATGAAGTACTCAAGCGGGTGGCCTTGCATATCAAAGCAGGCGTGACCGGCCACGAGTTCGCCCGCCTGGGGGGCGAGGAGTTTGCGATCTTCTTCGAAGGGTTGGACCAGCAAGGGGCCGAACAACGGGTCGACGCCCTGTGCCAGCGGGTGCGCGACGACCTTGGCGTACCGCCCGTGACCATCAGCATCGGCCTGGCCCGGGTCGAAAGCGGGGAGAGCCTGAGCATGGCGCTGGTACACGCCGACCAGGCTCTGTACCAGGCCAAGCACAACGGCAAGGATCAGTTCGTGATGTGGACTAGCCAGCTGGCAGCCGAATCCTGAACTGCGCCCCACCCAGCGCCGACTGCGCCACGGTCAGGGTCCCGCCCTGCCCTTCGATCGCCCGGCGGCTGATCGCCAGGCCCAGGCCAAAGCCACCGGTATTGCGGTCACGGCTGCGGTCCAGGCGGTAGAACGGCTGGAATATCCGCTCACGCTCCTCGGCCGGGATACCGATGCCGTCGTCTTCCACGGTCAACAGGCAGGCACCGTCCGCCTCCAGATGCAACCTCAGCAACAGGCTTTCATCGCAATAGCGCATGGCATTGCGCACCAGGTTCTGCACGGCCCGGGCGGTCAGCCGCGGGTCCAGCACGAAGCGGGGCAAGTTGTCCTCGGCCTGCACTTCCCACTGGATGCCCCGCGCATCGAGTTCCTCGGCAAACCCGCCGAGCACGCTGTCGACCAGCTCCAGCAACGACACTTCGACGCGTTCCCGCGCTTGGTCGGCGTTGTACAGGCGGCTGTACGACAGCAGTTCGAGCACCAGCTCGTCCAGCTCGCGCACATGCCCGACCAGTTCCAGCAGACGCTTGCGGCTGGTAGCAGGCACCTCGTCGAACAGCAGCACCAGGCCGAAATCCAGCCGAGTCAGCGGCGTGCGCAGCTCGTGGGAGACCGCATTCAGCAGCTCGCGCTGCTGGTTGACATGGCGTTCGAGGTCGCTGGCCATGGTGTCGAACACCCCGGCCAGTTCGCCGATGTTCGAGTGCGGCGAGATGTGCGTGCGCTCGGCCATCTGCCCCTGGCCCAGGCGCCGGGCTGTTTCCTTCAGGCGCTCCAGGTCACGCCAGTGCGGCCACACCCACAGCAGCAGGCAACCGAGCATCGCCGCGCCGATCAGCACGGTCACGCCCCAGGACAACACGTTGATGTCCAGTGGGTCTGGCGGTGAATGCAGGCTGACCAGCCAGTCCTTGTCCAGCGGTGCCATCACGGTCTGGTAATAGCCCCAGTCACCGATGCGCACCGCGTACAGCCCATGCTCCAGGCGCGCCTGTTCCTGCGGGCTCAGGCCGGCCTTTTCGCTGCGCAGCAGTTTGACCTCCAGGGGCGCGAAGGCCCTGGCCAGGTCCTCCTCCACTGCTGGCCATTGCGCCTGCGGCGCCTGGCGGAACTGGCGGACGATCAGCGACTGCACGCCCTTGGCCTGGTCCAGGTTGTAGGCCATGAAGCGGTCGTGGAACAGGCCGACAATGGTGTCCGGGATCAACAGCAGCGCCCCGGCGTAAGCGACGATGATCACCAGATACAGGCGCACCAGGATCTTCAGCATGGCGGGTCAGCACTCCCACTCGACACGGCTGAACAGGTAACCCTTGCCCCACACGGTCTTGATCTTGCGCGCCTCGCCGGCACTGTCGTCGAACTTGCGGCGCAGCTTGGAAATGGCCACGTCCACCGAGCGGTCGGTACCGTTGAACTCGATGCCGCGCAGTTGCTGGAGGATGCGGTCACGGCTGAGCACCACACCGGCATTGCGCGCCAGCACCACCAGCAGGTTGTATTCGCCGCTGGACAGTTCCACTTCCTCGCCGCGCCAGCTGACCAGCCGCTCGGCAAGGTCGATGCGCAGACCACCGATGAGGATCTGGTGGTTGTCCAGGCGCGGTTCGTTGACGCTGCTGCGGCGCAGCAAGGTACGCACGCGGGCCAGCAATACCCGTGGCTCGCAAGGTTTGGTCACGTAGTCATCGGCGCCCATCTCCAGGCCCAGCACCTGGTCGTGGCTGTCGTCGCGGGCGGTCAGCATCAGGATCGGCAGGCTTTGTGACTCCTGGCGCAACAGGCGGCACAGCTGCAGGCCATCGATGCCGGGGAGCATCAGGTCGAGAATCACCAGGTCGGGGTGGTCTTGCCGGAAGGCGTCCAGCACGTGGTCGCCACGGGCAATCACCCGGACATGGAAATCGTTGCGTTGCAGGTAGCTGGCGATCAGCTCGGACAGCGCACTGTCATCTTCGACCAGGAGAATGTTGGGCATATGAGAAGGAAATAGATTTGAGGAAAGCTTCACCGGCCTCTTCGCGAGTAAACCCGCGAAGAGGCCGGCACAGGTTCATGGAGAATATAGAAACCTACAAACCGGTAGGACTGTTCTTAACACTTTTTCACACAGGTCCTACAGGTGTTAACAGCCGCCCGAGGAACGGTTGCCTTAGGATAGGCACGGTCATCATCGGAAGATCCGCATGCCTATTACCCTCCCCCCGCGCCTGCGCCCCCTGGCGCTCGTGGCGCTGCTTGCCCTGCCCCTGGCCGGTTGCGACGACGCGGCCGAGCAGGAAGAAAAACAACCCGTTCCCCAGGTCCGGGTCGAAACCCTGCAACTTCAGCCCTTGGCCATCAGCACCGAGCTGAGCGGGCGCATCCTCGCCCCGCGCACGGCAGAAGTGCGTGCGCGCGTCGCGGGCGTGGTGCTCAAGCGGGTGTACCGCGAAGGCAGCGACGTCAAACAGGGCGATGTGCTGTTCCTCATCGACCCGGCGCCGTTCAAGGCCGACCACGACAGCGCCCGAGCGACCCTGGCCAAGGCCGAGGCCACGCTGTACCAGGCGCGCCTGCAAGAGAAGCGCTACCGTCAACTGGTCGACGACAAGGCGGTCAGCCGCCAGGAGTACGACAACGCCCGCGCCGCCTTCCTCCAGGCCGACGCGGCGGTTGCCGAGGCCAAGGCGGCGCTGGAGCGCGCCCGCCTGAACCTGGGCTACGCCACGGTCACCGCGCCGATCTCCGGGCGCATCGGTCGCGCCCTGGTCACCGAAGGCGCCCTGGTCGGCCAGAACGAGACCACGCCGCTGGCGACCATCCAGCAGCTGGACCCGATCCATGCCGACGTCACCCAGTCGACCCGCGAGCTCACCGCCCTGCGCCGTGCCTTGCGCGCGGGTGAACTGCAGCAGGCTGGCGATGGCCAGGCCCGGGCCACCCTGATCCAGGACGATGGCAGCGCCTACCCGCTGCCGGGCAAGCTGCTGTTCTCCGACATCAGTGTCGACCCAAGCACCAACCAGATTACCCTGCGCAGCGAATTCCCCAACCCGGACCTCGACCTGCTGCCGGGCAGCTACGTGCGCGTGCGCCTGGAGCAGGCGGTGCAGCCCAAGGGCCTGAGCGTGCCGCAGCGCGCCATCCTGCGTGACAGCGCCGGGGTGCCGAAGGTGCTGGTGGTCGACGCCCAGTCGCGCATCAACGAACGCCAGGTGGTGCTGGGCAACGCCCAGGGTGATCGCTGGCGGGTCACCGATGGCCTGGCGCCCGGCGAGCGGGTGGTGGTCGAAGGCCTGCAGCACGTCAAGGCGGGCGACCAGGTCCAGGTCGACCCCGGCGCCCAGTCCATCGTCCAGCACACCGGCCAGTGAGGGCCTGATCCATGCCGCAGTTCTTCATCGACCGCCCGATCTTCGCCTGGGTGGTCGCGCTGTTCATCCTGCTTGCCGGCGCCCTGGCCATCCCCCAGCTGCCGGTCGCGCAATACCCCAACGTGGCGCCACCCCAGGTGGAAATCTACGCCGTGTACCCGGGCGCCTCGGCGGCCACCCTGGACGAAAGCGTGGTCAGCCTGATCGAGCAGGAGCTCAACGGTGCCGACAACCTGCTGTACTTCTCGTCGCAGAGCAGCCTGGGCAGCGCCACCATTACCGCCACCTTCGAGCCCGGCACCCACCCCGACCTGGCCCAGGTCGATGTGCAGAACCGCCTCAAGGTGGTCGAGTCGCGCCTGCCGCGCCAGGTGACCCAGCAAGGCCTGCAGGTGGAGAAGGTGTCCACCGGCTTCCTGCTGCTCGGCACCCTCACCTCGGAGGACGGCAACCTCGATGAAACCGCGCTGTCCGACATCCTCGCGCGCAACGTGATGAACGAAATCCGCCGCCTCAAGGGTGTCGGCAAGGCACAGTTGTACGGCTCAGAGCGCGCCATGCGCATCTGGATCGACCCGCAGAAGCTGATCGGCTTCAACCTCACGCCCAACGACGTGGCCGAAGCCATTGCCGCGCAGAACGCCCAGGTCGCCCCCGGCAGCATCGGCGACCTGCCCGCCCGCGGCACCCAGGAAATCACGGCCAACGTGGTGGTCAGGGGCCAGCTGAGCACGCCCGAGGAGTTCGCCGCCATCGTCCTGCGGGCCAACCCGGACGGTTCCAGCGTCACCGTCGGCGATGTCGCCCGGGTCGAGATCGGCGCCCAGGAGTACCAGTACGGCACGCGCCTGAACGGCAAGCCGGCCACCGCCTTCAGCGTGCAGCTGGCACCGGGTGCCAACGCCATGGAAACCGCCACCCTGGTGCGGGCGAAGATGCAGGAGCTGTCGCGCTACTTCCCCGAAGGGGTCAAGTACGATATCCCCTACGACACCTCGCCGTTCGTCAAGGTGTCGATCCAGCAGGTCATCAACACCCTGTTCGAAGCCATGCTGCTGGTGTTTGCGGTGATGTTCCTGTTCCTGCAGAACCTGCGCTATACGCTGATCCCGACCCTGGTGGTGCCGGTGGCCCTGATGGGTACCTTCGCCGTGATGCTGGCCATGGGTTTCTCGGTCAACGTGTTGACCCTGTTCGGCATGGTCCTGGCCATCGGCATCCTGGTCGACGACGCCATCGTGGTGGTGGAGAACGTCGAGCGGATCATGGCCGAGGAAGGCCTGCTGCCCAAGGAGGCAACGCGCAAGGCCATGGGCCAGATCAGCGGCGCCATCGTCGGCATCACCTTGGTGCTGGTGGCGGTGTTCCTGCCGATGGCCTTCATGAAAGGCTCGGTGGGGGTGATCTACCAGCAGTTCTCGCTGTCGATGGCGGTGTCGATCCTGTTCTCGGCCTTCCTCGCCCTGAGCCTGACCCCGGCCCTGTGCGCCACCCTGCTCAAACCGCTGGCCAAGGGCGAACACCATGAACGCAAGGGATTCTTCGGCTGGTTCAACCGCCGTTTCGAAAGCATGAGCAACGGTTACCAGCGCTGGGTGCTGCAAGCGCTAAAGCGCAGTGGCCGCTACCTGTTGCTGTATGGCGTGCTGCTGGCCGTGCTGGGGTATGGTTTCAGCCAGTTGCCCACGGCGTTCCTGCCCACTGAAGACCAGGGCTACACCATCACCGATATCCAGCTGCCGCCAGGCGCGAGCCGCATGCGCACCGAGCAGGTTGCGGCCCAGATCGAGGCGCACAACGCTGACGAGCCGGGCGTGGGCAACACCACGCTGATCCTCGGTTTCAGCTTCTCGGGCAGTGGTCAGAACGCCGCGCTTGCCTTCACCACGCTCAAGGACTGGTCCGAACGTGGCGCCGATGACAGCGCCCAGTCGATCGCCGATCGGGCAACCCTGGCCTTTACCCAACTCAAGGACGCCGTGGCCTATTCGGTGCTGCCCCCGCCGATCGACGGCCTGGGTGAGTCGACCGGCTTCGAATTTCGCCTGCAGGACCGCGGCGGCATGGGCCATGAGGCGCTGATGGCCGCCCGTGACGAACTGCTGGCCGGTGCACACAAGAGCAAGGTGCTGGCCAACGTGCGCGAGTCCTCGCTGGCCGAAAGCCCGCAGGTGCAGCTGGAAATCGACCGCCGCCAGGCCAACGCCCTGGGCGTGTCGTTCGCCGACATCGGCTCGGTGCTGGACGTTGCCGTCGGTTCCAGCTACGTCAACGACTTCCCCAACCAGGGCCGCATGCAGCGGGTGGTGGTGCAGGCCGAGGGTGACCAGCGCAGCCAAGTGGAAGACCTGCTGAAGATCCACGTGCGCAACAACAGCGGCAAGATGGTGCCCCTGGGCGCGTTCGTCCAGGCCAAGTGGGTCAGCGGCCCGGTGCAGCTGACCCGCTATAACGGCTACCCGGCTGTGGCGATTTCCGGTGAACCGGCGGCGGGCTACAGCTCGGGTGAAGCCATGGCCGAGATCGAGCGCCTGGTCGCCCAGCTGCCGGCCGGTACCGGCCTTGAGTGGACCGGCCTGTCGCTGCAGGAACGCCTGTCCGGCAGCCAGGCCCCGGTGCTGATGGCGTTGTCGCTGCTGGTGGTGTTCCTGTGCCTGGCGGCGCTGTACGAAAGCTGGTCGATCCCCACCGCCGTGCTGCTGGTGGTACCGCTCGGCGTGCTCGGTGCAGTGCTGGCCGTGACGTTGCGTGGAATGCCCAACGACGTGTTCTTCAAGGTGGGCCTGATCACCCTGATCGGCCTGTCGGCGAAGAACGCCATCCTGATCATCGAGTTCGCCAAGCACCTGGTCGACCAGGGCGTGGACGCCGCCAACGCCGCCGTGCAGGCCGCCCGCCTGCGCCTGCGGCCGATCGTCATGACCTCGCTGGCGTTCATCCTTGGCGTGGTACCGCTGGCCATTGCCACCGGTGCCAGCTCGGCGAGCCAGCAGGCGATCGGTACCGGGGTGATCGGCGGGATGCTCAGCGCCACGTTGGCGGTGGTGTTTGTGCCGGTGTTCTTCGTGGTGGTGATGCGGCTGGCGGGACGCGGCCGTACCAAGGCCGATCAGACGCAGGCCAGCGAAGCCTGACTGGACAAGCCAGGCGTTGAATGAGAGGGTTCCGGGCATTGACTGCCCGGAACCCTTTTTCATGCCTGCTGCACTGCCCCCCTGCTCTATCCTGATTCTCGCCGGTGGCCGCGGCCAGCGCATGGGCGGGCGTGACAAAGGCCTGCTGGAATGGCACGGTGAGCCTTTGGTCGCGCATATCCAGCGCATCGTGCGACCGCTTACTGATGACTTGGTGATTTCCTGCAACCGTAACCAGCAGGCCTATGCCGCGTATGCCGACCAGCTGGTGGGTGATGCCGAGGCGGACTTCCCCGGGCCGCTGGCCGGGGTGATCGCCGGGCTGAAGGCTGCGAAGCATGATTGGGTGGTGGTGCTGGCCTGCGATGCGCCGCTGGTTGACCGGGATCTGCTCGATGCGCTGCGGCAACTGGCGGTGACCAGCGGCAGTGCCGCAATGGTGCGCCAGGGCGGCTATTGGCAGCCGATGTTCAGTGTATTGCCGTGCTCGGTGCTGCCGGTGTTGGAGCAGGCTTGGTCGGCGGGCGAGCGGAGTTTGCAGAAGGCCTTGTTGCGGGAGACGGTGCGGGGGTTCGAGTGTGCCGAGGATGATCGCAGGTTGAGCAATTTCAATAGTCCGGAGTTGCTGCAGGGGTAAATTTATGACGCCGCCCTTGTAGGAGCGGCCTTGTGTCGCGAAAGGGCCGCAAAGCGGCCCCGGCAATTGATGCAATGACGCTGAGATCCCGGGGCTGCTTCGCAGCCCTTTCGCGACACAAGGCCGCTCCTACAAAGGACCGCGCCGGGCGGTCAACCGGCAGTGAGTTCATCGATACTGATCTCGCGCATCCTGAACTTCTGCACCTTGCCGGTCACCGTCATCGGGAACTCGTCGACGAAGCGGAAATACCGGGGCACCTTGAAGTGCGCGATCCGAGCCTTCGCCCACTCGCGCAGCTCGTCTGCGCTCGCGCTGTGCCCCGGGTGCAGCCGCACCCAGGCGACGATCTCTTCGCCATACTTGCTGCACGGCACGCCGATCACCTGCACATCGGCCACCGCCGGGTGGGTGAAGAAGAATTCTTCCAGCTCCCGTGGATAGATATTCTCGCCGCCGCGAATGATCATGTCCTTGCTGCGCCCGACAATGCGCACGTAGCCCTGCTCGTCCATCACCGCCAGGTCACCGGTGTGCATCCAGCCCTCTTCATCGATGCTCTCGGCGGTGGCCTTGGGGTTGTTCCAATAGCCCAGCATCACGCTGTAGCCACGGGTGCACAATTCTCCGATCTCGCCGCGTGGCACCGTATTGCCGTCGGCATCCACCACCTTGCTCTCCAGCCGTGGCTGGGTGCGGCCTACGCTGGTAACCCGGCGCTCCAGGTCATCGCCGGGGCCGGTCTGCAGCGACACCGGGCTGGTCTCGGTCATGCCGTAGGCGATCTGCACTTCGGCCATGTGCATCTCGCCGATCACCCGGCGCATCACCTCGATCGGGCAAGTGGCGCCGGCCATGATCCCGGTGCGCAGGCTCGACAGGTCGAAGTCACCACGCTGCGGATGATCCAGCTCGGCGATGAACATGGTCGGCACGCCATAAAGTGCCGTGGCCTTTTCCTCGGCCACGGCGCGCAGGGTCGCCAATGGGTCGAAGGCATCATTGGGGTAGATCAGCGTGCTGCCGTGGGTCATGCAGCCGAGGTTGGCCATGACCATGCCGAAGCAGTGGTACAGCGGCACCGGTACGACCAAGCGGTCGTACTCGGTCAGGCCCAGGCTTTCACCAACCATGTAGCCGTTGTTGAGGATGTTGCTGTGGCTGAGCGTGGCGCCCTTGGGGAAACCGGTGGTGCCGGAGGTGTACTGGATGTTGATCGGATCGTCGCAGCGCAGTTGCGCCTGGCGCTCGGCCAAGGCTTCACGGCTCACCGAATCAGCGCGGGCCTGAAGGTCGTGCCAGGCGAGAAAGCCTGGCGGTGGAGTAACGGCCAGGCTCACTACCCCGCGCAACTCCGGGAAGCGCTCGCAGATCACAGCGCCGGGTTGGCTGACTACCAGGCCCGGGATCAGCCCCAGCAGCATGGCGTGGTAATCGGAGGTCTTGAATGCGTCGGCGCAAATCACCCAGCGGCAACCGGACTGGCCGAGGGCATAGTCCAGCTCGCTGGAGCGGTAGGCAGGGTTGATATTGACGAGGATCGCACCGACCTTGGCGCTGGCGAACTGACTGATGATCCACTCGGCGCAATTGGGCGCCCAGATCCCCAGGCGGTCGCCGGGTTGCACGCCCAGGGCCATGAGGGCGCGGGCGTGCTGGTCGACGGCCTCCGCCAGCTGCTGCCAGGTGTAGCGCAGGGTCTGGTGGCGGACCACCAGCGCTTCGCGGTCGGGGAAGCGAGCGACGGTGGTGTCGAAGGCGTCGCCGATGCATTGGGTAAGCAGGGATTTGTCCTGATTGCCCTGGGAATAACTGGGTTGGCTCATCAGATTGCGCACCCTTTGAGATTGCCGGGGGCGCTTTGCGCCCCTTTCGCGACACAAGGCCGCTCCTACAAGAGACCGCATTCCCCTGTAGGAGCGGCCTTGTGTCGCGAAAGGGCTGCGAGGCAGCCCCCCGGCGACTACCTGACAAACACCTGCGGCGTGGTGGTGGACATGTCACCGCCCGGCAGCTTGATGTTTTTCACCTTCTCCAGGGTGTCCGGGTTGAACACCGCCAGGTCATTGAAGGTGCCGCCCAGGTACAGCTTGTCGCCCTTCTTGTCGAAGGTCACGCAGTAATAGGTGTGCTCCAGGTTAGCCGCCTTGATCAGCTTGCGCTGCTTGATGTCGTACTTGGCCAGGCGGTTGAGCACGCCGTAGATCTGGTTCGGATCCTTCGGCGAACGCAGGCCGGTGAAATACAGCTCGGTGAGGTCGGCGAATTCCTGGGTGTGGGTCTTGCCGGTCTTGAGGTCGACGCTCAGGTAGCCGTACAGCAGCTCGGCCTCGTTCGGGTCCTGCTTGGCATCCTTGAACTTGGCAATGGTATAGAGCATCGAGAACTCATGGCGCGGGCTCTGGTGCGGCCAGAAGTACAGCACGTCCGGGGCGCTGTAGCCCTTGCGGTTCCAGGTGCGCAGCGGCAAGGCCACGGTGTACTTGCCGGTCTTCACGTCCATCTTGTAAATGTCCGGCCCGGCGACGAACAGGCTGCCATCGTCGGCGGCGCGCATCAGGTAGACCTGGCGCGGCATCGGGAAGGTACGCACCGGCTTGGCCTCCAGGCCATCGGCAGTGCTGTACACCTCCAGGCGCGGCGGCTTGACCACGTAGTGGTCATTCAGGCGCTGGGTCGGGTTGACCGTGGCGTACACCTCTTTGCCGTCGGGGCTCAGGGCGAACGAGTACATCGACTTGCCGACTTCCCCCGGCACGCTGGACAGGTTGGCGTGGAAAGTGGTCTTGCAGGTGTCCAGGTCGATGCCATAGATGTCGGCATAGTGGTTGTTGAGCACGTAGGCGGTGCGGTTGTCCGGCGCCATCATCGCGGTGCCTGGGCCGAACTTGTCGGGCATCTGGCAGCTCTTGTACAGCGTGTCGCTGGCCACGTCGATGACGTGCAGGTTGTTCGGGTAGTTGGTGGTGATCAGGTATTCCTGGCCAGCCTTGAGGGCCGGCCCGGCATCTTCGGCCTGTACCGCCCAGGCGCAGGCCGTGGCGGCGATGGTCAGCGCGAGTTGCGCGCAGCGTCCAGCTTTCATGCGGTTTCCCCTTGTCATTCTTGTTGGGCCGGTCACTTGTCTTTCGGGAACACGGTGCCGAGGTTGCGCCAGTCTTCCTGGGAGTTGTTCGCCTGGGCGTTCCAGTCCTGGTAGGTGCTCATCATGTCCGGCACCTGGGCCGGCCACCAGCAAGGGTCGGAGCAGCCATAGAGGTCGGCCTCCATCGGCTGGCACAGCGAGCTGACGCCGCCAAAGGCGTCCACCTCCCAACCCGGGTCGGTGGTGGCCGTGCAGCCGGCCACCGCGCTCATGGCCATGACTTCTTCGACGCGGTCTTCGGCGGCGGCCTGTTCGAGGATGCGCGCCTTGTTGTTCAGGGGCTTCAAGTGCTTCATGTCAGTGCGCCTTCCGCGGGGTGATGTAGCGGTCGATGAAGGCCGGGTTGGCGGCCATGATGCGGGTGTAGACCTCGATGCCGAAGTCGACCCAGTCGCGCATCAGCTCGCAGTAGTGATAGGTCGGATGTTGCGGGTCGCCGTAGCGGGCGTAGCTCTCGTGGTAGCAGCCTCCGGAGCACAGGTTGCGGATGCGGCAGCTGTCGCAGCCGGTGTTGCTGCGGTCCAGGCGCTGCGACAGGAAGTCGTTGAGCTGCGCCTGCTTCACGCCCTGGTGCACGTTGCCGAAAGTCGGCAGGCTGGAGCCGGTGAAGCGGTGGCACAGGTTCAGCTCACCCTCGTGGTCCACCGCCAGCATTTTCAGCCCGGCACCGCACGGCAGGGCCTTCTTGTGGCCTTCGTGGATATCGGTGATCAGCTGGTGCAGGTTGGAGAAGCCGATGTTGCGGTGCTCCAGCGCCGCCTCCAGGTACTTGCGGCCCAGTGCCTTCATGTTGGCAAACACCTGCACCAGCTCTTCGCCGGTAAGGTTGAAGTCGGCCATGTCGCCGGAGGTGACCGGGGCAAAACCGACTTCGGCGAAGCCCATTTCGTTGAACAGGTGGTTCCAGATGGTCTCGACGTCGGTGATGCCACGGGTCAGGGTGACCCGCGCGCCCACCGGGCGACTGGTGTAGCGCGACAGTAGCAGGTCGGCCTTGCGTCGCACCACGTCATAGGTGCCCTGCCCGCCCACGGTGATGCGGTTGCGGTCGTGCACGGTCTTCGGGCCGTCGATGCTGATCGACAGGCCGAAGCGGTGGGCGTTGAGCCAGTCGATGATCTCTTCGGTGAGCAGGGTCGCGTTGGTGGTCATGATGAACTCCACCTGCTTGCCGGCTTCGGCGAAGCGCCGCTCGCAGTAGGCGACCATGTGCTCGATCAGCGGCCGATTGGACAGTGGCTCGCCGCCGAAGAACACCACACTGTAGCGTTCCTCGTTGGGCGACTCCTTGAGCAGCATCTCCACCGAAGCCTCGGCGGTGGCAGCGCTCATCTTCTTGCCGGCGGACGGTTTGTCCAGGTCTTCCTTGTAGCAGTAGGTGCAGCTGAGGTTGCAACCGGTGTTGACGTTCAGCACCACGGTATTCAGCGCCGTGCGCTCGACCTGCTTGAGGGCGATTTCCGGGGTCAGCGGCGAGCCGTCGCTGACCAGTTCCAGCGCGATCAGCTCGCGCAGGGTGTCCTGGATATCGTCGCCGGCAAACTGCTGGCCAAGGCGCTGCATCAGCTCCTCGGCCGAACAGCCTTGCTGGCGCAGGGTGTCGATGATGCCGCCGGTCACCGCGTCGGCGGTGAACAGCGAACTGCTGGGGATATGGAACAGCATGCGGTCGGCATCGACCTGCACTTCGTGCAGGTTGCGTTCGACCAGGTTCAGTAGCGCGCCCATGGCGACCTCCCGATAATCGATCCGTTGGAAAACCCGTTACGCCCTGCCCTTACGGCAGCGGCGGGTTGTTCCAGCGCTGGACGGTGACGATCATGTGGCCTTCGCCGCTCTGGCCGCCGTCAGCCAGCGTGGCGATGACTTTCAGGTTGCCGGCGTTGTTGGTCATCATCTTGCGTGCCGGGTTCGGGCCGGCACCGCCTGGCACGAACACCCCGTCAGCCTGCATCTGGCCGGCGAACTTGACGTCCTCGTCCTCGACCGCACGCTCGTTGAACGGCTCGACCTTCCAGCTGGCCGGCAGGTAGCCGATGCGCAATGGCTGGCCGCTGGTGTCCTTGCCCCAGGCTTCGGCTTCGAAGCGCCCCTGGACCTTTGGCACCGAAGCACCGTTCTCGCCGATACGGGCGATGGAGAATGCCGGCACCACCTTCACTTCCTCGACCTTGTCGTAGACCGCCAGGTTGACGCCCTTGAGCTCACCCACGGCCACGTCGCGCTGGCCAGGCTTGGCGTCGGCCGCAGCGCGCGCCTTCACCCGCACCAGGGTCGGGGTCTGTTCCAGCACCTCGGTCACCTCCACGCCAGCCCCCAGGTCAGGCTTGCCGGTGAGGCCCGTACCGACCAGGCTGATCTCGCTTTCAGCACCGGCCTTGATGAACGCTGGCTGCACGGCCAGCAGACGGGCCTTGCCTTCTTTTGCAGCCGTGAAGTCCAGGCCGCGCTCGTCGTGATCGGCCTCGAACATGCGGCCTTTCATTTCGCCATCCAGCGCAGCGAAAACCTGGCGCAGGTTGCTGTCGCCGACCTTCACAGTGCCGCGCCATTCATAACCGTTGTAGAGCATCGCCGTGCCGCTGCCATTGAACGGCGTGCCGTCGGCATAGCTGCCTTTGACCTCGACCTTGAAGGTGTCACCCTGGTCGGCAACCACCGTCATCACCCCACGCACATCGCCCTTGGCCAGCATGTGGCCGCTGAACGCCCACTGCCCCGGCAGCGCGTCGGCGGTCGGCTTGGCCTTCTGCCAGGCCGCCCAGGCCGTGCTGTCCAGCGGGAAGCGCTTGGCCAGGTCCGGTACCACTTGCTTGAGGGCGATTTCCAGCCAGTCGCGGTCACGCGCCTGGGCCTGGTATTCGAGGGACGGCCATTGGCCGAGGTGGAAGTTGACCAGGTGTTCCCATTCTTGCGCCGGGCGCCGCTGCAGGGCGACACGGGCACCGGAGTGGCAGCGGCCACAGGTTTCGCTGAGCTGGGTGTCGAAGTGTTCGACGGTGTTGAGCCGGCGCTCCATGGCGTAGCGCACGCCATCGGTCTCGCTTGGCGCCAGGCCCTGCTTGTCGGCAAGGTACTTGACCAGGGTACGACGGTCGTCGTCGCTGATCTGCAAGCCATGCATGACCTGCATGCGGGCGATGCTCATCAGCCAGCCTTCCGGGGTCTTGCGCTGGTGGCTGATGCGGCTGTAGGTATCGTTGCCCTCGGGGATATGGCACCCCATGCACTTGTTCTGCAACAGGCTCGGGCCCTGCTCGGCCGCCATGGCCTGGGTGCCCAGCAGTGCGGCGGCGACCAGCGCCAGTTTACCCGCATGCCGCCGGAGTCGAGTCGTCTTCAAGGTCAGACCTCCACGGTTGTTGTTCTTATCGTTCTCGCACGCTTTGGTACAGCAGGTGTGCATGTGACGGTTGTGATACAGAAACTATGCCAAGTGCTGCAAAGGCGTTGTATTTCAGGCTTTTAGCTCCTTCATCCAGCTATATGGCTCTGCTGGCCAGGTGGTCGGAGCGTGCCATTTCGCGACAGGGTGTTTCATCCTGAGACAGGGCCTGCTGCGCAGGGCATCGCAGGCAAGCCAGCGCCCTCAGAAACCGCGCAGAGCCCGCGTTCAGCGCTGTCGCTGTGGGACCGGGTTTACCCGCGAAGAGGCCATCACAGCCACTGTTTCATCACCGTCTCACACCGTCTCAATGTGCAACAGCGCAGCCCTGCAATCCCAACCTTGCATCACGGCAAAACCCAGGCAGTTCAGCACCTTGCAGCCATCGGCCGACCTTGGCACGGCCATTGCGCCTACACCGGTCACATCCAATGACAAGAGGCACAGCCCCATGCTTTCCGAACTGCCCATCCTGCCCGCCACCCGCGCCTTCCTCGAGCGCAAGCTGAAGATGCGCATCGGTGCCGACTGGCAGGACGCCGCCAGTGGCCGCACCCTGTCGTTTCGCAACCCGGCCACCGGTGAAATCCTCGGTGAAGTGCCCGCCGCCGAGCAGGAAGACGTCGACCGCGCCGTGCGCGCCGCGCGCCAGGCCTTCGACGACTCGCCGTGGAGCCGTGTGCGCCCCCGTGAGCGGCAGAATCTGCTGTGGCGCCTGGCCGACCTGATGGAACGCGACGCGCAGCAGCTGGCCGAGCTGGAATGCCTGAACAACGGCAAGAGCGCTGTCGTGGCCAGGGTCATGGACGTGCAGCTGGCCATCGACTTCCTGCGCTACATGGCCGGCTGGGCCACCAAGATCGAGGGTAGCACCGTCGAAGCGTCCATGCCGTTGATGCCCAACGACCAGTTCCATGGCTTCGTGCGCCGCGAAGCCGTGGGTGTGGTCGGTGCCATCGTCGCCTGGAACTTCCCGCTGCTGCTGGCTTGCTGGAAGCTCGGCCCGGCCCTGGCCACCGGCTGCACCGTGGTGCTCAAGCCGGCCGACGAAACCCCGCTGACCGCGCTCAAGCTGGCCGAGCTGGTGGACGAGGCAGGCTACCCGGCCGGGGTGTTCAACGTGATCACCGGTACCGGCCTGAACGCCGGCGCCGCGCTGAGCCGCCACCCGGGCGTCGACAAGCTGACCTTCACCGGCTCCACCGAGGTGGGCAAGCTGATCGGCAAGGCGGCCATGGACAACATGACCCGTGTCACCCTGGAGCTCGGCGGCAAGTCGCCGACCATCGTCATGCCCGACGCCAACCTGCAGGAAGCCGCCGCCGGCGCTGCCACGGCGATCTTCTTCAACCAGGGCCAGGTGTGCTGCGCCGGTTCGCGCCTGTACGTGCACCGCAAGCACTTCGACAATGTGGTAGCCGACATCGCCGGCATCGCCAACGGCATGAAGCTCGGCAGCGGCCTGGACCCGGCGGTGCAGATGGGGCCACTGATCTCGGCCAAGCAGCAAGACCGGGTGACCGGCTACATCGAGCTGGGCCGCGAGCTGGGCGCGACCATCGCCTGTGGCGGCGAAGGGTTCGGCCCGGGCTACTTCGTCAAGCCGACGGTGATTGTCGACGTCGACCAGCGACATCGCCTGGTGCAGGAAGAGATCTTCGGGCCGGTGCTGGTGGCAATGCCGTTCGACGACATCGACGAAGTGGTCGGCATGGCCAACGACAACCCTTACGGCCTGGGCGCGAGCATCTGGTCCAATGACCTGGGCGCAGTGCACCGGATGATTCCGCGGATCAAGTCGGGGTCGGTGTGGGTCAACTGCCACAGCGCGCTGGACCCGGCGCTGCCGTTCGGGGGTTACAAGATGTCTGGCGTCGGCCGCGAGATGGGGGCTGCGGCCATCGAGCATTACACCGAGCTCAAATCAGTTTTGATCAAGCTCTGATAGTCACCCTGGGGCTGCTTCGCAGCCCTTTCGCGACACAACGCCGCTCCTACAGGCGTGCGCATACCGACGCCAACTCGATCCCCTGCAAGTGCCACACCCCCAACGGCTGATCCGCCTTCACCACCACCTCGGCCTCATCCACCAAACCATCCCGCAGCACCGGCCGCCGCACCACCCGGACCGCCTACTGCGCGGATAACAACCTCTTTTATAATATCGCTCCATGAGGCTTGGTGGATGGCGGCAGCGGGTCGGTTTAGCGCTCCCATGGTCGCCACAATTGCCGTGGTTGCCGTGGTTGCCGTGGTTGCTGTGCTTGCTGTGCTTGCTGTGCTTGCTGTGCTTGCTGTGCTTGCTGTGCTTGCTGTGCTTGCTGTGCTTGCAGTGCTTGCTGTACTTCCCTTATCTGCCATGCCGGCGGTTGCTCCAACGCCTCCGATATCTTCACTTGGTGAATATCTTCAAAAACTCTAACTGCTAATCCACTAGCTACGCTGCGTATTGCAGACAATTTTTCATCTTTCAAGCCACGCTGCTGCAGGTAAGATATGAGGTCAGGAAACGCATTAGTGCCATCTTCTTTTCTTCTGTGCAAGCTGATAGCAGCCGCGACAAACTCCGGATCAACTTTCGAGTTTCGCAACCTTGGATTGCGAGCTCGATAAATCTGATAAGTCTCTCTACTTTTTTGCATCCGCTCTTCAGGTATAACTATTCCAGAGCTGGTACTCATCGCTAGCCGAGACGCACCAACCTTCGCTCCGCGTACTTTTCCATACCCACTCGAATCAGTGAAATTGATAGGATCGCAACTACAGTATGCATAGCTATTTATCCCCCCTAGACCGAAAGGGCTAAGGGGATCGGAAGAAATAAAGCGCATCAACACCGGGCTGAACGCTCGAACGCCATTGCCTAACAGATCACACTCGATAACATGATCGCGGGGCTGCCCATTAAAACTCAAGATGGCCTGATGCCGAGTCAGATCAGCGTAGCCATATGGTGAATAAGCGGTTGAACGCGCCGCTTGCAACACTGACCCTGTGACAGTTGTTGCAAGCAGCAGCACATTTGTCGCCCCTGCTTTAGCTAGGTCCGCGAGAACATGCTCGCCGCCCTGAAAGACTACGGTTGCATGACCACGTAAAAGCGCAATTGAAAGATCGCTACCTAGATAAAAATATTTATTCACCTCTTTCATCTCCCGAAGTCGAACATGTGCCATAGCAACGCATGCGGCGCTCATGTTCGCAACTAGCAGATTTGACAGGTGCCAGGAATAGAGCGTTTGAAAAAGAGCACCGGCTCTCTGGACAATGCACGCATGCCACTATCCGGGTTGTGCAGCAGCTGACCTTGAAATTCAGCGGTAGCCCTGCGCTATCAGCCAGGACCGCAACATCACCTGATGCTCTACCGTCAGGCTTTTCATGGCTTGTTCGAGCGATAGCCCGGCAAGTAACTCTATCACCACCGGCGCAAGCTCAACCCCTTGCAAATGCCACACCCCCAGCGGCTGATCCGCAGTCACCACGACCTCGGCCTCATCCACCAGCCCGTCGCGCAGCACCGGCCGCCGTTCCACCCGAATCGCCTGCCAGTCCGCCGCCAGATGCAACGGCTGCGCATCTGGCCAAGCTTGTCTGCGCATCCAGAATGCCATCCCAGCACGCCCCTGCTCCTGCTCGTAGAAATCCCGCCCGATGCGGGCAAAGCGCAGAAACAGCTGCTCGATCCGCTGCTGATGAAACTGCTTCGCCAGTGCGGCGCGCTCGGGCCGACGCAGCAAGGTGTTGATCACCACCTGCGCCTGCAGCGCCGATGACAACGACTGGAAAATCCCGTTCCCCGACAGTGGGTCAACCGCCATCGCCGCATCGCCCACTCGCACCCAGTCATCCCCCACGCAGTCGCCCGCGAGGATCGCCGTGCTGCTGCGGGCGTGCACCTGCGCAGGTTCCAGCGCACGGGCATCGAACAACTCGGCCACCAGCGCCGACGCCCGTCGGCGTGCGGCGCAATATTCCGGCAGCGCCGCCTTGCCCGGCAGCCCCTCGGCGTCCAGCGTGATCTGCCAGTAGCAACGTCCATCGGCCAGCCTGGCCATCCAGGCCCAGCCATCGTCCAGGCTTTCCACGGCCGACGCAGGCGTGCCTGGCTCAGCCTGCCAGAGGTTGAGCAGGCTGACCGTTTCCGGGCCACGCAAACGGTCGGCCGCCAACGGCGCCTGGCGACCGCGCGCTTCGACCAGAAAATCGCCCTGCAGCACCTGCCCGTCATCCAGGCGGACTTGGTAACCCTCAGCACGCGAGACTTCGCGAACGCGCCCTTCCACCAAGGTTACCCCTGCCCGCCCCAGGTCATCGCGCAAGGCGCGGTCGAATCGCTGGCGGTCGAGGAGAAATTCCTGATTGAGTTGCAGGTGCTGTCCGTTCCAGCGCACCTGACGTGTCGCCGGTACCGCTGCCTGAGCCAGGGCGCCGCCCAGGCCGGCGTGACGCAGCCCTTCCAGCACCCGTTGCGAAACCCCTTCCACGGCGGCAAAACGCCGCCAGTCGGAGACCACCGTCACCGGGTAGCCCAGCCGGCGCAGGCCCAGTGCGGTAGCAGCGCCAGCCGGCCCGGCGCCCAGCACCAGAATGTGTGGCTCAGGCATCTGCTGCACCTCGTCGTTCCGGGCCGCTGAACGCGGCATGAGCCTGCAGCCAGGCATAGACCTGCTGGCGGTCGAGGCCAGGCTGCTGCTGCAGCAATGCCGCAATCCTCCCGCTCACCGCCGCACAGCCCAGACTCGCACCGGCCCGCCCGCGCTCCCCCACATAGCCACCAAAATCGGCCTGGGCACTGCCGAGCCACGACCACTGCCCTGGCGCACAGCGAGCATCGCCGGTGAGGCGGATAACCCCCGGATACGCAGCCGGGTACACCGCACTGCCCTGCGCCGGGCTGGACGCGCACAGCAGCACGCCGGCCTGCTGCACTTCAGCACAGGCCTGGCGCAGCACCGCCCGGTCCTGCTGCAAGCCAAGGCTGAGGTTGATCAGCGTCACGCCCTGCTCCGCCAGCCAGAACAACCCGGCGGCGACCTGCAGGGCGCTGGTGCTGCCTTGCTCGGTGAAGACTTGAGCCAGCAACAGCGGCAACTCGCCGGCCTCGGCTTGCAAGCTGGCCAGCACGGCGCTGCCGTGGCCGAGCCGGTCCGGTTGCAACTCGCCCTCGCGCAGCACGCCCTCGTCCAGCCAGAAGCGCCGGGCACCGACCAAGGTCTGCGCTGGCGCACAACCACTGTCGATCACGCCGACCCTGAATTCAGCGGCCATGCCTGATCGCCTCCTGGGGCAATATGCGCAGTTGCCCACCTTGCAGGTGCAGGTGCAAGTCGGCATCGGCCAGGGTCGAGGCGCGGTGGCTGATGAGGATGCGCGTGCGCCCAGCGAACAGCTCGTCGATCGCGGCAATCACTTCGCGTTCGGTGGCTTCATCCACTGCCGAAGTGGCCTCGTCGAGCACCAGGATCGAAGGCGCCTGCAGCACCGCCCGGGCGATGGCGATACGCTGTTTCTGCCCACCGGAAAGCTGCTGGCCACGCTCGCCGAGCAGCCCGTCCAGGCCCAGCGGCAGACTTTCGACCAGGCTGTCGAGGTGGGCCAGCCGCACCACCCGCTCCAGCTCCCCACGACTGGCCTGCGGCGCGCCATAGGCCAGGTTCTGCGCCAGCGTGCCGCGGAACAGCACTATGTCCTGGCTGACCACGGCGATGCGCTGGCGCACGGCGGCCAGGTCAAGCTCGCGCAGGTCGGCGCCGTCCAGCAGGATGCGCCCGGCATCCGGGTCGTAGAAGCGCTGCAGCAGGTCGATCAGGGTCGACTTGCCGACGCCGGAGGCACCGCTGATGGCCACTTTCAGGCCACCGGCAATACAGGCATCGACCTGCGCCAGCACCGCGCCCTGGCGCCCGTCATGGGCAAAGCTCACGCCTTCCAGGCGTAGCTCGCCCGGCCCTTCCGGCATCGGCCTGGGCGAGTCGGCCTCACGCACGGCCACCGCTTCCTGCTTCAGCTCCATCACCCGACCCAGGCTCACCGCCATGCGCTGCACCGCCACGTACAGGCCCAACAGGCTCTGCACCGGGCCGACCGCCATGCCCATGTAGGTGGAAAACGCGATCAGCGCGCCGAGCTGCCAGGTGCCCTGGATCACCCACCAGCCACCGACCAGGAACGCGCAGGCGCGGCACCACGAGGTCAAGGTGCCGGGGATTGCCTGGGTGAAGAACTCGGTCACCTGCACCTTGAGCAGCTGGCGCATGTAGCCCTGCCCCAGCTGGTCCAGGCGCCCGGCCTCACGGTTCTGCTGGCCGGACGCCTGGATGAACTTCATCGCCGGCAGGGTCTCGACCAGGAACGACGACACATCTGCCGAGCGCTCGCGCAGGTTGCGCACCTCGCGCTCGACCTTGCGCCGCATCCAGCGCAGCCACAGCACTTCAATCGGGATCAGCAGTGCCAACAGCAGCGACAGTTGCCAGGACAGCATCAGCATCAGCGCCACCGCGCCCACCAGGCCAATCACCGCCGACACTGCCGAGAACAGCGAATCCACGGCAAAACGCTGGATCTCGGCGACATCACCGTCGAGCCGCGAGAGGATGTCACCGGTGCGCCGACGCCCGTAGAAAGTCGGTGACAGCTGCTGCAGATGGCGGTACAGGTCATCGCGCAGGGCGAACAGAATGCGCCCCGACAGGCGCGTGTGCAGGTAGCGGTTGACGCCTGCCAGCACCGTGCCCAGCAGGCCGGCGCCAATCATGATCGCCGCCATGTGCCAGAGGGTCTGGTAATCCTTGGCCAGCAGGCCTTCGTCGATCAGCGTCTTGACCAGCCAGGGTTGCACCAGGGCCAGCAGCGAAGCGCCGAAGGACAAGCCCAGCAGCACGCCGATGGCCCGTTGGTGGGGGCGGACGAAACCATACAGCCAGGCAAGAGCCTGGCGCATGAGTAGCGGGTTGCTGGATTCCACCAGCCTGGCGAACAGGTTGCCCATTTCAGCCGCGCAACTGCTTGAGCTTGCGGTACAACGTCGCGCGGCTGATGCCCAGCGCTTCGGCGGCGGCCGAGACATTGCCCTGGTGGCGCGCCAGGGCGCCACGGATCAGTTCCAGCTCGTTGTCCTTGAGGCTGCCGGAGGGCGTCGTGCCACTGGCCAGTTCTTCCAGCAGGCAATCGGTCAGGTGATCGAGGGTCAGCACCTGTTCGCCATCCTCGCGCATGGCCAGGGCGGTGCGCACGACCATTTCCAGCTGGCGGATGTTGCCCGGCCAGTCGAAGCCTTCGAGCAGCGCCGCCAGGGCCGGGTCGAGGCTTATGCCCTTGGCGCCGGACTTGTCCAGCAAGCCCTCGATGATGCTCGCCAGGTCATCGCGCTCGCGCAGGGCCGGCAGGCGCAGCGATACGCCGTTGACCCGGTAGTACAGGTCTTCGCGAAAGTGCTGTTCCTGGACCAGGCGCTTGAGGTCGCGGTGGGTAGCGCAGATCAGCGCCACGTCGATTTCCTGCTCGTCGCCCGCGCCCAGCGGTGCCACCCGGCGTTCCTGCAGCACGCGTAACAGCCGCGCCTGCAGGGCCAGCGGCATGTCACCGATCTCGTCGAGGAACAGGGTGCCGCCATGGGCCTGCATCAGCCGCCCGACCATGCCACCCCGGCGCGAGCCGGTGAAGGCGCCCTCGCGGTAGCCGAACAGTTCAGACTCGATCAGCCCCTCGGGAATCGCCGCGCAGTTGACCGCAACGAACGGCTTGTCGGCCCGCGGGCTGGCCTGGTGCAAGGCACGGGCGACGACTTCCTTGCCGGTACCGGTCTCGCCCAGCAGCAACACCGGCAGGCCATTGCCCAACCCTTGGCGGGCCATGCGCAGGTTGCGCGCCAGCCGCGCATCACCGCCGGCCAGGGCATCCAGGGCGGGTGTCTTGTTGGCCGCTGCCGGCCTGGCCTGCGCCGCGCTGCCATTGAGCGGGCTGTGCCGTGGCAGCTGCAACGCACGGAAGAAGAATTCGCCCTTGGCCGTTTGCACGTTGCTCACCCCGCCCTGCCACAGGCGGGCGATGAAGGCCGGCGAGCGCTCACCCAGCAGGTCGCTGCTGCGACGCCCGATCAGGCCCTGGCGCGGCACCTGGAGCAATTGGCAGGCGTTGTCGTTGGCGGCCAGCACCTCGCCATCCAGGCTCAGGGCCAGCAGGCCGTGCCAGGCACTGTTGAGGTATTGCGGGCGGCTATGGAACGCCAGCACCAGCTGCTCGGGGTGGCACAGGCCGAACATCCGGCTCTCGATATTGCCAGCCGCCAGCATCAGCATGCTCAGGCTGTCCTGTGGCTGGGCCATGACCCCTTCGCGGGTGATGTCGAGCACGCCGATCACTTCGCCGCGCGGGTCGCGCAGCGGTACCGAGGTGCAGGAGAACGGGCTCAGGCGGTCCAGGTAGTGCTCGCCGCAGTTGATCAGCGTCGGCCGACCTTCGACCACGGCGGTGCCGATGGCATTGGTGCCGCGCAGTGACTCGCTCCAGCAACTGCCGGGGTGCAGGTCGCGCAGGCCTTCGCGCTCCAGAACGTGCTTCTGCCCTTCGATGGCCAGCACGTTGGCCTGGGCATCACCGAGGATGATGATGCCGGCCTTGCCCTGGCGCGAGACCAGGTAGTCCAGCTCGGGGGTGACCGCGTCGACCAGCAGCCGGTTGCGCTCCAGCAGCGCGCGCAGGTCATGGCCCTGTTCCAGGCCCAGGCCGACCTGCTCGCCCTGCAGGCAATCCAGGCCATGGCCGAGGCTGCGGCGCCAGGAGGCGTCGATTTCGTCGCGCAGCATGCCCAGCGGCAGCTCGCCTTCGCTGGCCAGGCGCATGCGCGCCTGGCGGGATTCGTGCAGCGGGTCTTGGGCGTTTGTTATGGGAAATTGTCGCGCCATTTTCTGCTCCAGCTGTGGCCCTTGGGTCAGGGCTACGGGCTTGGTATTTTTTCCGCAGTGTGCGGGAGATTTTGGTGGGCGTCGAGGTGCATGCCTTGAGGGGTATGGCGCCTGTCTCTTCTCCACACCTGACGCTGCCGACGAACTATTGGTGGTGTAGATCTCGGTGGTT
>NZ_JBKGGW010000016.1:0-113168 GCF_052041945.1 Pseudomonas sp. SMN11 | reverse complement strand
CCCCCCCCCCCCCCCCCCCCCCCCCCCCCCCGCTCCTACCCCTTCATCCGCGGCATCTCGATCCGGTGCTCATGCACCCGTCGATACAAGGTCGCTCGCGATATCCCCAACGCCCGCGCCGCCTCCGCCGGTTTCCACCGATGACGGATCAGGGCATCGAGCAGCAACTGCCGAGCCGGGCTCGACACGCCAGCCTCAGCCGCAGGCACGGCATCACCCCGCACCTCTTGCGGCAGGTTCTCCAGGCACACTTGCCCGCCCTCGCTGACCGCACAGGCATAGCGCAACACCTGCCGCAGCTGGCGCAAATTCCCCGGCCAGCGGTACACCAGCAGCGCCTGTAGCGCGTCGTCGGCCAGCACCACCTCAACTCCGCAAACCTCTGCCTCCTCAGTCAGCAACTGATGAATCAGGCCCAACCGGTCCTCCCGCTCCCGTAGCGGCGGCAACTCGAAACGGGCATTGGCCAGGCGGAAATACAGGTCCTCACGGAAACGCCCTTCACTCACCATCACCGCCAGGTCGCGGTGGGTCGCACAGATCACCTGGATATCTACCCGCTCCCGCCGCGCAGCGCCCAGCGGCGCCACTTCGCCTTCGGCCAGCACCCGCAGCAGGCGGGTCTGCAGGTGCAGCGGCATGTCGCCTATTTCGTCGAGGAACAAGGTGCCGCCATCCGCCTGCTGCAACAGCCCCTGCATGCCTTTGCTCGACGCACCGGTGAACGCCCCGGCGACATAGCCGAACAGTTCGCTCTCGATCAGGCTCTCGGGGATGGCTGCACAGTTCAGCGTGACGAACGGCCCTTCACGGCGCCGGCTCTGCTGGTGCAGCTGGCGCGCGAAGACTTCCTTGCCGGCACCGGTTTCACCCTGCACCAGCACCGCCAGGTTGCAATCCTTGACCCTTGTGGCCAACCGCAAGTGCTGTTCGATGCGCGCATCCTGCGCATGCTGCAAGGGTTGCGCCCGCCCCCGCCGGTGGGGCGCGCTGACCCGCCCGTACAACCCGCCCCAACCTGGCAAGCGCTGGGCCGAGGCCTCGTTGGCGCGGCGCAGCTGGGCCATGTCGAACAGCTCACCGATGTGTTCAGGCAAACGCCCGTGCCGTGCCAGCAAGCGCTCGCGGGCCAGGCTGTTGATCGCCTGCAGGCGGCCGTCGACATCCCAGGCCAGCAGGTAGTCGGGCTGGCTCTCCACATAGCCCGGCGTGCCATGGGCGCGCATCACCCAGTGGCCCTGGGCGCTGTGCATGAAAAAGGCATTCTCGATCTCGCGCGCGGTCTGCTCCACCAATTGCAGGATCAGGTGCTGGCTGCGACGGTCGTCCGGTGATTGCAGGGCCGACACATCCACCACACCGAGCAGTTCACCCTGTGGGTCGAATACCGGCGCCGCCGTGCAGGTCAGGCCGATGAACGCGGCACGAAAGTGATCGCGCTTGTGCACCGTGACCGGCGCCTTGCTGGTCAGCACCGCCGCCACGCCACAGGTGCCCTCCTCGCCCTCGGACCAGCAGGTGCCCAGGTACAGGCCGGCCTTGCGGCAATCGTTGCGGATGACCGATTCGACCCGGTAATCGATGGTGCGCCCCAAAGCATCGGTCAGCAGCACGCAATAGTCGGCGCCGCGCACCCGCGCATGCAGGCGCGCCACGGCATCGCTGGCAATGCGCAGGAACAGTTCGGCGCGCTCGCGGCATTCGTTGAGCAGGGTTTGGGAAAGGATACGCGGCCCCTGCTGGGACCCGGGGTCAAGACGGTACAGCTCCATGGAACGGCGCCATGAATCGAGGATCAGCGGCGGCACCGGCGCCTGGGGCAGGCGGTCGGCGTTCTTCAACACCCGGCTGACGCAATCGACATGGGCTCGGGAGTTCGCGGCAAGCATGGGGCCTCCGGTTCCTGTTTGTTCTTGTCGTTGTGCGGCCATTAAGCGCCTGCCGGCATGTCCCGACAAGCGCCGCGTGATTACCGGTGGGCTTGAGACGCAGCGTCTCAGCCTCCCGGTAAACGCTCGACGATGCTGGCACGCAGCGTCTCAGGCAATCGCCACTGCAGCCTTGCCCGATAGCCATTTAACCGCTCTGCAACGGCGCTTGCAGGGCACGCGAAGAAAGCTGGCACCCGCCTTGCTCAAGCCTAGGCAAACAAGAACACGAGGTGTGCCATGCCGCAGCCCGCCCCGACCATCGGGATCATTGCCAACCCTGCCTCCGGCCGCGACCTGCGTCGCCTGACCAGCAACGCCGGGCTCTACTCCAGCACCGACAAGGCCTCGGTCATCCAGCGCCTGCTCGGCGCCTTCGGTGCCACGGGCGTCGCAGAAGTGCTGCTGCCCACCGACATGACCGGGATTGCCGCCGCCGTGCTCAAGGCCAGCCTCGGCCCCGTGGCACAGGACCAGCACTGGCCGCGCCTGGTACTGCTCGACCTGCCATTGACCCAGACTGTCAGCGACACCCGCCTGGCCACCCGGCAGATGGTCGAACGCGGCGTGGCAATGATCGCCGTGCTGGGCGGCGACGGCACGCACAAGGCCGTGGCGGCCGAGGCTGGTGACACGCCCCTGCTGACCCTGTCCACCGGCACCAACAATGCCTTCCCGGAGCTGCGCGAAGCCACCAGCGCAGGCCTTGCTGGCGGCTTGCTCGCTGGCGGCCGGGTACCGGCCAGCATCGGCCTGCGCCGCAACAAGCGGCTGCTGGTGAAGGTACCGCAGCAACAGCTGTGTGAGTGGGCGCTGGTCGAAGTGGCGGTGTCGCCGCAACGCTTCATCGGCGCTCGCGCACTGAGCCGCAGCGAAGACCTCAGCGAAATCTTCGCCTGCTTCGCCGAGCCCCACGCCATTGGCCTGTCTGCGCTCTGCGGGCTGTGGCAACCGGTGGCTCGCCATGAACCCCACGGCGCCTGGGTACGGCTCAACCCCGGTGCCGAACAGGCCCTGCTCGCCCCACTGGCCCCCGGCCTGCTGCAAGGCTGTGGCATCACCGCCAGCGGCACGCTCAGCCCGGGCGTGGCCCATCGCCTGAGCCTCACCGCCGGCACCCTGGCCCTGGATGGCGAGCGCGAGATCGAGTTCGCCGAACACGACACCCCGACCATCACCCTCGACCTGCAAGGCCCGTTGACCGTCGACGTCGAGGCCGTGCTGGCACATGCCGCCCGTCATCATCTGTTGGCCGTCCCGCGCGGCCATCGGCTGCACCCTGCAACCCCGTGTTGAGACAACCCTGGAGAACAACAAGATGTCCACTCACCTCAGTTCAGAGCAATTGCTGCATGCCTATGAAGTGATGCGCACCATCCGCGCCTTCGAAGAACGCCTGCACGTGGAGTTCGCCACGGGCGAGATTCCCGGTTTCGTCCACCTGTATGCCGGCGAAGAGGCCTCCGCCGCCGGGGTCATGGCGCACCTGCGCGACAGCGACTGCATCGCCTCGACCCACCGCGGCCATGGCCACTGCATCGCCAAGGGTGTCGACGTGTACGGCATGATGGCCGAGATCTACGGCAAGAAAACCGGCGTGTGCGGCGGCAAGGGGGGGTCGATGCACATCGCCGACCTGGAAAAAGGCATGCTCGGTGCCAACGGCATCGTCGGTGCCGGCGCACCACTGGTGGCCGGCGCCGCCCTGGCGGCCAAGATCAAGGGCAATGACAACGTGGCCGTGGCCTTCTTCGGTGACGGCGCTTCCAACGAGGGCGCGGTGTTCGAGGCAATGAACCTGGCCTCGATCATGAACCTGCCGTGCATCTTCGTCGCCGAAAACAACGGCTACGCCGAAGCCACCGCCTCGACCTGGTCGGTGGCCTGCGACCACATCGCCGACCGCGCCGCCGGTTTCGGCATGCCAGGCGTGACCATCGACGGCTTCGACTTCTTTGCCGTGCACGAGGCCGCCGGCGCCGCCATCGAGCGCGCCCGTTCTGGGCAAGGCCCGTCGCTGATCGAGGTCAAGCTGAGCCGCTACTACGGCCACTTCGAAGGGGACGCACAGACCTACCGCGCCCCTGACGAGGTGAAGAACCTGCGCGAATCCCGCGACTGCCTGCTGCAGTTCCGCAGCAAGACCACCCGTGCCGGCCTGCTGCAGGCAGCGCAACTGGACGCCATCGACGCCCGTGTCGACGACCTGATCGAAGACGCCGTGCGCCGCGCCAAAGCCGACCCCAAGCCGCAGCCCGCCGACCTGCTCAGCGACGTCTACGTCAGCTACCCCTGAGCCCGGACAACAAGAACAACAGGAGAACTACCATGGCTAGAAAAATCAGCTATCAGCAGGCCATCAACGAAGCCCTGGCCCAAGAAATGCGCCGCGACACCAGCGTGTTCATCATTGGCGAAGACGTAGCCGGTGGCGCGGGTGCCCCGGGCGAGGATGACGCCTGGGGTGGCGTGCTCGGCGTCACCAAAGGCCTGTACCACCAGTTCCCGGGGCGCGTGCTCGATGCACCGCTGTCGGAAATCGGCTACGTCGGTGCCGCCGTCGGTGCCGCCACCCAGGGCCTGCGCCCGGTGTGCGAGCTGATGTTCGTCGACTTTGCCGGCTGCTGCCTGGACCAGATCCTCAACCAGGCCGCCAAGTTCCGCTACATGTTCGGCGGCAAGGCGGTCACCCCGCTGGTGATGCGCACCATGTACGGCGCCGGCCTGCGCGCTGCGGCCCAGCACTCGCAGATGCTTACCTCGCTATGGACCCACATCCCCGGCCTCAAGGTGGTCTGCCCGTCTTCACCATATGACGCCAAGGGGCTGCTGATCCAGGCGATACGCGACAACGACCCGGTGATCTTCTGCGAGCACAAGCTGCTCTACAGCATGCAAGGCGAGGTACCGGAAGAGGTGTACACCGTGCCGTTCGGCGAGGCCAACTTTCTGCGCGACGGCGACGACGTGACCCTGGTGACCTACGGGCGCATGGTCCACGTAGCCATGGAAGCGGCCAACAACCTGGCCCGCCAGGGCATCGACTGCGAAGTGCTGGACCTGCGCACCACCAGCCCGCTGGACGAGGACAGCATTCTCGAAAGCGTGGAGAAGACCGGCCGCCTGGTGGTGATCGACGAAGCCAACCCGCGCTGCTCGATGGCCACCGATATCAGCGCACTGGTCGCGCAAAAGGCCTTCGCCGCGCTCAAGGGCCCGATCGAGATGGTCACTGCGCCGCACACCCCGGTGCCGTTCTCCGATGCCCTGGAAGACCTGTACATCCCTGACGCGGCGAAGGTCGAAGCGGCCGTGCGCAAGGTGATCGAAGCCGCAAGGAGTGCCGCATGAGCCAGATCCATACCCTGACCATGCCCAAGTGGGGCTTGTCGATGACCGAAGGCCGGGTGGACGCCTGGCTCAAGCAGGAGGGCGATGAAATCAGCAAGGGCGACGAGGTGCTGGACGTCGAGACCGACAAGATCAGCAGCAGCGTCGAGGCGCCGTTCAGCGGCGTGCTGCGCCGCCAGGTGGCCCGGCCCGACGAAACCTTGCCGGTCGGTGCACTGCTGGCGGTGGTGGTGGAGGGTGAAGCCGAGGAGTCGGAAATCGATGCCGTGGTGCAACGCTTCCAGGCCGAGTTCGTCGCCGAAGGTGGTGCCGACCAGGCCCAGGGGCCACTACCGCAAAAAGCCGAGGTGGCCGGGCGCCTGCTGCGCTGGTTCGAGCTGGGCGAAGGTGGCACGCCGCTGGTGCTGGTGCACGGTTTTGGCGGCGACCTCAACAATTGGCTGTTCAACCACCCGGTATTGGCGGCCGAGCGTCGAGTCATCGCCCTGGACCTGCCGGGGCATGGTGAATCGGCCAAGGCCCTGGCAAAAGGTGATCTGGATGAGTTGAGCGAAACTGTGCTGGCCCTGCTCGATCATCTGGACATTGCCAAGGCCCACCTGGCCGGGCACTCCATGGGCGGCGCGGTCAGCCTGAATGTGGCGCGCCTGGCGCCACAGCGGGTGGCGAGCCTGAGCCTGGTGGCCAGTGCCGGGCTGGGTGAGACGATCAATGGCCAGTACCTGCAAGGTTTCGTCACCGCCGCCAACCGCAATGCGCTGAAACCGCAGATGGTGCAGCTGTTTGCCGACCCTGGGCTGGTGACCCGGCAGATGCTCGAGGACATGCTCAAGTTCAAGCGCCTGGAAGGCGTGGATGACGCCTTGCGCCAGCTGGGGTCGGCACTGGCAGACGGTGACCACCAGCGGCATGACCTGCGTGGGATGCTGGGGCAGCACCCGGCGCTGGTGATCTGGGGGGCCGAGGACGCGATCATTCCGGCGGTGCATGCCGACGGGGTCGAGGCCGAGGTGCTGGTGGTGCCCGGGGTCGGGCATATGGTGCAGATGGAGGCGGCGGAGCAGGTGAACCAGAGGCTGCTGGAGTTCCTTCGCAAGCATTGACCCTCTCGACTGCCTGTCCCGGCCTCTTCGCGGGCAAGCCCGCTCCCACAGGATCTCCAAAGAGCTTGAAAACCCTGGATAACCTGTGGGAGCGGGCTTGCCCGCGAAGAAGGCGACGCGGTCCCCCGCCATACCTCTACAAACCCCCCGCACTCGCGTAAACTGCCAGGCTTCTCGCAGCCTCGGGCTGCCCCTGTCAGATTTACCAAAGGTGCCCGCCATGCCTTGGCTGCAAGTACGCCTGGCCATCAGCCCGGAACAAGCCGAAACCTACGAAGACGCCCTGCTCGAAGTCGGCGCCGTATCGGTCACGTTCATGGACGCCGAAGACCAGCCGATCTTCGAACCCGACCTCAACACCACCCCGCTGTGGTCACACACTCACTTGCTGGCATTGTTCGAAGCCGACGCCGAACCTGAGGCGGTATTCGCCCACCTGCAATTGCTTACCGGCGCCGAATTGCCCGAGCACCAGGCCGAAGTGATCGAAGACCAGGACTGGGAGCGCAGCTGGATGGACGGTTTCCAGCCGATGCGCTTTGGCCAGCGCCTGTGGATCGTGCCGAGCTGGCACGAGGCCCCGGAACAGGACGCGGTCAACCTGCTGCTCGACCCGGGCCTGGCGTTCGGCACCGGCACCCACCCGACCACCGCACTGTGCCTGGAATGGCTCGACGGCCAGCAACTGCAAGACACCCAGGTGCTGGACTTCGGCTGCGGCTCGGGCATCCTCGCCATCGCCGCCCTGCTGCTGGGCGCGCGCGAGGCTGTCGGTACCGACATCGACGTGCAGGCCATCGAAGCCTCCCGTGACAACGCCCAGCGCAACGGCATCGCCGACGAAAAGCTGGCGCTGTTCCTGCCCGAGCACATGCCGGCCATGCAGGCCGACGTGCTGGTCGCCAACATTCTCGCCGGCCCGCTGGTATCGCTGGCACCGCAGCTGTCCGGCCTGGTCCGTCCAGGTGGGCTGCTGGCCCTTTCGGGCATCCTCGCCGAACAGGGTGAGGAAGTGGCTGCCGCCTACGCTGCCGACTTTGATCTGGACCCGATCGTCGTGCGCGACGGCTGGGTGCGCATCAGTGGTCGGCGCCGCTAAGCGGGCCTAGAATAGTTCTCTGCACAGCTCCCGGATTGCCGCATGACCGACAGTTTCGTCACCCAGTGCCCGCATTGCCAGACCAGCTTTCGCGTCACCCATCACCAGTTGAGCGTGGCTCGCGGCGTCGTGCGCTGCGGTCACTGCCTGCAGGTGTTCAATGCGGCCAAGCAGTTGCTGGAGCAGAACCGTGCGAAGGCCGGCATTGCCCCCGAGGCGCAACCCCCTGCGGTGGTCGAACCGGTCGCAGCGCCTGAACAGGTCGCCAGCGAGCCGCCGCCGGTCGAGAAAGAGGACTGGGCCATCACCGCCCAGGCCCTGGATGAACTCGACCTGGACCAGGAGCTCGCCCGCCTCGAACGCCGTAGCGAGCCTGCCGAACCGAGTCCGGATGCCAAGGCCGGCGCCCTGCAGGCCCGGCGCGACGAGCCGGCTACCGATGAGCACGATGATGAACTGTTCGGCACCGCGACCGACGACCGCCATGAACCGCTCGCGGCCCATGACCCGGCGCCGGTGCTGCTGGACGAGCAGCCCCTGGAGCCGGAGCCGGGCGACCGCACCGAGCCGACCCTCGGTGGCAACCTGGACCTGGACCTCGACGACGAACCGCCGGCGCAACACGCTGCCGAGCCAGAGCCCACGCAACGGTTCGACGAGCACGATGACGACGTCATTCACGAAAAGGGCCTGAGCGCCCGTGACGACGATGACACCGACCTCCATTTGTCAGCACGCGATGAAGACCCGCTCGAGCCTTTGCCCGGCGAGCGCCTGGAGCCTGGCTTCGCCGCCAAGCCTGAGCGCCCGTCACGCAAGGAGCCGCTGGTCGACGTGGTCGACGATCCGCTGCAACTGGGTTGGGAAAAACCCCGGCCCAACTGGGGCAAGCGCCTGCTGTGGAGCTTCCTGACCCTGCTGGCCGCTGGCCTGCTGGCATTCCAGTACGTGTGGTTCCACTTCGACGAGCTGGCACGCCAGGACCAGTACCGGCCAATCTTCCAGCAACTGTGCCCGATGTTCGGCTGCCAGGTGCCGACTCGCGTCGATATCGGCAGGATCAAGAGCAGCAACCTGGTGGTGCGCAGCCACCCGGACTTCAAGGGCGCGCTGATCGTCGATGCGATCATCTACAACCGCGCACCGTTCGCCCAGCCGTTCCCGCTGCTGGAGCTGCGTTTCGCCGACCTCAACGGGCAGCTGATCGCCAGCCGTCGGTTCAAGCCCAGCGAGTACCTGTCGGGTGAACTGGCCGGGCGCGGCGAAATGCCCAGCCAGACGCCGATCCACATCGCCCTGGATATTCTCGACCCAGGCCCCAAGGCCGTGAACTACAGTCTCAGCTTCCGCTCCCCGGAGTGACGACCCAAGGCTGGCTGCCGGTTTGTCGGCGCCAGCATGCAGTCGCAAACCCTCGGGCATAAGGCTGCAGTTGTTCAGAATTTATCCAAATCCATCTTTATCCGGTCACCGAGAGCGGGTATCATGCCAACCCTTTTTCGGACTCCCATGATTCGGCCCCACAACAGGGAACACCTATGTCGGCGGTACGCATCGGCCCATACACACTACGCAACAACCTGATCCTCGCGCCCATGGCCGGGGTCACGGACCAGCCTTTCCGTACACTTTGCAAGCGCCTGGGCGCCGGCATGGTGGTGTCGGAAATGGTCAGCAGCGACATGAGCCTGTGGAACAGCCGCAAGTCCAGCCTGCGCCGCATCCATGAAGGTGATCCCGAGCCACGCTCGGTACAGATCGCCGGCGGTGATGCGCAGATGATGGCGGCGGCAGCCCGGGCCAACGTCGAGGCAGGTGCCCAGATCATCGATATCAACATGGGCTGCCCGGCAAAAAAAGTCTGCAACAAAGCTGCAGGCTCTGCTTTATTGAGAGATGAAGCTCTGGTCGCCGAAATCCTCCACGCCGTGGTCGGCGCGGTGGACGTACCGGTGACGCTGAAAATCCGCACCGGCTGGGACCGGGCGAACAAGAACGGCCTGAACGTGGCGAAGATCGCCGAACAGGCCGGTATCCAGGCGCTGGCGGTGCATGGCCGCACACGCGCCGACCTGTACACCGGCGAAGCCGAATACGACACCATCGCTGCCATCAAGCAGGCGGTGTCGATTCCGGTTTTCGCCAATGGCGATATCACTTCGCCAGAAAAGGCCCGGGCGGTGCTGGATGCCACCGGGGTAGACGGCTTGCTGATTGGCCGGGCTGCCCAGGGGCGGCCTTGGATCTTTCGCGAGATCGAACATTTTTTGGGGACTGGCCAGCATTTGCCGGCCCCGCAGTTGGACGAAGTGGAACGCATCCTGCTGGAACACCTGGCCGCGCTGCATGCCTTCTATGGCGATGTGATGGGCGTGCGTATCGCCCGCAAGCACGTGGGCTGGTACCTGGCAACACGACCCGGCGGCAAGGAGTTTCGCTCCCGGTTCAACGCTTTGGAAGACACACAAGCGCAGTGCGCCAACGTTCGCGCGTATTTCAGCGAACGTCGACAGAGCCTTGAGACAGAGGACGGACAAGGGGTGGCCGCATGACGATGATGACCGAGACATTAGTGAGTGGAACAACGCCCGTGAGCGACAACGCCAACCTCAAACAGCACCTCAACACGCCAAGCGAAGAGGGTCAGACCCTTCGTGACAGCGTCGAGAAGGCGCTGCACAACTACTTCGCACACCTGGAAGGCGCGACCGTCACCGACGTGTACAACCTGGTGCTCTCCGAAGTCGAGGCGCCCCTGCTCGAAAGCGTGATGAACTACGTGAAGGGCAACCAGACCAAGGCCAGCGAGATGCTCGGGCTCAACCGTGGCACCCTGCGCAAGAAGCTCAAGCAATACGATTTGCTGTAAGCCAGAATCCCAATCAGAAAAGGCGGCCTCTGCGAAGAGACGCCTTTTTTGCTGACTCCACCGCGTTATTGGAACCCGAAATGACCGACCAGACTACCCGCCTGCCAGTCCGCCGCGCCCTGATCAGCGTCTCCGACAAGACCGGTATCCTCGAATTCGCCCGTGAGCTGCAACAGCTTGGGGTCGAGATCCTGTCCACCGGCGGCACCTACAAGCTGCTCAAGGACAACGGTGTGAACGCGGTGGAAGTGGCCGACTACACTGGCTTCGCCGAAATGATGGATGGCCGGGTCAAGACCCTGCACCCGAAGATCCACGGTGGCATTCTCGGCCGCCGCGGCACTGACGACGCCATCATGAACGAGCACGGCATCAAGCCGATCGACCTGGTTGCAGTCAACCTGTACCCGTTCGAAGCCACCATTTCCAAGCCTGGCTGTGACCTGCCGACCGCCATCGAGAACATCGATATCGGCGGCCCGACCATGGTCCGTTCGGCAGCCAAGAACCACAAGGATGTCGCCATCGTGGTCAACGCCAGCGACTACGCCGGCGTGCTGGAAGGCCTCAAGGCCGGCGGCCTGACCTACGCCCAGCGCTTCGACCTGATGCTCAAGGCGTTCGAGCACACTGCCGCCTACGACGGCATGATCGCCAACTACATGGGCACCATCGACCAGGCCAAAGAGACCCTGAGCACCGAAGCGCGCAGCGAGTTTCCGCGCACCTTCAACAGCCAGTTCGTCAAGGCCCAGGAAATGCGCTACGGCGAGAACCCGCACCAGAGCGCGGCGTTCTACGTTGAAGCCAAGAAAGGCGAAGCCAGCATCTCCACTGCCGTGCAGCTGCAGGGCAAGGAACTGTCGTTCAACAACGTGGCCGACACCGACGCCGCGCTGGAGTGCGTGAAGAGCTTCGTCAAGCCAGCCTGCGTCATCGTCAAGCACGCCAACCCATGCGGCGTGGCCGTGGTACCTGAAGACGAAGGCGGTATCCGCAAGGCCTACGACCTGGCCTACGCCACCGACACCGAGTCGGCGTTCGGCGGCATTATCGCCTTCAACCGCGAACTGGACGGCGAAACCGCCCAAGCCATCGTCGACCGTCAGTTCGTCGAAGTGATCATCGCGCCGAAAATCTCCCAGGCTGCCCGCGACGTGGTGGCTGCCAAGCAGAACGTGCGTCTGCTGGAATGC
Organism: Pseudomonas sp. SMN11; assembly: GCF_052041945.1. NCBI lineage: Bacteria > Pseudomonadati > Pseudomonadota > Gammaproteobacteria > Pseudomonadales > Pseudomonadaceae > Pseudomonas > Pseudomonas sp. SMN11. Next base: position 101,622 of record NZ_JBKGGW010000016.1, on the reverse strand, counting down.
GGCGAGTGGCCAGCCGAGCGTGCTGCCGGTTGGGACTTCAAGCGCGTCAACGGTGGCCTGCTGGTGCAGAGCCGCGATATCGGCATGATCACCGCCGATGACCTGAAGATCGTCACCAAACGCGCACCGACCGAGCAAGAGATCCACGACCTGGTCTTCGCCTGGAAAGTGGCCAAGTTCGTCAAGTCCAACGCCATCGTCTACGCCAAGCAGCGCCAGACCATCGGTGTCGGCGCCGGCCAGATGAGCCGCGTCAACTCCGCCCGCATCGCCGCCATCAAGGCCGAGCATGCCGGGCTGCAGGTGCAGGGTGCGGTCATGGCATCGGACGCGTTCTTCCCGTTCCGTGACGGCATCGACAATGCGGCTAAAGTGGGTATCAGCGCCGTGATCCAGCCGGGTGGTTCGATGCGCGATGCCGAAGTCATCGCTGCCGCTGACGAAGCCGGTATCGCCATGGTGTTCACCGGCATGCGCCACTTCCGCCACTGATTTACGGCAATCGGCCGCACTGAAGCAGGCATCTGCTGAGTTGGGGCCGGTTCCGCTGATGCTCATTGCCAGAAGGCAACTCCGCTCATCGGAACCGGCCCCGCCTTGCATCTACCTGCTTCATTGCGACCTCGTACAGCGAGAGGCCATGCCTCTCGTTCGACAGATTTCGAGGTTTTGACATGAAAGTTTTGATCATCGGCAGCGGCGGCCGTGAGCACGCCCTGGCCTGGAAAGTCGCCCAGGACCCACGCGTCGAGAAGGTCTTCGTTGCCCCGGGCAACGCCGGCACCGCCATCGAGCCAAAATGCGAGAACGTCGCCATCGACGTCTGCGCGCTGGAGCAACTGGCCGACTTCGCCGAGAAGAACGTCGACCTGACAATCGTCGGCCCGGAAGCGCCGCTGGTGATCGGCGTGGTCGACCTGTTCCGCAGCCGTGGCCTGGACTGCTTTGGCCCGACCAAGGGTGCGGCCCAGCTGGAAGGCTCCAAGGCCTTCACCAAGGACTTCCTGGCACGCCACAAGATCCCGACCGCCGACTACCAGAACTTCACCGAGATCGAGCCGGCCCTGGCTTACCTGCAGGAAAAAGGCGCACCGATCGTGATCAAGGCCGACGGCCTGGCCGCAGGCAAGGGCGTGATCGTCGCCATGACCCTGGAAGAAGCCGAAGCCGCCGTGCGTGACATGCTGGCTGGCAACGCTTTCGGCGAGGCCGGTTCGCGTGTGGTCATCGAAGAGTTCCTCGACGGCGAGGAAGCCAGCTTCATCGTCATGGTCGACGGCCACAACGTGCTGCCAATGGCCACCAGCCAGGACCACAAGCGCGTCGGCGACCAGGACACCGGCCCGAACACCGGCGGCATGGGCGCCTACTCCCCTGCCCCGGTGGTTACCCCGGACGTGCACCAGCGCGTGATGGACCAGGTGATCTGGCCGACCGTGCGCGGCATGGCCGAGGAAGGCAACGTCTACACTGGCTTCCTGTATGCCGGCCTGATGATCGACAAGGCGGGCAACCCCAAGGTCATCGAGTTCAACTGCCGCTTCGGCGACCCTGAGACCCAGCCCGTCATGCTGCGCCTGGAGTCGAGCCTGGTGCTGCTGGTCGAAGCTGCCTTTGCCAAAGCGCTGGACAAGGTCGAAGCACAGTGGGACCCGCGTCCGAGCCTGGGCGTGGTGCTGGCTGCCGGCGGTTACCCGGGCGACTATGCCAAGGGCGACGTGATCAATGGCCTGGATGCCGCGGCCAAGATCGAAGGCAAGGTGTTCCATGCCGGGACTTCGCTGAAGGACGGCCAGGTTGTCACCAACGGCGGCCGTGTGCTCTGCGCCACCGCCATGGGTGCCAGCGTTGCCGATGCCCAGCAGCAGGCCTACCGCCTGGCCAAGGAAGTGAGCTGGAACGGCAGCTTCTACCGCACCGACATCGGCTACCGGGCCATCGCCCGCGAGCGCGGTGAGCACCAGCAGTAAGTTGTACCGGTTTGCCGCAGCGCGCCACAGCACCTCGCGCCTGCGGTATCCGGCTCGTCGACAGGGCCCCGAGGGGCCTTGCCTTCGACTTGGCGCGCCGCGCATAGTTAGTATCTGGCACATCGGCTAGGAAGGGATCTCGTAGTGCGTCGGCTTCGGATTGCCACAGCTCTGATCGTCAGCTTGCTGACCTTGTTCTGCCTGTTGCCGGCTTCGGCCGAACAGGGCGGAGGCTGGTCCGCTCTGCTCGATGAACAGGCCAACCTGCAATTGAGCGACGTGCGCTCCGATCGCTATCGCAGCCAGTTCAGCCCGACCACCCTTGGCGAGCTCGATGCAGCACCGGCCGAACAGGCCTTGTGGTTGCACTATCGCCTGGAGCCGGGTGACCAGGAGCAGCTGCTGCGCATCTTCGCCCCCGACCTGTCCCGCCTCGATCTGTACGCCCTTGATGGCGACAGGCTGCTGCGCCAGCTGCACCATGGCCGCCAGGCCGGCAATGGCAATGGCAGCCCGACCCTGCGCGGCAGCGACCATGTATTACCCTTGCCCAACAGCCAGCACTCGCTGGACATCTACCTGCGTCTGGTCTCGGAGCACCAACTGCGCCCGGCGATAAGCCTGGAGCCTGCAGCGGTAGCCGCCTCCGACCATAGCCAACCGTTGCTGTTCGGCATGCTGTTCGGCGGTCTGGTGATGCTCATCCTGCACAACCTGATCCGCTTCCTCTATACCCGTTCAAGCACCACGCTGTATCTCGCCCTTTACCACGGGCTGATGATGCTCAGCGGCCTGATTCTGCTTAACCTCAGCGGCCCGTGGTGGCACCTGTGGCACAGCGCGCAAACTCCCGCCGCCTATCTGACCCTGGTGTTGGCCGGGCTGTCAGGGCTGTATTTCACGCAACATTTCTTCGCACCCCGCAACTCACCGCGGCTTAACCGCCTGCTGCAGGGCGAAATGCTGGTCGCTGCGGTCAGCGGCCTGATCCTGCTGTTCGTCGACACCTTGCCGCTCAACCTGATGACCTATGCCCTTTTGGCCATCGGTAGTGTGACCATGCTGCTGGCCAGCAGCTACCACTGGTACAAGGGCTATGCCCCCGCACGGCTGTTCAGCATCGCCATGCTGGTGTTCAACCTTGGCGGCCTGGTGCTGCTGCCGGCCCTGCTCGGCCTGACCCGCACCTCGACACCCTGGCTGCTGTGCATCCTGCTGGGCATGACGGTGGTCAGCGGCCTGCTGCTCAACCTGGCCGTCAGCGAGCGCCTGCGGCGCATCAGCGAAGAACGCTTCAGTGCCAGCCGTGCACTGGCGGCCAGCGATGCCGAGATCAATGCGAAAGCGGAGTTCCTGGCCAAGATCAGCCACGAAATCCGCACCCCCATGAACGGTGTGCTGGGCATGACCGAGCTGTTGCTCGGCACGCCGTTGTCGGTCAAGCAGCGCGACTATGTGCAGACCATCCATAGCGCCGGCAACGAGCTGCTGACGCTGATCAACGAGATTCTCGACATTTCCAAGCTGGAGTCGCGGCAGATCGAACTGGATGACGTGCAGTTCGACCTGAACGCCTTGATCGAAGACTGCCTGAACATTTTCCGCGCCAAGGCCGAGCAGCAGAACATCGAGCTGATCAGCTTCACCCAGCCGCAGGTACCGCGGGTCATCAGTGGTGACCCGACACGCCTGCGCCAGGCGCTGTCGAGCCTGCTGGAAAATGCCCTGAAGAACACTTCCCAGGGCGAGATCCTGCTGGTGGTGGCACTGGACCAGCGCGGCGAAATCCCGCGCCTGCGCATTGCCGTGCAGGACAGTGGCGAGCCGCTGCCTGCTGCCGAGCGCGAAGCCCTGCTGCAGGCCGAGCTGCACAGCCACCACTTCCTCTCCAGCAACAAGCTTGGCGGCCACCTCGGGCTGGTTATCGCCAAGCAGCTGATCGGCCTGATGCAAGGCGAGTTCGGCATCAAGAGCAGCACCAGCATGGGCAACACCCTGTGGCTGACCTTGCCACTCGACCCGTCACGCCTGGAGCAGCCACCGGCAGACCTCGACGGCCCGTTGCGCGACGCCCGGGTCCTGGTGGTGGACGACAACGACACCTGCCGCAAGGTGCTGGTGCAACAGTGCAGCGCCTGGGGCATGAATGTCAGCGCGGTGCCGTCCGGCAAGGAGGCGTTGGCCCTGCTGCGAACCAAGGCGCACCTGCGCGACTACTTCGACGCCGTGTTGCTGGACCAGAACATGCCAGGCATGACCGGCATGCAGCTGGCGGCCAAGATCAAGGAAGACCCGAGCCTGAACCACGACATCCTGGTGGTGATGCTCACCGGTATCAGCAACGCGCCCAGCAAGGTCATCGCGCGCAATGCCGGGGTCAAGCGCATCCTCGCCAAACCGGTTGCCGGCTATACGCTGAAGACCACCCTGGCCGAAGAACTGGCCCAGCGCGGGCGCGAGCAGGCCGTCCCGTCTCCGCTACCCGGTACGCAAAGTACGCTTGAGCTGCCGAGCGACTTCCGTGTGCTGGTGGCCGAAGACAACAGCATCTCGACCAAGGTCATCCGCGGCATGCTCGGCAAGCTCAACCTGGAGCCCGATACCGCCAGCAACGGCGAGGAGGCCTTGCAGGCAATGAAGGCACAGCGTTACGACCTGGTGCTGATGGACTGCGAAATGCCAGTGCTGGACGGTTTCTCCGCGACCCAGCAGTTGCGCGCCTGGGAAACCACCCACCAGCGCCAGCGCACCCCGGTGGTGGCGTTGACCGCGCATATACTGGCAGAGCACAAGGAACGCGCGCGGCTGGCCGGCATGGATGGGCACATGGCCAAGCCAGTGGAGCTGTCGCAGTTGCGCGAGTTGATCCAGTACTGGGCCAATCAGCGCGAAGCCAAGGCTGACCCAGCGCATACTTCTTGACCACGCCGAACGCGCTCCTGCACACCACGCTTCTCACTCAAGGACCATCCCATGCTCCACGAGTTGTTCAGTGTCTACCTGAAGATGCTGGTGCTCTATAGCCCGTTCTTCGTGCTGTCGTGCTTCATCAGCCTGACCCGCGGCCACTCCAGCAAAGAGCGCAAACAGCTGGCCTGGAAAGTCGCCTTTGCCGCACTGGTAGCCAGCGTGCTGCTGTACCTGTTCGGCCGGGTGATTTTCGGTATTTTCGGCATCACCGCCGACGCCTTTCGCATCGGTGCCGGCAGCGTGCTGTTCATTTCGGCGTTAAGCATGGCCCAGGGCAAACCGGCCGTGCAGGCCGACAACGTGCAGCAGGACGTGACCATCGTGCCGCTGACCATCCCGCTCACTGTCGGCCCCGGCACCATCGGTGCACTGCTGGTGATGGGGGTGGGCCAACCGCACTGGGACGACAAGCTGCTGGCCATCGTCAGCATCGCCCTGGCCAGCTTCACCGTAGGCCTGGTGCTGTACCTGTCGCACGGCATCGAAAAGCTGCTCGGGGACCAGGGCCTGCAGATCGTCAGCCGCTTGATGGGACTGTTCGTCTGCGCCCTGGCGGCGCAGATCATCTTCACCGGGATCAAGGGCTACCTGGTCGGTTAGCCCTCGGACTCAGCGCGCGACCGGGTACCAGCGCGGGGTGTAGACCCACTGCCCACCGTCAACGCGAGCAAAGGTGCAGGTGGTCGACGAACCCACCAGCACCATCGTGCGCATGTCGACCATCTCGGGCGTCAGCTCGGCCAGCGTCACCACCCTCAGGGTCTGCCCCGGCCTGCCGATATCACGGCCCAGCACAACGGGCGTCTGCCCGTCGCGGTGCCGGCGCACGACCTCCAGCGCTACACCGAGTTGATGAGGTCTGGATTTGGAGATCGGGTTGTAGAAGGCCAGCACCAGATCCGCCTGGGAAGCCAGGTCCAGGCGTTTTTCGATGATCGACCAGGGCTTGAGGTTATCCGACAGCGACATCACGCAGAAGTCGTGCCCCAATGGCGCGCCGGCTTGTGCGGCGGTTGCCAGCGAAGCCGATACGCCTGGCAGGATCTCCAGGTCCACCCGATGCCAGGCGGGGTCCGTGGAGGCATGCAGGGCTTCCAGCACCGCGGCGGCCATGGCGAACACACCCGGGTCGCCCGAGGACACCACCACCACCGAACGCCCCTGGGCCGCCAGCTCGAAGGCATGGCGGGCACGCTGCATCTCTTCACGGTTATCGGTGCAGTGCTGCACCTGATCGTCACGGAACGGCCCGGCCATGCGCACGTAGGTCTCGTAGCCGAGGATGTCCTCGGCACGCGCCAGCTCGGCTTTCACCGCCGGCACCATCAGCTCGGCCGCACCTGGGCCCAAGCCGATCACCGCCAGGCGACCACGCTTGCGACCCAGGCGCGCCGTGTCGACCGGCAGTGCGGCCGATGCGATCACCAGGCCCGACTGTTCGATAAGGCGAGCCTCGGGCAACGCCTCGGCCGCCATGCTGGCCAACGTGCCGTTCATTGCCGCGAAGCGCAGCACGACACCCAGTTCTGCAGCCGCCTCGTGCAAGGAAGGCTCGGCCATCGCCTGCTCGGCGACCAACAGGCAAGCCAGGGAGGGCTCGGCAATGCCGGCCTCACGCAAAGCGCCACGCACCTGCTCGGCCAGGCCAGGCCCGCCTGCGGCGAGCGCCACCACCACGGAGCGTGGGTGGATCAGCAGTTCGTCACGGCTGGCCACGCGCGCGTCACAGCCAACATGGATGGTTCGCCGGGCCGTGTCACTGGCTGGCAATTGCGCCTGCGCAAGCCAGGGTGCATCCCCCTCGACACGCACGCTCTCGCCGGCCAGCAGGTCGGAGACAAAGCGCTTACCCTGCTCCAGGTCTGCCAGGGCATAGCCCTCGGGCGGGTTGAGCAGACAGGTGCCGAAGCGTAGTTCGCCACTGGTGGTGATTGCGGCCGCCACACCCAGCGCCTCGCCGAGTTCACGGGCCATGACATTGACCCCGCTCAGGCCACCCAGCAGCGGCACCACCGCGCTACCGTCCTCGGCCACGGCCAACACTGGCGGTTCCGCACCTTTCTCGTCGAGCAGGCTGGCCAGGCTGCGGATGACGATACCGGCGGCGCACAGCGCGATGATCGGGACGGCCTGCTGGTACAGCGCGCGCAAGGTATCGCCGAAGCCGTCGTAATACTGATCGGCGCCCTCGACCCGGCCACGCAAACCATGAATGCTCGCCTGTGGATAACGTTGCTGGATGCGCTGCGCCGTAGTCAGGCTGCCGCCGCCAAGAATGACGATGGCCGGCGCCTGTTGCCTGTTCAGCCCTGCCATTTTTCCCCCGGCACGATGATCAGCGAGAAGTACGGCGAGGACTGTGGGTCCACTTCATCCAGCGGCACGATCTTCTGGTTGGCCATGGTCGCCCGCTCGACATACAGCGCGCGCCCTTCCAGGCCCAGTTCGCCCAGCACCTGGCGCACCTTGGGGAAGTTGCGGCCAAGCTTCATGATCACCGCCGCGTCGGCATCTGCCAGCCGGCGCTTGAGCTCTTCGGCGGGCAGTACGCCCGACAGCACTGACAGGCTCTGGTTGCGATACACCAGCGGCGCACCCAGTACCGAGGCACCACCGAGCATCGAACATACGCCAGGGACCACCTCGGCCTCATGCTGCTGGGCCAGGCGGTCGTGCAGGTACATGTAGGAGCCGTAGAAGAACGGGTCACCCTCACAGATCACGGCCACATCGCGACCGGCATCCAGGTGCTCGGCCACCTGTACGGCAGCTTCATCGTAGAAATCGCTGATCACCTGTTCGTAGGACAGCGGCGCGGGCAGAGCCTCGGTGGTCACCGGGTATACCAGCGGCAGCAAGGTCTGCTCGGCTTGCAGGTGCGCCTCGATGATGCCGAAGGCGTTGCCGCGCTTGCCCTTGGCCACGAAATACGCCACCACTGGCGCCTCGCGCAGAAGGCGCAGCGCCTTGACGGTGATCAGTTCAGGGTCGCCAGGGCCTACACCCAGGCCCAGCAGTCGTCCGCGCGCCATCACTCCACCTCCGTGGCCAGGGCGTTGACCGCGGCAGCGGCCATCGCGCTACCGCCCAGGCGGCCTTGCATGATGACGAACGGCACGCCGCGGCTGTCGGCAGCGAGCATTGCCTTGGACTCGGCAGCACCGACGAAGCCGACCGGGAAACCGAGGATCAGGGCGGGCTTGGGCGCACCGGCATCGATCATCTCCAACAGGTAGAACAGCGCGGTCGGGGCGTTTCCGATCACCACCACACTGCCTTCCAGGTGGGGGCGCCACAGCTCCAGGGCCACGGCGGAGCGGGTATTGCCGGCGTCCTTGGCCAGGCCTGGCACGCTCGGGTCGCGCAGGGTGCAGATCACCGGGTTGTTGGCGGGCAGGCGCGCGCGGGTGATGCCTTCTGCAACCATGTGCGCATCGCAGAGGATCGGCGCGCCATTGGCCAGGGCTTCACGACCGGCGCGGCCGGCACCTTCGGAGAACTGCAGGCCGTCGATGGCATCGACCATGCCGCAGGCATGGATCACGCGCACGGCGAGCTTTTCCAGGTCGGCGGGGATCCGCTCGAGCCGGGCTTCCTCGCGGATGATCCGAAAGGAATTGCGATAGATCTCCTGACCATCGCGGATGTAGTCAATCATCAAGGTGCTCCGTCGGCAGGGCGAGCATGGCGCCTGCTTCATTCAAGGTAAGGCCGGTGGCGCGCAGGGCACCCAGGCCCGGCAGGTGCGCGTCACGCAAATAGAGGTCATAGCGGCCCGGTGCACGGGCCAGCAAGGTGGCCGGGGCGACATGGGCCACGGCACAGGAACGGGGGCAGCCGGACAGATGCACGCTGCCGGGCAAGCCACTGCCCAGCAGCGCCGCCAGCTCAACAGCATCGGCCTTGGTGTCGGCCAGGCCCTTGGCGCAGCCACTGCTGCCGGTGCAGGCAACCACGCGCGCCAAGGGCTCCTCGGCCTGGCAGAGCAGGCCCAGTGCTGACAACTCGACGCGGGCATGTTCCAGGTCGGCTGCGGCGATGTTGGTGAGCATCAGGCTTTGCCACGGGCTCAGGCGCAAGCTGCCGTCACCCCATTGGCGGGCCACACGGGCAACGCCGCGCAACATGGCCGGTGACAAGCGGCCCAGCGGTGGTGCGACACCCAACGCCATGCCCTGCTGTTGTGTCACGGCTCCCAGCCAAGGGTTTTGCGCGCCTTCGCGCCGCCACTCGAGCACGGCCGCATCACGGCGGACTTGCAAGCCGAGACCGGCGATGAAGACCTCGACCGGGCAACCTTGCAGCAGCTGGCGCATGCGTGACTGCTCCGGGCTGGCCAGGTCGAGGAAGCGATCGAGTACCGCGCGCACCAGCGCCAGCCCCTGCTCCAGCGGCACCGCGCCCAGTACCGGGCCATCGGCCGGGCAGCTCGCCAGGCCAAATGCCAGCCAGTCGCGCTGCTCCAGGCGCAGTGCCGAGAGCCACAGGTCGTGAGGGTGATCGAGCATCGCCACGCCTTCACCCCCATCGAGCTGCACGGCGAACTTGGCCGACAACTGATGGAAGCGCGGCGTACCTTGCAGCAGGTCGAGGATCTGCCCGGCCAGGGGGCGTACATCGAGCAGCATCGACGGGTCATGGCCCGCCAGGGGGCTGAGCATCAGGTTGCGCACGTCATCGCTGGCCGCGTCACGCGGACCGAGACCGGCGGCCAGCAGGCTTGCGACCAGCCCGGCATGATCGCTGCCGATACCGCGGATCTGCAGATTGCCGCGGTTGGTGGCCTCGATCACCCCGCCCGCGAATCGCTCGGCCGCCGCCGCCACCGCCTCGGCTTGGTCGGCCAGCAGCAGGCCGCCGGGCAGCTTGATGCGGCAGATGCCACCGTCACGAGCGCTGACGATGCGCCACAACCCCGGGCAGGCCGAGGGACGGGGTGATGCTACGGGCATGTTGGCTGGCGTCAAAGGGGCGTCCGGCAATCGCTGAAAATGCGCTTGAGTGTAGAAGGCGCGGTATTATGCCTGCTTTGTCCGGCGGCATGAAAAGCCGGTGGTCGAGCTTCAACAGCGATTGAGCAGAATTTCAGGACCGCGTAGCCCTTTTCGCGGGCAAGCCCGCTCCCACAGGTACTGCACAGCATTCGAGGGCTGTGCTGTTCCTGTGGGAGTGGGCTTGCCCGCGAAGGGACGCGAAGCGGCCCCAAAAAATGGCGGAACGAAACACATGACCCCCTGGCTGACAGTAGTAGGCATCGGCGAAGACGGCTTCAGCGGCCTGGGCAAGCAGGCCCGGCGCGCCCTGCTGGGCGCCACGCGGATCATCGGCAGCCCGCGCCAGCTGGCCCTGCTGCCGCGTTGCATCAGCGCCGAGCGGCAAGGCTGGCCAATACCCTTCTCCCTCGCCCCGCTACTGGCACTGCGCGGTGAGCCGACCTGCGTACTGGCCAGCGGCGACCCGATGTTCTATGGCGTCGGCGCCAGTTTGGCGCGGCAGGTGGCGGCCGAAGAGATGCAGGTGCTGTCGATGCCCTCCTCTTGTGCTCTGGCCGCCGCCCGCCTGGGCTGGCCACTGCAGGACGTGCAGGTGGTATCGGTAGTGGCACGGCCGTTGGCGGCGCTCAATGCACACCTGTACAGCGGCCAGCGCCTGCTGGTGCTGAGCAACGACGGCGATAGCCCTGTGGCCATCGCTGCACTGCTGCGCGAGCGCGGCTTCGGGCCCAGCCGCCTGCACGTGCTGGAGCACCTCGGTGGTGCGGCCGAGCAGCATCTCTGCGGTACAGCCGAGGACTGGCCGCACAGCGAAGTTGCCGCCCTCAACCTGGTCGCCATCGAGTGCCTGGCCAGCCCGGATGCCGTGCGCATGTCGCGTGTACCCGGGCTGCCAGACAGCGCCTTCCGTCATGACGGCCAGCTGACCAAGCGCGACGTGCGCGCCATCACCCTGGCGCGCCTGGCGCCGCAGCCCGGCGAGTTGCTTTGGGATGTCGGCGCCGGTTGCGGCTCGATCGGCATCGAGTGGATGCGCGCTCACCCGGCCTGCCGCACCCTGGCCATCGAAGCCGACGAAGGCCGGCAGGGCTTCATCGAATACAACCGCGATGGCCTCGGCGTGCCGGGCCTTCAGCTGGTTCGCGGCAAGGCACCCGACGCCCTGGCCGAACTGGAACGCCCGGATGCCATTTTCATTGGTGGCGGTGTCACTCGCGAAGGCGTGTTGCCGCTGTGCTGGGAACGCTTGCGCCCCGGTGGGCGACTGGTGGCCAATGCGGTGACCCTGCAAAGCGAACTGGCCCTGGCGCACTTCCGTGAACAGCACGGTGGCGAACTGACCCGTATCCACGTCGCCCAGGCTCAGCCATTGGGCGCCTTCGACACCTGGCGCCAGGCGTTGCCGATCACCTTGCTCGATGTGGTGAAACCCCTCGATGCGTGAAGAATCCCGCGAGCAACCCGCGCCCCTGCGCAGCGGCCTGACCACCGGCAGCTGCGCCACCGCCACCAGCCTTGCCGCCGCCAAGTTGCTGCTGACCGGACAGTGCGACGACGCGGTGAGCATCACCCTGCCCAAGGGCAAGGTCGTGCAGATGCGCCTGGAATTCTGCCGCCTGGTCGGCGAGCGCGCCGAAGCGGGCACGCTGAAAGATGCCGGCGACGATCCTGACGTCACCCACGGCGCCCTGCTCTACAGCCAGATCCGCCTGCAGGCACAACCTGGCATACGCTTCGTTGCAGGCACTGGCGTCGGTACCGTCACCCGCCCCGGCCTGGTGCTGGCAGTGGGTGAGCCGGCCATCAATCCGGTGCCACGACGGATGATCAGCGAGCACTTGCTGCAGCTGGCCGACGACTGCGGCTATCCGGGCGGCTTCGAGGTCACGGTCAATGTGCAAGGCGGTGAGGCGCTGGCACTGAAGACCATGAACCCGCGCCTGGGCATCCTCGGCGGGCTGTCGATCCTCGGCACCAGCGGTATCGTCCGGCCCTTCTCCTGCTCGGCGTACATCGCCTCGATCCACCAGGGCATCGACGTCGCCCACACCAATGGCTACACCCATATCGCTGCCTGCACCGGCAATGCCAGCGAAGACACCATGCGCCGGGTCTACAACCTGCCCGAGATCGCCTTGATCGAAATGGGCGACTTCGTCGGCGCAGTGCTCAAGCACGTGCGCAAAGTGCCGGTGCCACGCCTGACCCTGTGCGGCGGTTTCGGCAAGATCAGCAAGCTGGCCGCCGGGCACATGGACCTGCACAGCCGCCACTCGAGCATCGACCTGCCGCGGTTGGCTGGCTGGGCAGCGGACATCGGCGCCGACGCCGAGCTGAAGGCGGCCATCATTGCCGCCAACACCAGCCAGCAGGCCCTGGCCTTGGCGCACGCCGCGGGCATCGCTCTGGGCGACGCGGTATGCGCCCATGCCCTGGCCTTCGCCCGTAGTGTGGTGCCGGCTCAGGTGCAGGTCGAAGTGTTCGCCATCGACCGCCAGGGCGGCATCGTCGGCAAGGCAGGTGTGCAATGAGCCACCGTATCCTGCTGCTCGGCGGCGTCACCGAAGCCTTGGCCATCGCCCGCCAGCTCGGTCCCGAGCACGTCTACAGCCTGGCCGGCATCGGCCGCGTGCCGCAGGACCTGGCCTGCCAGGTTCGGGTCGGCGGCTATGGAGGCGCCGAGGGCCTGGCGACTTACCTGCGTGAAGACGGCATCACCCTTTTGATCGATGCCACCCACCCCTATGCCGCGCAGATCAGCCGTAACGCTGCCCGCGCCGCACAAGCTGCCGGCATCCCCTGCTGGGCCTTGCGCCGCCCGGCCTGGCAGGCGCAACCGGGGGACGACTGGCGCGAGGTGGAAGACTGGGCTGGCCTGATCGAGGCGCTCAAGCCGTTCCGGCGGCCGCTGTTCACCCTTGGTCGCGAGCCACTGCAACATCTTGAGGAGATTCCGCCGGAGCAGTTCTGGACCTTGCGGGCGCTGGAAGCCTGCGCGGGCAATGAGCGCTGTGAGGTCATCGGCGCACGTGGGCCGTTTCAGATCGACGACGAGCGGGCATTGTTCGAGCGGCGCCGCATCGATGTGCTGGTGAGCAAGAACAGCGGCAGCGTGGCGACCGAACCAAAGCTCGACGTGGCGCGGGAACGCGGGGTGCCGGTGCTGATACTGAAACGCCCTGTATTACCTGTGGTGGATCGGGAGTTCACATCCTCAGCTCAATTGACTACGGCACTTTCAGACTTTTCCTGCCGTCCGTGAAGTGGCCTAGTGCCGCTCCACTGCCTTAAACTTCGGCCTCCCCTCCGGAAGGCGTCGTTCATATGGAAATGCAATGGTGGATCTGGCTGGTCTTCGGCATCGGCCTGATCCTGCTCGAACTGGTCCTGCCTACGTTCTTCATCATCTGGTTCGGCATCGGTGCCGTGCTGGTCTCGCTTATCGCCCTGGCCGCCCCCGCCCTGCAGCTGGATATGCAGGTGCTGCTTTGGGTGCTGTTCTCCTCGGTGACCACCTTCCTCTGGTTCAAGTTGTTCAAGCGCAAGCAACCGGACGTGCGCTGGACCGCCGACAGCGTGATCGGTGAAGTCGGGTTGCTGACCAGCAGCGTCTCGCAATTTCAGAAAGGCCGCGTGCGATTCCAGAAGCCACTGCTCGGCAACGAGGAATGGACCTGCATCGCCGACGGCGACATCCCCGCCGGCGAGCGTGTGCGCCTCATCGCCATCGAAGGCAATACCGCCCGGGTCGTCCGGGCCTGAATTGGCATTTAAAAGGAAGTTTGCATCATGACCAGTCTTATCGTCGTCGGCGCTCTCGCCCTGTTCGTCCTGATCACCGTGTTCAAGGGGGTGCGTATCGTGCCCCAGGGCGAGGAATGGATCGTCGAGCGCCTGGGCCGCTACCACAACACCCTCAAGCCGGGCCTGAACATCGTCATCCCGTACATGGACGTGGTCGCCTATCGCCTGCCGACCAAGGACATCATCCTCGACGTGCAGGAGCAGGAAATCATCACCAAGGACAACGCGGTGATCGTGGCCAACGCCCTGTGCTTCGCCAAGGTGGTCGACCCACAGAAGGCCTCCTATGGCGTGCAGAACTTCTCGTTCGCCGTCACCAGCCTGACCATGACCTCGCTGCGCGCCATCGTCGGCGCAATGGACCTGGACGAAGCGCTGTCGAGCCGCGAACAGATCAAGGCGCGCCTGCGTGAGGCGATGTCCGAGCAGACCGAAGACTGGGGCGTGACCGTGCGCTCGGTGGAGATCCAGGACATCAAGCCGTCGGAGAACATGCAGCTGGCCATGGAACGCCAGGCGGCCGCCGAGCGTGAGCGTAAGGCCGACGTGACCCGCGCCGAAGGTGCCAAGCAGGCGGCGATCCTCGAAGCCGAAGCGCGCCTGCAGTCGGCCAAGCTGGACGCCGAAGCGCAGATCAACCTCGCCGAGGCTTCGGCGCGGGCAATCTCGCTGGTCAAGGAAGCCGTGGGCAACGAGACCGTACCGGCCATGTACCTGCTGGGTGAGCGTTATGTAGGGGCCATGGAGAACCTGGCCAGCAGCAACAATGCCAAGGTTGTGGTGCTGCCAGCGGACCTGCAGGAAACCGTGCGCGGCCTGATGGGCCGCAACAAGGCCTGAGCATGCCGGGGGGCGCTTTGCGCCCCTTTCCACACCTACCTGCGTCACTTCACCGCACCCCACCATTTTTACCTATACTCCGCCTTACAATACCGCCCACGATTCCTGACCGGATCTCTCCATGCCCCCACGTCGGCACATTGCCTGGATAGCCTGCCTTGCAGTGCTGTTCAACCTGCTGGCCATGCCGCTGTCTTCTGCCGCGCCCAAAGGCCCGGCCGAGCAGCTGCTGTGGGGGGCTTTCTGTTCCAGCCTGGCCGGTAAGGCCAAGGTCGATGTCCAGGCCTTGGCCAAGATCGACCTCGGCAGCCAAAGCGACCAGCACTCCAACATGCAGCACTGCTCGTGCTGTTCGGGCGCCGCACCTCTGCTCGCCCTGCCGGGTTATCCGCCGCAACTGCACAACCCGCCGACGCTGTTGGCCGGGCGCGAGCCGCCACCCGCCAGTTACCAACCCACGCCGCGCCAGCTATGGCCCGCGCTCAATCCCCGTGCCTCTCCGCTGGCCTGAGTTCATCACGCTGTCTGCCTGAACCTGAACAGATCGGAGACTCACCATGCTCAAGCAAGCTCTTGTACTGGCTGCCCTGCTGCTGCCCGGCGCCTACGCCAACGCCCATGAATACACCGTGGGCGACCTGCACATCGCCCACCCGTGGTCGCTGCAACTACCGCCCAACGCCCCCAACGTCGCCGCCTACTTCGTCGTGCACAACAACGGCAAGGCCGATGACCGCCTGCTCAGCGTCGACAGCCCGATCAGCGATGACGCGCAGTTGCATGAGCACACCATGAGCGCCAGTGGCGCCATGAAGATGCAGCAGGTGCAGAGCGTGGTGGTGCCCGCGGGCAAGGACCTGACCTTCGCCCCCAACGCCTACCACGTGATGCTGATGCAGCCCAAGGACCGCAGCCTGCTCACTGACGGCAAGCGCTTCCCGATGACCCTGCATTTCGAGAAGGCCGGCGACATCACGGTCGACGTGGCCGTACAGAAGCAGGCGCCATCGGACCAGGCTCACGAACACGCGCACTGACGCCCGCTGACAGGCGCTCGCCACCATGAGCCTGCCGCGCAACAGCCTCAGCCGTACCACCCGCCCTGAACGCAGGCGCGTCGGTGGCGGCTGGCTGAGCCTGTTCGCCATGTGGATGATCTTCATCGGCCCGCTGGTTTCCCAGTCGATGCCGATGGACCACCACGCTGGCATGAGCATGCCAATGGACATGTCGATGTCCATGCCGGCCGAGCACGCCCACGGTAGCGATAGCCATCATGGCCACGGCAACGATGATCAGCTGCATGTGATGTGGGAAAAGTGTGGCTACTGCAGCCTGCTGTTCAACTGTCCCGCCCTGCCACAGACCCTCAGCCCGCTCAGCGTCGCCAGCGCCGTTCCGCCCACCCTCACCCCCGCCCCCACGCACCAGGGCCATGCCCGGCAGGCCGTATTCCCCGGTGCGCGCAGCCGCGCGCCGCCCCTTTCGATCAGCGTCTGACACCCCCGTTATCGCACGGAGCCAGGAGGCTTCGCGCACACTCATGACTGATCGACTGGAATCACTATGTCCGGCTGCACCCCTGTTTTAGCTTCGTCCCTGCGAGGGACATTTGCCGCGCTGTGCGGCTCGCTGCTCGCGCCCATGGCCCTGGCTGCCGACCCTGGCCATGAAGGCCCTGAGGCCGAGCTGAGCCCGACGGTGATCACCGCGCTTGCGCCGAGTTCGCCACTGACCGTGGTCACCAACCCCAAGGACCCGCGCCAACCGGTGCCGGCCAGCGATGGGGCCGACTACCTGAAGACCATCCCTGGCTTTTCCGCCATCCGCGCCGGCGGGACGAATGGCGACCCGGTGCTGCGCGGGATGTTCGGCTCGCGCCTGAACATTCTCACCAACGGCGGCGTGATGCTCGGCGCCTGCCCCAACCGCATGGATGCCCCGACCTCCTACATCGCGCCGGAAACCTACGACCGCCTGACCGTGATCAAAGGCCCGCAAAGCGTGATCTGGGGGCCAGGCGGCTCGGCGGGTACCATCCTCTTCGAGCGTGAGCCGGAAAAGTTCGGCACCCTCGGCAGCCGGGTCAACGCCAGCCTGCTGGCCGGTTCCAACGGCCGCTTCGACAAGGTGCTCGATGCGGCGGCCGGCAACAGCCAGGGCTATGCGCGCTTCGTCGGCAACCAGTCGCACTCGGACGATTACGAGGATGGCAACGGCGACACCGTGCCTTCGCGCTGGGAAAAGTGGAACGGCGACGTGGCCTTGGGCTGGACGCCCGACCAAGACACCCTGCTCGAACTCACCGCCGGCAAGGGTGACGGCGAGGCACGCTACGCCGGCCGTGGCATGGACGGCTCACAGTTCAAGCGTGAGAGCCTGGGCCTACGCTTTGAAAAGTCCAACCTCGGCGAGGTGCTCGACAAGGTCGAGGCGCAGGTCTACTACAACTACGCCGACCACGTGATGGACAACTACAGCCTGCGCACGCCATCAGGCACCGGCATGATGGGCATGCCCATGGTCAGCAACGTTGACCGCCGCACGCTGGGTGCTCGCCTCAAGGCCACCTGGCGCTGGGCCGACGTGCAGCTGATTGGCGGCATCGACGCGCAGACCAACGAACACCGCCAGCGCGGCGGCATGGGCGTCGATGCACACAAGGGCCAGCCTTGGACCAAGGACGCCGACTTCCACAACTATGGTGCTTTCGGCGAGCTCACCTGGTACGCCACCGGCGAAGACCGGCTGATCACCGGTGCCCGCCTGGACCGTGCCTCGGCCCGGGACTTCCGCCAGAGCAGCGCCACTCAAGGCGACACCCGCGCCGACACGCTGCCCAGCGGCTTCGTGCGTTACGAGCATGACCTGGCGGCGATCCCCGCCACCACCTACATCGGCCTCGGCCACGCCGAGCGCTTCCCGGACTACTGGGAGCTGTTCTCGCCCAAACTGGCGCCACCCGGTGCGGCCAACGCGTTCGACGGCATCAAGCCAGAGAAGACCACCCAGCTCGACTTCGGCATCCAGTACCGCGACGAGCGCCTGGAGGCCTGGGCCTCGGGTTATGTCGGGCAGATCCGTGACTACATCCTGTTCGACTACCGCCCCGGGATGATGGGCATGAGCACCTCCCAGGCACAGAACATCGACGCCCGCATCATGGGCGGCGAACTGGGCGCGGCCTACAAGCTCACCGAGCGCTGGAAGGCCGATGCCACCCTGGCCTACGCCTGGGGCAAGAACAGCAGCGACGGCAAGGCACTGCCACAGATGCCGCCGCTGGAAAGTCGCCTGGGCCTGACCTACAGCCGCGACAGCTGGAGCGCCGGCGCCCTCTGGCGCCTGGTGGCGGCGCAGAACCGCATCGCCGAGAACCAGGGCAACGTGGTCGGCAAGGACTACGACAAGAGCGCCGGTTTCGGTGTGTTCTCGCTCAACGGCGCCTACAAGGTGAACCACAACCTCAAGCTCAGCGCAGGGGTCGACAACCTGTTCGACAAGGCCTACGCCGAGCACCTGAACCTGGCCGGGAATGCCGGGTTCGGCTACCCGGCCAATGATCCACAGCCGGTGAACGAGCCAGGCAGGACCTTCTGGACCAAGGTCGATTTCAACTTCTGACAACAACAACGGGCGCGGCTTCGGGCGTGCCCATCAGCTGGTCAAACAGGAGGTTCCCATGAGAGGAACACGCATCAACTTCTATAACCTGGCCTGGCGTTGGCATTTCTATGCGGGGCTGTTCGTGGCCCCGTTCATGATCCTGCTGGCGATCACCGGGACCATCTACCTGTTCAAGCCGCAGCTCGACCCGCTGCTGTACCGTGACCTGATGGTGGTCGAAGCTGGCCACCATCGACAGGGCGCCGACACACTGCTGGCCGAAGTGCGCCAGGCCTACCCGAAAGGCCATGTCGGCCAGTACCTGCCGCCGATCAATGCCGAGCGCAGCGCACAGTTCGTGGTGCATGACGGTGGCCGCGAGCTGAACGTGTTTGTCGACCCGTACAGCGGCAAGATCCTTGGCGAGCAGGATGGCAAGCAGAACCTGCAGGCCATCGCCCGCGCCCTGCACGGCGAACTGATGGTCGGTACGGTCGGCGACCGCCTGGTTGAGTTGGCCGCCGGTTGGGGCATCGTGCTGGTGGTGTCCGGCCTGTACCTGTGGTGGCCACGCGGGCGTAACGGTGCCGGCGTGCTGTGGCCACGGTTCGCGGCGAAAGGTCGATTGTTCTGGCGCGACCTGCACGCGGTGACCGGGTTCTGGGGTTCAGCCCTGCTGTTGCTGATGCTGGTCAGCGGCATGACCTGGACCGGCATGTGGGGCAAGCAGTACGCCGATCTGTGGAACCGCTTCCCGGCGGCCATGTGGAATGACGTGCCCAAGTCGGACCAGCAAGCGCGCGAACTCAACAGCGCGCACCGCCAGACCGTGCCGTGGGCGATGGAGAACACGCCGATGCCGCAATCCGGCGCCCATGCCGAGCATGCCGGGCATCACATGATGGACAGTGCACCGGCTGCGCCTCAGGTGAGCCTGCAGCAGGTGGAAGACATCGCCACTTCGCGCCAGGTCGAACCTGGCTACAGCATCACCGCGCCGACCACGGCCGAAGGCGTGTACACCATCGCCGTGTTCGCCGACGACCCGCGCAACGATGCGACCCTGCATGTCGACCAGTACACCGGCAAGGTGCTGGCGGATGTGCGCTGGCAGGATTACAGCCCGGTGGCTCGCGCGACCGAGCTGGGCGTGATGCTGCACGAGGGCAAGATGTTCGGGCCGTTGAACCAGATAATCATCCTGCTGGTGTGCCTGATGATCCTGCTGGGTTCGGTAAGCGGCCTGGTGATGTGGTGGAAGCGCCGGCCCGAGGGTGGCCTGGGCGTGCCGCCGCTGCGCCATGACCTGCCGCGCTGGAAGACGGCTGTGGGGGTGATGCTGGTGCTGGGCGTGATGTTCCCGCTGGTGGGAGTGTCGATGGTGGTGATGTGGGTGGTGGATAGCCTGGTGGTGAGACGCCGCCGGCTGCTGGCCAACGCTTGAGATCGCCGGGGGCGCTTTGCGGCCCCCCGGCTGCTACCCAAAAGTCGAGTCGATCTGTCGCGCCCCGATCTGGCACGAGCGTGTTAGCCTAACCGGCTACCTCCGACAAGAAGACCGACCTTCCAAGGGAATGCAGCTTGATGACGCAAACTTCTCCCAACACGCCAGATGAACAACATCTGCAGCGCAACCTGACCAACCGCCACATCCAGCTGATCGCCATCGGCGGCGCCATCGGCACCGGCCTGTTCATGGGCTCGGGCAAGACCATCAGCTTGGCGGGGCCGTCGATCATCTTCGTCTACATGATCATCGGCTTCATGCTGTTCTTCGTCATGCGCGCCATGGGCGAACTGCTGCTGTCGAACCTCAACTACAAGTCGTTCATCGACTTCTCCGCCGACCTGCTCGGCCCCTGGGCTGGCTACTTCACCGGCTGGACCTACTGGTTCTGCTGGGTGGTCACCGGCATCGCCGACGTGGTCGCCATCGCCGCCTACACGCAGTTCTGGTTCCCGGACCTGCCGCAGTGGATACCGGCGCTGACCTGCGTGGCGGTGCTGCTGTCACTGAATCTGGTAACGGTAAAGATGTTCGGTGAGCTGGAATTCTGGTTCGCCCTGATCAAGATCGTTGCCATTCTCGGCCTGGTCGCCACCGGCCTGTACATGGTCATCACCGGCTTCACTTCGCCGAGCGGGCGCACCGCGCAGCTGACCAACCTGTGGAACGACGGCGGCATGTTCCCCAATGGCCTGATGGGCTTCTTCGCCGGCTTCCAGATCGCCGTGTTCGCGTTCGTCGGCATCGAGCTGGTGGGCACCACGGCTGCTGAAGCGAAGAACCCCGAACGCACCCTGCCGCGGGCGATCAATTCGATCCCGGTGCGGATCATCGTGTTCTACGTCCTGGCACTGATCGCGATCATGGCGGTGACCCCATGGCGCGACGTGGTACCAGGCAAGAGTCCGTTCGTGGAACTGTTCGTGCTGGCCGGCCTGCCGGCGGCGGCGAGCATCATCAACTTCGTGGTATTGACCTCGGCGGCCTCGTCGGCCAACAGCGGCGTGTTCTCCACCAGCCGCATGCTTTACGGCCTGTCCCAGGAAGGCGATGCGCCCAAGGCGTTCGAGAAACTGTCGAGCCGCTCGGTGCCGGCTAACGGCCTGTTCTTCTCCTGCACCTGCCTGCTGCTGGGTGCGGTGCTGATCTACCTGGTGCCGAACGTGATCGAGGCGTTCACCCTGGTGACGACCGTGTCGGCGGTGCTGTTCATGTTCGTCTGGACGCTGATCTTGCTGTCCTACCTGAAGTACCGCAAGCACCGCGACGCGTTGCACCAGGCGTCGAACTACAAGATGCCGGGCGGGCGCTTCATGTGCTACGTGTGCCTGGCGTTCTTTGCCTTCATTCTGGTGCTGCTGAGCCTGGAAGCGGACACCCGCTCGGCGCTGGTGGTGACGCCGATCTGGTTCCTGCTGCTGGCCGTGACGTACCAGGGGGTGCGCAGCCGCCGTCATCCACGCTCGGCTGTGCGTAACGGTTGATGGCCTGGGGCTGCTTTGCAGCCCTTTCGCGACACAAGGCCGCTCCTACAGGAATACGCGTACTTCTGTCGGAGCGGCCTTGTGTCGCGAAAGGGCCGCAGAGCGGCCCCAATCCTGTGCACACCAATAGCCCAGGCACCAACCTGGAACTGCAAAACGCCCCAACACCTCGCACAACCCCTCTATTACGCACATTCCAGCGTTAGGCACACCCCTTGCAAAGCCCTCCCCGCTTGGCCAACACCATAAAAAAACTCAGCGGAGAGAGCACATGAAGCGTCGCAGTCTGATCAAGGCCTTTACCCTCAGCGCATCGCTTGCGGCGATGGGCCTGAGCTGGAGTATCCAGGCCGCCGAGACCATCAAGGTCGGCATCCTGCATTCGCTGTCCGGGACCATGGCGATTTCCGAGACCTCGCTCAAGGACATGGCGCTGATGACCATCGACGAGATCAACGCCAAGGGCGGTGTGAATGGCAAGATGCTCGAACCCGTGGTGGTCGACCCCGCCTCCAACTGGCCACTGTTCGCTGAAAAGAGCCGCCAGCTGCTGACCCAGGACAAGGTCGCAGTGGTGTTCGGCTGCTGGACTTCGGTGTCGCGCAAGTCGGTGCTGCCGGTGTTCGAAGAACTCAACGGACTGCTGTTCTACCCGGTGCAGTACGAGGGTGAAGAGATGTCGCCGAACGTGTTCTACACCGGCGCCGCGCCCAACCAGCAGGCCATTCCGGCCGTGGAATACCTGATGAGCGAGGATGGCGGTAGCGCCAAGCGCTTCTTCCTGTTGGGCACCGACTACGTCTACCCGCGCACCACCAACAAGATCCTGCGTGCCTTCCTGCACAGCAAGGGTGTGGCCGACAAGGACATCGAAGAGGTCTACACGCCGTTCGGCCACGCCGATTACCAGACCATCGTCGCCAACATCAAGAAGTTCTCCGCCGGCGGCAAGACGGCAGTCATCTCCACCGTCAACGGCGACTCCAACGTGCCGTTCTACAAGGAACTGGCCAACCAGGGCCTGAAGGCCACCGACGTGCCGGTGGTGGCGTTCTCGGTGGGTGAAGAAGAGCTGCGCGGCATCGATACCAAGCCACTGGTGGGCCACCTGGCCGCGTGGAACTACTTCGAGTCGGTGGATAACCCGGTCAACCAGAAGTTCGTCGCCGACTGGAAGGCCTACGCCAAGGCCAAGGGCCTGCCGGGTGCCGACAAGGCGGTGACCAACGACCCGATGGAAGCCACCTACGTGGGCATCCACATGTGGGCCCAGGCCGCCGAGAAGGCCAAGTCCACCGATGTCGACAAGGTCCGCGAGGCCCTGGCCGGGCAGACCTTCAAGGCACCGTCGGGCTTTACCCTGACCATGGACAAGACCAACCACCACCTGCACAAGCCGGTGATGATCGGCGAGATCCAGGATGACGGGCAGTTCAGCGTGGTGTGGGAGACCGAGCAGCCATTGCGGGCGCAGCCATGGAGCCCGTTCATTCCGGGTAACGACAAGCGCCCTGATTACGCGGTGAAAGGTAACTGAGTGCACTTGGGCTGCTCTGCAGCCCATTCGCGGGCTCGCCCGCTCCCACAGGACCGCGCCGGTTTCAGACCTGTGGGAGCGGGCATGCCCGCGAAGAATCCACCGCCGATTTCCAGGATTGCCCGCATGCTCAGATTCCTGCTCACACTGATTCTGCTAATCCCCCTGGCAACCCAGGCCAGCGAGGGCGAATTCTTCCTCACCGCCAAGCCCGCCGAGCAGGCCCGACTGCTCGAAGGCTGGGCGGCACAACCTGATGCCACGCGCCTGCCGCTGCTGGACAACCTGCGCCAGGGCCGCATCGCCACCGATGACACGCGCAAGGTACGCCTGAACAACCGCCTGCGCGGCCTGATCGACAACGCCCTGGCCAGCCACCAGCTGCTCAGCGACAGCAGCGCCACGCGCCTAGCCGCCGCCCAACAACTGCAAAAGAGCGCGCAACCGGCGCAGATGGCCTTCCTCGACCGGCGCTTCGCCCTCGAAGTGGACCCCGCCGTGCACGCCGCCCTCGGCCTGGCCCTGGCCAACCTGCAACTGGGCGCCAGCGAGCCAGCCGTGCGCCTGGCTGCGGTACGCCTGCTCGGCGAAACCGGTGACCCGCTGGCCCGCACCCGCCTCGAAGCCCTGCTGCAACCGGGTGCAGAAAGCGACCCAGGCATACGCACCGCCGCCGAAACCAGCCTGGCCCAGGTCAAGCGCAAGCTGCTGGTCGGCGAACTGCTCGGCCAAGCCTTCAGCGGCCTGTCGCTGGGCTCGATCCTACTGCTGGCCGCGCTGGGCCTGGCGATCACCTTCGGCCTGCTCGGGGTGATCAACATGGCCCATGGCGAGATGCTCATGCTCGGCGCCTACAGCACCTACATGGTCCAGGTGCTGCTGCAGCGCTACGCCCCCGGTGCCATCGAGTTCTACCCGCTGATCGCCCTGCCGGTGGCCTTCGCGGTCAGCGCCGGGGTCGGCATGGCCTTGGAACGCACGGTGATCCGCCACCTCTACGGGCGTCCGCTGGAAACGCTGCTGGCGACCTGGGGCATCAGCCTGATCCTGATCCAGGCCATACGCCTGTTGTTCGGCGCGCAGAACGTCGAGGTCAGCAACCCGGCCTGGCTGTCCGGCGGCATCCAGCTGCTGCCCAACCTGGTGCTGCCGTACAACCGGCTGGTGATCATCGGTTTCGCGCTCGCCGTGGTGCTGCTCACCTGGCTGCTGCTCAACCGCACGCGCCTGGGCCTGAACGTGCGCGCTGTCACCCAGAACCGCAACATGGCGTCCTGCTGCGGCGTTTCCACCGGGCGCGTCGACATGCTCGCCTTCGGCCTCGGCTCGGGCATCGCCGGCCTGGGCGGCGTGGCCCTGAGCCAGGTCGGCAACGTCGGCCCGGATCTGGGCCAGAGCTACATCATCGACTCGTTCCTGGTGGTGGTGCTCGGCGGTGTCGGGCAACTGGCCGGCAGCCTCTGGGCAGCGTTCGGCCTAGGGATAGCCAACAAGCTGCTGGAGCCGCAGATCGGTGCGGTGCTCGGCAAGATCCTCATCCTTGCGTTGATCATTCTGTTCATCCAGAAGCGCCCGCAAGGCCTGTTCGCCCTCAAGGGACGGGTAATCGACTGATGAACCAGCCACTGCTTGTCACCGCTACGCAAAAGGCCGGGCCACGGCTGTCGCTGGCCATCGGCGCGGTCGTCGTCCTGCTGCTGGTAGCCCTGCCGCTGCTGTCGCTGCTACCGGCCGATCACGCCCTGCAGGTCTCGGCCTATACCCTCACCCTGGTCGGCAAGATCCTCTGCTACGCCATCGTCGCCCTGGCCCTGGACCTGGTCTGGGGCTACGCCGGGTTGCTGTCGCTGGGCCACGGCCTGTTCTTCGCCCTCGGCGGCTACGCCATGGGCATGTACCTGATGCGCCAGGCGGCCGGCGACGGCCTGCCCGGGTTCATGACTTTCCTGTCGTGGAGCGAACTGCCGTGGTACTGGGCCGGCACCCAGCACTTCGCCTGGGCCCTGTGCCTGGTGGTGCTGGCGCCCGGGCTGCTGGCACTGGTGTTCGGCTGGTTCGCCTTCCGCTCGCGGATCAAGGGCGTGTACTTCTCGATCATGACCCAGGCCCTGACCTTCGCCGGCATGTTGCTGTTCTTCCGTAACGAAACGGGCTTTGGCGGCAATAACGGCTTCACCAGCTTCCGCACCATCCTCGGCTTCGACATCGCCGCCCAGGGCACCCGCGCGGTGCTGTTCCTGCTCACCGTCTGCCTGCTGCTGGCCAGCCTGTACCTGTGCTGGCGCCTGACCCAAAGCAAGTTCGGCCGCCTGCTCACCGCCGTGCGCGATGCCGAAAACCGCCTGATGTTCTGCGGCTACGACCCGCGCGGTTTCAAACTGCTGGTGTGGGTGCTCAGCGCCGTGCTGTGCGGCCTGGCCGGTGCGCTGTACGTGCCGCAGGTGGGCATCATCAACCCCAGCGAAATGTCGCCGACCAACTCCATCGAAGCCGCCGTGTGGGTGGCCCTGGGTGGGCGTGGCACGCTGATCGGCCCGTTGCTCGGTGCCGGCCTGGTCAATGGCATGAAGAGCTGGTTCACCGTGGCCTTCCCGGAGTTCTGGCTGTTCTTCCTCGGTGCGCTGTTCATCCTCGTGACGCTGTACCTGCCCAAGGGCGTGGTCGGCCTGTTGAAGAAAAGGAGCCAGCCATGAGAGGCGTGCCCCCGGTCCACCCGGAATTCATGCTGGAACCTGTGTTCGACAACCTCGGCAGCGGCCGCGAGGCGATCGGCCTGGGCCACAGCCGCAAGGCCGGCCTCGACACTCGCCACGGCACGGTGCTGAGCCTTGAGGACATCAGCGTCAGCTTCGACTGTTTCAAGGCGCTCAACGCGCTGAACCTGTACATCGGCGTCGGCGAACTGCGCTGCATCATCGGCCCCAACGGCGCCGGCAAGACCACGATGATGGACGTGATCACCGGCAAGACCCGCCCCGACACGGGCAGCGCGTTCTTCGGCGACACCCTCGACCTGACCCGGATGAGCGAGTACCAGATCGCCCAGGCCGGCATCGGCCGCAAGTTCCAGAAGCCCACTGTGTTCGAGGCACTGACCGTGTTCGAAAACCTGGAGCTGGCGTTGAAGACCGACAAGTCGGTATGGGCCAGCCTGGCTGCGCGCCTGAGCGGCGACCAGCGCCAGCGCATCGAGGAAGTGCTCACCACCCTGCGCCTGCTGCCCCTGGCCCAGCGCCAGGCCGGCCTGCTGTCGCACGGGCAGAAGCAGTTCCTCGAGATCGGCATGCTGCTGGTGCAGGAGCCACAACTGCTGTTGCTCGACGAGCCGGTGGCGGGCATGACCGATGCCGAGACCGAGTTCACCGCCGAGCTGTTCAAGGGCCTGGCCGGTAAGCACTCGCTGATGGTGGTGGAACATGACATGGGCTTCGTCGGCAGCATCGCCGACCATGTGACCGTGCTGCACCAGGGCAGCGTGCTGGCGGAAGGGTCGCTGGAACAGGTGCAGGCGGATGAGCGGGTGGTCGAGGTTTACCTAGGTCGCTGATCAATACCAAGGACAAGACATGCTGAAAATCGACACCCTGCACCAGTACTACGGCGGCAGCCACATCCTGCGCGGCCTGTCCTTTGAAGCCAAGGTCGGTGAAGTCACCTGCCTGCTAGGGCGCAATGGGGTAGGCAAGACCACCCTGCTGCGCTGCCTGATGGGCCTTGTGCCTGCCCGCGAGGGCAATATCGAGTGGGAAGGCAAACCGATCACCACACTCAAGCCCCAGCAGCGAGTCCACGCCGGGATCGCCTACGTGCCCCAGGGGCGGGAGATTTTCCCGCGCCTGACCGTCGAAGAAAACCTGCTGATGGGCCTGTCGCGCTTCCCCGCCCGCGAAGCACGTGAAGTACCCGCGTTCATCTACGAACTGTTCCCCGTGCTGGAGCAGATGAAGCAACGCCGTGGCGGCGACCTGTCCGGTGGCCAACAGCAACAGCTGGCCATCGGCCGCGCCCTGGCCAGCCGACCGCGGTTGCTGATCCTCGATGAACCAACCGAAGGCATCCAGCCCTCGGTGATCAAGGAGATCGGTGCGGTGATCCGCCGCCTGGCCGAGCGTGGTGACATGGCAATCCTGCTGGTGGAACAGTTCTACGACTTCGCCGAAGAGTTGGCCGACCAGTACCTGGTCATGGCCCGTGGCGAGATCATCCAGCGCGGCCGCGGTGAAAACATGCAAGCCGAAGGTGTGCGCGGGCTGGTAACCATTTAATCTGCAATCAATGACCCTGCGAGACGCTGTCATGAGTTACGAAATCCGCGACGCCCTGCCCACCGACGTGCCGGGCATCCTCGACATCTACAACGACGCCGTTCGCAACACCACGGCAATCTGGAACGAAACCCCGGTGGACCTGGCCAACCGCCAGGCCTGGTTCGAGGCACGGGCGCAGCAGGGCTACCCGATCCTGGTGGCCGTGGATGAGACCGGTGTGCTGGGGTATGCGTCGTTCGGTGACTGGCGGCCGTTCGAAGGTTTCCGCCTGACTGTGGAGCACTCGGTGTATGTGCGTGGCGACCAGCGTGGCAAGGGCCTGGGGCCGGTGCTGATGGCGGCGCTGATCGAGCGGGCGCGTGGCTGCGGCAAGCATGCGATGGTCGCAGCCATCGAAAGTGGCAATGCCGCGTCGGTGCGGCTGCATGAGAGGCTGGGCTTCGTGGTGACCGGGCAGATGCCGCAGGTGGGGGTGAAGTTCGGGCGGTGGCTGGATTTGACCTTCATGCAGCTGGTGCTGAACCCTGGTGCCGAACCAAGCTGAAATGCGATCTCTTGTGGGAGCGGCCTTTCGCGACACAAGGCCGCTCCCACATGGGGCAAATCAGAGAGGTTTACATTTGAGTGAACCTGCCCAGCCGCTGCTTCAGCATGCTGTTCTCACTGCGCAGCTGCTGCACTTCCTGCAGCAGCTCCAGCGCCAGCGCCACCCCTTCCCACTCAAGTTCCAGCTCCTGATGCAGCTTCGCCGCGCGCTTGGCCAAAAGCGGCGCCTGGTCGTCGAACAACCAGTCCTCCGGCGTTCGCCCCGAAGGTTCGACAATGCCGTGCTCGACGATTTCGATCACGTAGTCAGCCGTGATATCGGCTTCCTGACACAGGGTACGCATGTCCAGTTGAACGATCAGGGTGCTGCTCATGATCACTTACTCCATTGTGTCCTCGGGTCGAACGCCGCTTTCTCGGAAAGCTGGGTCCACAGTTCGCGGGTAGCTGCGTCTGAAGCCGGCGGCATCACCACTTTCAGCTGCGCGTAGAGGTTGCCGCGCTCGCCGTTCTTGTTGGCAAGGCCCTTGCCCGGCACGCGCAGGCGCTGGCCGCTCTGGCTGTCGGGGCGGATGGTCAGGTTGATCTTGCCATCCAGGGTCGGCACCGCCACTTTGGTGCCCAGGGCAGCCTCCCAAGGTGCCAGCGGCACGGTGATGATCAGGTCATGACCTTCGACATCGAACAGCGGGTGCGGTGCCATGCGCACGGTCAGGAACAGGTCGCCATTGGCACCGCCGCCGACGCCCGGCGCGCCCTGACCCTTGAGGCGAATACGCTCGCCGTCGGTGACCCCGGCAGGGATCTTCACGTTCAGGGTTTTGGTGGTGAACCCGGTGCGCTGGCCGGCCGCGTTGGTTTGCGGCACCTGGAAGCTGATCTGCTTGGATTCCTTGCTCAGGGTTTCTTCCAGGAAGATCG
Organism: Pseudomonas sp. SMN11; assembly: GCF_052041945.1. Taxonomy (NCBI): domain Bacteria; kingdom Pseudomonadati; phylum Pseudomonadota; class Gammaproteobacteria; order Pseudomonadales; family Pseudomonadaceae; genus Pseudomonas; species Pseudomonas sp. SMN11. The sequence continues at coordinate 73,175 of NZ_JBKGGW010000016.1, read as the reverse complement.
CCAGTTCCAGTTCCACGTCCTGCCCTCGCCTGCCGGCGCTACGTTGTTGTTGCCGGCCGCCACCACCGAACGGGTTACCGCCACGGGCACCGAAGATCGAGCTGAAGAAGTCGGAGAAGTCGCCGCCCTCGAAACCACCGCCAGCGCCACCCGCGCCGCCACGGCTCTGCCAGCCCGGTGGTGCCTGGAATGGCCGGCCATGCTGGCCGCCGTACTTGCGAATCTCGTCGAATTCAGCGCGTTTCTGCGCGTCACCAAGCACCTCGTAGGCCTCGTTGGCCTCCTTGAACTTGTCCTCGGCGTCACGCTCCTTGCTCACGTCAGGGTGATACTTGCGCGCCAGCTTGCGGTACGCGGCCTTGATCGCCTTGTCGTCCGCCGTGGGCTCTACGCCGAGTATCTTGTAATAGTCTTTGAAGTCCATCTGTGGATCACCAATGTGAATTTGCGTGTTGCATCTGAAGATAAGGGTCAAGCATAGCCTTTCAAGGTTCGCTTGGGGTTGCCTAAAGGCAGACGATCGGTCTTGATTCTGTAGCCAACTGGCATACACTGCGCGGCCGTTTTGCCTCCGGAAGCTTTTTCCCATGTCTGACGTATCGCCGGCCCGCGCCCTGGGCATCGACTTCGGCACCTCCAACTCCACGGTCGGCTGGCACCGCCCAGGCGTCGAATCGTTGATCGCCCTGGAAGACGGCAAAATCACCCTGCCGTCGGTGGTGTTCTTCAACATCGAAGAGCGTCGCCCGGTGTATGGCCGCCTGGCGCTGCATGAGTACCTGGAAGGCTACGAAGGCCGCCTGATGCGCTCGCTCAAGAGCCTGCTGGGCTCCAAGCTGATCAAGCACGACACCAGCGTGCTGGGCAGCGCCCTGCCGTTCAAGGACCTGCTGGGCATGTTCATCGGCGAGCTGAAAAAGCGTGCCGAGGCTGCCGCCGGTCGTGATTTCGAGCAAGTGGTGCTGGGCCGCCCGGTGTTCTTCGTCGACGAAGACCCGGCCGCCGATCAGGAGGCCGAGGACACCCTGGCCGAGGTGGCGCGCAAGATCGGCTTCAAGGACGTGTCGTTCCAGTATGAGCCGATTGCCGCAGCGTTCGACTACGAGTCGGGCATCAGCCGTGAAGAGCTGGTGCTCATCGTCGATATCGGCGGTGGTACGTCGGACTTTACCCTGATCCGCCTGTCGCCCGAACGCCACCTGGTGGCCGAGCGCCAGAGCGACATCCTCGCCACCGGCGGCGTGCACATCGGCGGTACCGACTTTGACAAGCAGCTGAGCCTGCAGGGCGTGATGCCACTGTTCGGCTACGGCAGCCGGATGAAGAGCGGCGCGCTGATGCCGACCAGCTACCACCTGAACCTGGCGACCTGGCACACCATCAACGCCCTGTACTCGCAGAAGTCGCAGCTGGCGCTGGGCAGCATGCGCTACGACATCGAAGACACGCTGGGCATCGATCGCCTGTTCAAGCTGATCGAAGAGCGCGCCGGGCACTGGCTGGCGATGGAAGTGGAAGCCAGCAAGATCGAGCTGACCGAGCAGGTCAGCCGCCGCGTCGACCTCAGCCGTGTCGAGCGCGAGCTGGGCGTGGACCTGACCCGGGTGCTGTTCGAGGAGGCCATCGAAGGGCTGCTGGAGCGGGTGCGCGGCAGTGTCACCGAGTTGCTGACCAAGGCTGGCGTGAGCGCGGGCCAGGTCGACACGGTGTTCTTCACCGGTGGTTCGAGCGGAATTCCGGCACTGCGCAACAGCGTGTCGGCGATGCTGCCGAATGCGCGGCATGTGGAAGGCAATATCTTTGGCAGCATCGGTAGCGGCTTGGCGATCGAGGCCCGCAAGCGCTACGGCGCTGCCTGAGCCATTCTGGGGCTGCTATGCAGCCCTTTCGCGACACAAGGCCGCTCCTACAGGTAACCGCGTCCCCTTGTAGGAACGGCCTTGTGTCGCGAAAGGGCCGCAACGCGGCCCCAGCAATCTGTCAAACCAGCTCCGCCCGCCGCAGCTCACTCTTCAGGTAGGCGTAATAGACCGGCCCCGCCACTACCCCCGGCAAGCCGAACGCCGCCTCGAACACCAGCATCGCCAGCAACAGCTCCCAGGCCTTGGCACTGATCTGCCCACCGACGATCTTGGCGTTGAGGAAGTACTCGACCTTGTGGATCACGATCAGATAACCCAGCGCCGCCGCCGCCACCCAGATCGACAGTGACATGCCGACGATGGTGATCAGGGTGTTGGACATCAGGTTGCCGATCACCGGCAACAGCCCAAGCAGGAAGGTCAGCACGATCAGCGTCTTGGTCAACGGCAGGTGCACGCCGAACAACGGCATCACCACGGCGAGGAAAATACCGGTGAACGCGGTGTTGAGCATCGAGATCTTGATCTGCGCGAAGACGATGTTGCGAAACGCCTGCACCAGCAGGTTCAGCCGCTCGAACAGGGCCGCAGCCAATGGCTTGCGCCGGGAAACGTCGGGGATGCGCTGCAGGGCGATGATGGCACCGAGGATCATGCCGATCAGCAGGGTCACGAACATGTGCGCCATGCCCTTGCCCACCAGCTGCAGGTCGCTCAGGTGGCTCTTGATCCAGTCACCGATGGCCACCTTGAACTCCGCCGCGCTGGCGGGCAGGTAGGCTTCGATGAACGGCGGCAGCTGGCTGCGAGCACGCTCGACCAAGGTCATGAACTTGTCCAGCGAGGCACCGGGGTTCTCTGCTTCGTGCAGCAGGAAGCTGAAGGCACCGGCTATCAGCAGGGTCAGCACGCTGACCACCAGCACACCCAGCAGCGCCACCGCCAACCAACGCGCACGCTGCCCGGCGATCAGCGGCTGCAGGCGCGGGGTGAGCATGTTCACCAGCTCGAACACCAGCAGCCCGGCCAGCAGGCTGGGCAGCAATTTCAGGGGCAAAGCCAGCAGCAGACCGGCCATGACAATGAACAGGCTGGCCAGGGTGATCTGGCGGGGGGTGAAAGTCATACAGCCTCGACGGCAGACGGCGGGAATGCCCGCAGTCTGCCAGCCTTCGGGGCACAGGCATAGGCGCAGGTCACTTCTTCTTCAGGCAGTCGCTCATGTACGCCTTGCGCTCGTCCCCCTTGAGCGCCTTGGTGGTGGCGTCGGCGTTGCAGGTCTTCATCTTTTCCTGCTGAGACTGCGGCACGTCCTTTTTCAGGCAAGTACTCATGAACGCCTTGCGTTCATCGCCCTTGAGGGCCTTGGTCGTGGCGTCGGCGTTACAGGTTTTCATCTTTTCCTGTTGTGCCGTGTTGGCGGCAAATCCTTGCGCACTGAACAGCACAGCCAGCGCCAGCAGTGGCACGTGCAACATCTTCATGGAGTGGTCTCCTTGTCTCCGCGCCCGGTGCACGGGGTCAGGCTGAGTGTAGACAAGAATTCTTACACACCATGCCGGGCCTGGCGCCGGTACTGCTCAGGTGTACAGCGGGCCTGGCGCTGGAACATGGCAATGAATGCCGAAGCGCTGCTGTAGCCCAGGTCGAAGGCAATCGCCTGGATCGGCAGCCCGGCCTCCAGGGCCTCAATGGCGCGCAGAAAGCGCAAGCGCAGGCGCCATTCGCCGAAGCTGATGCCCAGTTCGCGCAGGAACTGGCGGGCCAGGGTACGCTCGCTGACATGCACCCGAGCAGCCCAGTCGGCCAACGGCCGGTTGTCGCCGGGTTCGGCGGTGAGGGCGTCCAGCACCTTGCGCAGGCCCTCGTTGTGGGAGAAGGGCAAGTAGCAGGTCTGGGTCGGCGCCTGGTGCAGTTGGTCGAGCAATACCTGCACCAGGCGCTGGTCGCGTTCATCCTGCGCCACCCGCAGGTCGCGGCGGGCGAAGTCACCGAGGATGGCCTTGAGGATGTCGCTGATGATCAGACTGCAGGGCTGCGATGGCAGCTCAGCGCACAGGCTGCGGTCGAGATAGACCGAACGATAGACGATGGTCTGGGGGTTGTAGCAGCCATGCTCGGTACCTGGCGGCACCCACACCGCATAGTGGGGGGGCGAGAGGAAGCGCTGGCCGGCGACATCCAGATGCATCACCCCGTGGGCGGTGTAGTTGAGCTGGCCCCAGGCATGGCGATGGGGAGCACTGTGGGTGTCGGCGCCGAACTCGTCATGGCGGAAGTACACCGGAGCCGGGAGTTGGGCGAACTGTGGGATGTCGAGGTATTTGCGCGGCATGCTGTCAGCTTCGTGGGGCAGGTTGTCTGGATGGAAGTATAGGCTTATGAACAGACAACCGATAATGAGCGTCCATGGGGCCTGCCTTTCGGCCCCAGCCAAGCCAGACGAGTAACCGCTTCATGAACTACCTCTTCCCTCTGGTCGCCATCCTCATCTGGGCCGGTAATACCGTGGTCACCAAGATGTCGGCCGGCGCGATCTACCCTGCCGAAATCGGCTTCTACCGCTGGCTGCTGGCCGGCGCGCTGTTCACTCCGCTCCTGCTGCCCGCGGTGTGGCGCAACCGTGCGGCTATCCGCCCGCACCTGGGCAAGGTGGCCGTCCTCGGCGTGTTGGGCATGGCCGTGTACCAGAGCCTGGCGTATTTCGCCGCCGGCATCACCAGCGCCACCAACATGGGCATCATCCTCTCGCTGATGCCGCTGATGTCACTGGCGCTGTCCATCGCCTGGCTAGGCCAGCGCCTGAGCTACGGGGCCCTCGCAGGTGCCGTGGTGTCGTTCGTCGGTGTGCTCGAAGTGGTCTCCGCCGGCCAGCCCGGCATCTTGCTGGAACAAGGCTTGAACAGCGGCGACCTGCTGATGCTGGTAGCGACCCTGGCCTACGCGCTGTACAGCTTCCTGCTGAAGAAATGGCAATTGCGCCTGCCACCGTTGCAGCTGCTGTACCTGCAAGTGCTGGTCGCCATCCTGGTGTTGCTGCCGCTGTTCCTGCTTTCGGACAAGACCGGCCTAAACGGCCACAACATCGGCCTGGTGCTGTATGCCTGCGTGCTCGCCTCGATGATCGCCCCGCTGGTGTGGATGCAGGCCGTGCATCGCCTGGGGCCAAGCCGTACCACGTTGTTCTTCAACCTGCTGCCGGTGGTGACCGCGCTGATCGCTGCGGGGGTCCTCGACGAACGACTGGCCAGCTATCACCTGATCGGTGGTTTGCTGACCTTGGTCGGAGTCATTCTGGCCGAGCGCTGGACCACGCCGGTACGCCGCTAGAGCCCGGCTGCCTTGAGCCGTGCCGCATGTTCGGTGAACAGCCGCAGCGGCTCGGCGCCCTTGCCCACGGCGCCCAGCTGCTGGTTAACGATGTCCAGGTGGTCGAGCGGGTAGTCATCGCCGATCACCTGCCCCAGGTGCGAGCTGAAACGCCCGACCATGCCGTCGCAATGGCCCTTTTCCCTGACGAAACTGCGCGCGAACAACCGGCAGAAGCGGTTGCTGCCGTCGAAGCGGTTGCGCCCCTGGTCGGTCAACCCCGGCTGCAAGGTGCCGGACCAGGAGTAGTAGCGCACGCCGTTGACCTCATACGCCCCCTCCCCGCCCCAGGTATCCGGCAGCCCTTGTGGATAAGCCTGGTTGAACAGGGCCACCCCGGCGCTGGTCAGGGCCTGGTGCGAGGCATGCACGTCGACCGGCAGCGGGTCGCGCCGCCAGCCGGTTTCCAGCCATACCAGCAATACCGCCAGGCCATGCAGGATGGCCTTGAGCATGCGCCCCTGGGGTGAATCACCTGGCGCCGTGCGCTCAAGGTGATCGGCCAGCTCCGAACCGTGATTAGGCCCCGCCACCGAAGTGACCGAAGCCACCCGATCCGGCCGTTTGGCTGCCGCATAACGAGCGTTCAGCGCCCCCTGGCTATGGCCGATGAGGTTGACTTTTGCCGCGCCAGTGCGCTGGCAGATGTCTTCGATGATCGCCAGCAACTGCTCACCCCGTACCTCGTTGGAATGCAGCGGCGAGACCTGCACCGGGAACACCTGCGCGCCGCCCTTGCGCAACGCCGGCACGATGCCGAACCAGTACGGATAGAGCAGCACCCGGACAAAGCCGAGCATGCCCGGCACCAGCACCAACGGGTATCGCGTGGCCAACTCCTGCTGCATGGCTTGAGCCCTTTTCCGTGGACGATCGGCCAACACTAGCGCCGCTTCGATGACCATCGCAATCGAACTCCCGACGCGCCGTGTGGTTCCAATCCAGAACAGACCCTTTGCAAGGAGCGGGACCATGTACAAGCAGACCCTGGCAATCCTTCTGGCAGGCGCCACCCTGGCCGCCTGCAGCAGCCGCCCGGAAAACCCGGTGGACTACGTCACCTACCGCGACGAGCCGTTGGTCAAGCAGGTGGAAAACGGCATGACCATGCAGAGGGTCATTGCCATCGGCGGCAGCCCGTCGAACGCGATCGACCTGCCGCACGGGGGTACCTGCAACGACTACATCCTCAACCGCGACGGCCACCAGCAGCCGTACTACGTGCGCTTCGACGCCACCGGCCATGTCGATGCCAAGGGCTTCAAGACCTGCAAGCAACGAGAAGAGGACAGCAAGGCCGCCCACGGCGCCTGAGCCTCCCGTCCACCTTTGACCCACCGTCCTGATCTGTTTGGAGACAACCATGAGCAACGTTGAACTGACCGATGTGCAAACCCTGCGCGAGCGTGCCCGTCAGCACGTCGAGCAAGGCGCGGTGACCGAGGGTTACCACGCCGACCGCCAGGAAATCCTGCGGTTGCTCAATGAGTCGCTGGCCACCGAACTGGTCTGCGTGCTGCGCTACAAGCGCCATTACTTCATGGCCAGCGGCATCAAGGCCAGTGTGGCGGCCAGCGAGTTCCTGGAGCATGCGAACCAGGAAGCGGAGCATGCCGACAAGCTGGCCGAGCGCATCGTGCAGTTGGGCGGTGAGCCGGACTTCAATCCCGACAACCTCACCAAGAATTCCCATGCGCAGTATGTGGCAGGCAGTTCCCTGAAGGAGATGGTGCTGGAGGATCTAGTGGCGGAGCGGATTGCGATCGACAGTTATCGCGAGATCATTCAGTACATCGGCGATAAAGACCCGACTACACGGCGGATCTTCGAAGACATCCTGGCCCAGGAAGAAGAGCACGCGGACGACATGTCCGATCTGCTTCAGGGGCTGTAATTGCTGGGGGCGCTTTGCGCCCCTTTCGCGACACAAGGCCGCTCCTACAGGGGATCGCGTAATCCTGTGTAGGAGCGGCCTTGTGTCGCGAAAGGGCTGCAAAGCAGCCCCCAGCTATTTCTGCTTTTTCACCGCAGCTGGCGCCTTGCCGGCTTTCATCTGCTGCAGCAACGGCGTGCACTGGTTGGGCTCATCACCGCTGCTGGGCGCCACCAGCGCCAGCAATCCCGCTGCCGGCCCGGCAACCACACCCAACGCCACCATCCCCGCCCCGCGCAAGGCCAGCGGCACCGCCTGCACCCCGGCACTGGGCTTGGCAAACGGCCCGCGCACATACAACGGCGAACGCAGCGAGAACAACCGCAGCCCCTTGGACTCCGGGGTGACCTTCAAATCCAGCTGCTCACTGGCAAAGTTGGCCGTGCCGTTGATGTAGATGATTGCGTTCTCGGTATCGAAGATGAACAAGCGCGTGGTCGCCAGCCCGTCCTTGATACCGATGTCCGCTGCCGCACAATTGATCTTCACGTCTTCGTCGCCGAACAGCTTGCCAACCACATAGTTGCCGACATTGAGCCCGGCAATCTCCATCAGGCTGCGGCTGATGGCGCCATCATTGATCAGCATGCGCAGGTTGCCATTGGCAGTGCCCAGCAACGCCGCCACCGAGTTGCCACTGCCCCTGATGTCGGCATCGCCGTTGAGCTCGCCGAAGCTGGTCTGCATCGGCGCGAAGCTGGGGAACAGCTGCTTGAGCTTGAAGCCACGCGCCGTCAGCTGGGCGCGCCCCTGCAACGGCACGTTGCGGCCGTCCAGGCGGATGTTGGACGCCAGGCTGCCACCGGCCACGCCAAAGCGTAGCGGCTCCAGGCGCAGCAGGCCGTCGTCGAGGATCACGTGGGCGGACAGGTCGTTGAAGGGCAGTTTTTCACTGTGGACGATGCGTTTGCCGGCAAAGGTGACATCGGCGTCCATGGCCCGCCAGCGTTCGGTACGGAATTCTTCCACCGGCAGCACCTTGTCGGCCGGCTGCTTGCTGGCGCCGCCGCGGGCTTTCTGCTCGGCGTTGGAGTCGGCGCCGATCAGCGGGGCCAGGTCCTTGAACAGCAGCTGGTTGGATATCAGGTTGCCGGAGAGCTTGGGCCGTGGCTGGCTGGCGACGAAGGCCAGGTCGCCATGGATATCGCTGTCGCCGATCTTGCCGTTGAAGCCCTGGTAATTGAAGGTCGCGCCTTCGGCTGCATGCAGGTTGGCGCGGAGCCGGCCGTCGGTGGAATAGGCCGGGGTGTCGGGCAGCGTCACGCCGGTCAACGGGTAGAGGTTGCCCAGGCTGGCACCGGACAGGCGCAGGCGCAGGTCCAGCGCGCCGAGGTTACGTGGGTCGGTCAGGGTACCAGCGAGCACCACATGGGTATCGGCAATGCTCACGTCTGCCTGCAGCGGAAACGGCTGGCTGGCGTCCTGCAGCGCCAGCAGGCCGCCGATCTTGCCGGTACCGGACACCGGCTGACCTTTGTAGCGGCCCTGGGCCTTGAGCCCGAACGCATAATCCTGGGCGCCTCCAACCTTTTCGGCGCCGGCCTTGCCGACGATTTCACTGAAGGGGATCGGTTTGCCCAGTGGGTCGATCTGCACCTTCATGCTGGTTTTCAAGGTCTGGTCGTCGAAGCTGACATTGCCTTGGTCGAAGCCGATGGCACCGATGTCCAGCTGCCACTTGGACGGTTCCTCGTTCTCGTCCTTTGGCCCGAAGTCGAAAGTCCAGTTGGCGCGGCCATCGGCCAGGCGCGTGAGGCTGGCGGTGGGTCTGGTCAGGTCGATGCGCGGGATGCTGATCTGCTGGAACAGCAGCGGCAGCGGCGCCAGGCGGAACTCCACGCGCTCCAGGCCGACCATCTGCGGTTCCTTGAGCCAGTCAGGGTTGCCCAGGGTCAGGTCTTCGGCAATGAAGTGCGGCCAGGGCACCCAGGCGCGCCATCCGCCTTCTTCCGGCTCGGTGCGCCAATGCACGGCGAGGTTGCCATTGATCGCGAATGGCCGATGCAGAGCCTCGGAAACTTTCTCGTTGAGCAGTGGCTTGACGCGGTTCCAGTCAAAGGTGGCGATGATCACCACCAGGATCGCCAGCAAGGTCAACAGGGTGGTTAAGGTCCAGACGAGGATTCTGGCGGGACGCGTCATTGCGTGATTCTCCTGACGGCATGGCACAAAGCAGGCGTAACGATGGCACTCAATATCTCGGACTGATGAAAACCCGCTGGGTTTTATCGGAGAAGGCCATGATAGCGAGTTTTTTCGGGTTTCCTGGTCGGCTTTTGGCCGTGCAGCGGCACCGGTGTTACCACTACGCATTACTGGCAAAAAGCCGCAAACCATGCCGAAACAGCTGGAATAGAGCCTTCCGGCAACGCTATCAATACCGTCGATTGTTACCATTACCCGTATGAACTTCTCTCTGGCGTCACCGGGCGTAGCATTGGCTTCGTACCCACTTTCCAGCCCCCGAGAGGAGCACCGAATCATGAAACGCACCTTGCTGACCCTGACCCTGTCGATCCTTGCTGCAAACGCTTTCGCTCTGCCAGCTGCCGACCAGCACCTGACCGCCGAAGCACGCTCCAGCGCTGCTGAAATCGCCCAACCGCTGAAAACTGTTGCCGAAGGTGGTTCGGATCGTCTGATCGAACGTTCTGGCCGTGTTGCCGAAGGTGGTTCGGACCGCCTGATCGAACGTTCTGGCCGCGTTGCCGAAGGTGGCTCGGACCGCCTGATCGAACGTTCTGGCCGTGTTGCCGAAGGTGGCTCGGACCGCCTGATCGAACGCTCTGGCCGCGTTGCCGAAGGTGGCTCGGACCGCCTGATCGAACGTTCTGGCCGTGTTGCCGAAGGTGGCTCGGATCGCCTGATCGAACGCTCTGGTCGTGTTGCCGAAGGTGGCTCGGATCGCCTGATCGAACGCTCTGGCCGTGTTGCCGAAGGTGGTTCGGACCGCCTGATCGAACGCTCTGGCCGTGTTGCCGAAGGTGGTTCGGACCGCCTGATCGAACGCAGTGGCCGCGTAGCTGAAGGTGGCTCGGATCGCTTGGTTGCAATCAGCCACGTGAGCTGATCGCCATGGCCGAAAAGAACAACCTCTGTTACAAGGCTTGCTCCCCTCCCAGCCCGGTCCATTGACCGGGCTTCGTTTTTTTATCTAGAGTGCCCAGCCTCACCGTCACAGAAGCCCGCCCCATGCTGCCGCGCGCCGAACAGAAGCTACAGACCCGCCAGGCCCTGCTGGACGCCGCCTGCCAGCTAATGGAGAGCGGCCGTGGCTTTGGCAGCGTGAGCCTGCGCGAAGTGGCCAAGGCGGCAGGCATCGTACCTACCGGCTTCTATCGGCACTTTTCCGACATGGACGCCCTGGGCTTGGCGCTGGTGGCAGAGGTCGATGCCACGTTCCGCCAGACTATCCGCCTGGTGCGGCAAAACGAATTTGAACTTGGCGGCATCACCGATGCTTCGGTGCGCATCTTCCTCGACGTGGTTGCCGCCCACCGCGCCCAGTTCCTGTTCCTCGCCCGCGAACAGTACGGCGGCTCGCAAGCCGTGCGTCAGGCCATCGCCCGCCTGCGCCAGGACATCAGCGACGACTTGGCCACCGACCTTGCACGGATGAAGCGTTGGCAGCACCTGGACAACGCAGCGCTGGCGGTGATGGCCGACCTGGTGGTGAAGACCGTGTTCGCGACCCTGCCGGAACTGATCGACAGCCCTGAGCCGGGTTATCCACAGGTGCTGAGCGCCCAGGAAAAGATCACCCAGCAACTGCGCTTCATCTTCGTCGGCGCGCGCCACTGGCAAGGCCTGGGCAACCCACAACCCTAGTTCTGCTACCATGGCGCCCTGCCCGAAAGCGACGAGCGCCAACATGCCCAACCCCCGCCCCACCCTGCCCGAACTGGCCCGCTTCAACCAGCACTTCGCCGAACGCATCGTGCCGCTGTGGCAAGGGCCGGGCTGGAACGCCGACATGGCCCTGCCCTACGAGGCCCTGGACGCCCAGCACCGCCCGTTGCCGGTGCAGCGCTACCGGGCCATGGCCTGTGCTCGCCAGCTTTACCTGTTCAGCAGCCGCATCGAGCAACCGGGCGCAGCCGAACGGGCGGCGGCGCTGTTCCGTTCGTTGCAAAAGCACTTCCACGATGCCGAGCATGGCGGCTGGTTCTATAGCATCGACGCCGAGGGCAAGCCGCTGGACCGGCGCAAAGACCTCTACACCCACGCCTTCATCGTGTTCGCTTGCGCGCACTACTGGGGCAAGGTCGGCGAAGGGCTGGTGGAAGCCACCCTCAATGCCGCCCTGGAAGTGGTCGACGAGCGATTCGCCCGGGATGATGGCCTGTACGAAGCCAGCCTCGGCGAAGACTGGGCTGACCTCGACAGCGGCCCGCTGCAGAACCCGCAGATGCACCTGGCCGAGGCCTTTCTGCAAGTGCTGGCAGTGCGTGATGACGAACACGTGCAGCGATCTCTGCTGCAGTTATGCACAGCACTGCAAGAACACTTCATCGAGCCGCAGCATGGGCTGATGCTGGAGAAGCCACGCGGCGCTGTGGATAACTGGTTCGAGCCGGGGCATCAGTTCGAATGGTTCTACCTGCTGGAAACCTCGCCGCTGCTGCGCGGGACCGCGCTGCATGCCTCCATCGAGCGGGCCTTCGGCTATGCCGAGTTGTGCGGGGTGAACAATGCGGCAGTGCTGGCCATGCTCGATGTGGAAGGCAACGTGCTCGATGCTACCCAGCGAATCTGGGCGCAGGCGGAATACTTGCGGGCACTGGTGTTGCGCTCGGGCAACGAGGCGAAGCTGCTGGTCCAGCTGAAGGCGATGGAACAGCAGTTCCTGCATGCCGGTGGCTGGTATGAGTGCCGCGATGGTGAAGGGGCGGTGAGCCGGCATGACATGCCTTCGACTACGCCCTATCACTTGGCGACTTGCCTGGAAGGCCTGCATCGCCTGGCCTGACGCATTTCCTGTAGGAACGGCCTTGTGTCGCGAAAGGGCAGCGCAGCAACCCCAGGGTTTCAGCGCAAATGCGAAAATTGCCGGTGCTGCTTTGCCGCCCTTTCGCGACACAAGGCCGCTCCTACAAGCCGGCGGCAGGCCTTCAGATCAGCCCTTGGCCGAACGGTCGATCGAGAACCCTGCCCAGTCCTGGCTCACCGGCATCAGCTCGAGGCTGTTGATGTTGATGTGCGCCGGCTGGTTGAGGATCCAGAAGATGGTCTCGGCGATGTCCTGCGGCTGGATCGGCTCGGCACCGGCGTAGGTGGCATCGTACTTGGCCTGGTCACCGCCGAAGCGCACCAGCGAGAACTCGCTCTCGCAAAGGCCCGGCTCTATGTTGCTCACCCGCACGCCGGTGCCGCGCAAGTCGCAGCGCAGGCTCAGCGAAAACTGGCCGACGAAGGCCTTGGTGCCGCCATACACGTTGCTGCCGGGGTACGGGTAGTTGCCCGCCACCGAACCCACGTTGAGGATCGACGCGCCACGGCCGTGGGCGATCAGGCGTGGCAGCAGCAGGCGGGTGGTGTACATCAGGCCTTTGATGTTGGTGTCGACCATGGTCTCCCAATCGTCCAGGCTGCAGTTCTGCGCCGCATCCACACCGAGCGCCAGGCCTGCATTGTTGACCAGGCCGCGAATCTTCTCGAAGCCGGCCGGCAGGCTGGCAATGGCCTGCTCCATGGCCTTGCGGTCACGCACGTCGATAACCAGGCCGTGCACTTCGGTTTTGGCCGACAGTTCGGCGCACAGGGCATCCAGGCGATCCTTGCGACGGCCGGTGAGTACCAGCTTCCAGCCGGCTTCGGCAAAGCGGCGAGCGGTGGCCTCGCCAAAACCGGATGTCGCGCCAGTGATGAATACGGTGGATGTCATGCTCTGTTCCTCACGGTAGGTTGTCATCGACAGCTTTGCAGCATGCCCGCGCCGGGCATTGGCAGCAAGCCGTTCAGGCCGCTGTTCATTTTTTGTTCATATGCGCCAAACCCTTATAGCAGAGGGCTCGCCGCCAGCTATGCGCATGTTATCCACAAGGCTTTCAACACGGATTGGGGGCAACTTGTCCACTGAGCGGAACCCTTTCAGCGAAATGTGGTCGGTGGATATCTTATTGATGATGGCGCAACGCTTTCAAGCATGCCGCCTGCAGCGGTCTGTCCAAGGCTTTCTCACAGACTTATCCACAGAGACTGGAGCACCTTTCGCAGCGGTTGACCTGCACAGAAAAATGCTTGTGAAATCATCCACAAAGGGCAACTGGTCAAATTTTAATCAGAGCCTTGCAGCCTTTGAAAATAAAGGGCTAGAGCGAGGTGCCACCATGTTTTCCACAGGCGGTTCCACATTAATCGTGGAAAAGATTCAACCTGTGGAAACAAGGGCTTGCGAGGGAATTGTCGAGTGGGTCGCGAAAGATATGCGACAAGTTGTCCACATTTGAACCGGGGGCTGCCTGGCAACCCCCGGATGCAACTTAGTGCCCTCCCAGATAGGCGTTGCGCACCTCTTCGTTGACCAGCAGCTCCTGCCCGGTCCCGCTCATGCGAATCTGTCCGTTGACCATCACGTAAGCTCGGTCCGACAACTTCAGCGCATGGTTGGCGTTCTGCTCCACCAGGAAGATGGTCATCCCGCTCTTGGCCAGTTCACGCAGGGTCGCGAAGATCTGCTTGACCACGATCGGCGCCAGCCCCAGCGATGGTTCGTCCAGCAGCAACAGCTTCGGCCGGCTCATCAGCGCCCGGGCAATGGCCAGCATCTGCTGCTCGCCACCGGACATGGTCATGGCCCGCTGGTTGCGCCGCTCCTTCAGGCGCGGGAACAGCTCGAACATGCGCTGCATGTCTTCAGTCGCGTATTTGTCACCGATGGGGATGGTCCCCATCATCAGGTTCTCCTCGACCGTCATGTCGGGGAACACCCGGCGCCCTTCTGGTGACTGAGCGATGCCATTGGAGGCGATGTAGTGCGACGACTTGCGAGTGATGTCGGTGCCCCGGTAGACGATATGCCCGGACGCCGCCCGCGGCTGGCCGAAGATCGACATCAGCAGGGTCGACTTGCCGGCGCCGTTGGCACCGATCAGGCTCACCGTTTCGCCTTCGTTGATGTGCATCGACACCTTTTTCAACGCCTGGATCGGCCCGTAGAACACGTCCAGTTCTTTCAGTTCGAGAATGGGTGCACTCATACCAGTTCCTCTTCGTCGGCACCCAGGTAGGCGGCGATCACCGTCGGGTTGTGGCGGATTTCCTGCGGCGCGCCCTCGGCGATCACGTTGCCGTGGTCGAGCACCACGATATGGTCGGAAATGCTCATGACCATGCCCATGTCGTGTTCGATCAGCACCACGGTGATGTCGTGCTCGTCACGCAACACACGGATCATCCGGCTCAGGGCCTCGGTCTCCTGCGGGTTGAGGCCGGCAGCCGGCTCGTCCAGGCAGATGATCTTAGGCCGCGTGCACATGGCCCGGGCGATTTCCAGCCGACGCTGCTGCCCGTAGGACAGCTCACCCGCCAGGCGGTTGGCGCAGTCGACCAGGTCGACCACTTCCAGCCAGTAGAACGCGTGGTCCAGGGCGTCGCTCTCGGCCTTGCGGTAGGCCTTGGTGTTCAGCACCCCAGCCAGCAGGTTGCGGTTGACCCACATGTGCTGGGCCACCAGCAGGTTTTCCACCACCGACATTTCCTTGAACAGGCGAATGTTCTGGAAGGTCCGCGCCAGGCCTGCGCGGTTGACCAGGTGGGTACCGCCGAACATCTTGTAGTACAGACGGTTGGCAAAGCGCGCAGGCGACACGAAATCCGCCGCCTGGAAGCGCTCGCCAAGCAGCTGGATGACATTGGTGTGGCTGCCGCGCACGTTCAGCTCGATGCGCCCGCCACTGGCCTTGTAGAAGCCGGTCAGGCAGTTGAACACGGTGGTCTTGCCGGCGCCGTTGGGGCCGATCAGGGCGAAGATCTGGTTGCGCTTGACCTTCAGGCTGACGTCGCTGAGCGCCTTGATGCCGCCGAACTGCATCATCAGTTTGTCGACCGAGAGAATGATTTCGTCGCTCATGGCGCCACTCCTTTACGCGGGGTCACACCGGTACGGCTGATGCGGATCAGCCCACGCGGTCGCCAGATCATCATCAGCACCATCAGCACACCAAACAGCAGCACGCGGTATTCCGAGAAGCTGCGCAGCAGCTCTGGCGCCACGGTCAGCACGAACGCCGCGATCACCACGCCGACGGTCGAGCCCATGCCGCCGAGCACGACGATGGCGAGAATCAGCGCCGACTCGAAGAAGGTGAACGACGACGGGTTGACGAAGCCCTGGTAGGTGGCAAAGAACACCCCGGCCAAGCCTGCGGTGGAAGCACCGAGGGTGAAGGCCGAGAGCTTGACCAGCACGTGGTTCAGGCCCATCGAGCGGCAGGCGATCTCGTCTTCGCGCAGCGCTTCCCAGGCGCGGCCGACCGGCATGCGGGTCAGCCGGTGCTTGATGTACAGCACCGCCAGCACGACGATGAACAGCACGGCGTAGATGAACACGAACTTGAGGTTGGCGTTGTAGTCGATGCCGAGGAACTCGTGGATCGGCACCCCGCCGTCCTTGGCTCGGCGGCCGAACTCCAGGCCGAAGAAGGTCGGCGACGGCGCCGGCATGCCGTTCGGGCCGCCAGTGAACGACAGCCAGTTGTTCAGCACCAGGCGGATGATCTCACCGAAACCCAGGGTCACGATCGCCAGGTAGTCACCGTGCATTCGCAAGACCGGGAAGCCGAGGATGCACCCCGCCAGCGCTGCGGCGATAGCCGCCAGCGGCAGCACGCTCCAGAAGCCCAGGCCGAGGTACTGGTAGCCCAGCGCCAGGCCGTAGGCACCGATGGCGTAGAACGCCACGTAGCCCAGGTCGAGCAAGCCGGCGAGGCCGACCACGATGTTCAGGCCCAGGCCCAGCAGTACGTAGATCAGGCCGAGGATGACCACGGTCAGCAGGTACTTGTTGGCGAATACCGGGAAGATGATGGCGATCACCACCAGCGCCGGGATGATGTAGCGCAAGCGCGACTTGTAGTCCGGCGCGTTGACGTGCACGCCCGAGCCGCCGCTGTCGAAGCCTTCGAGCATGCGCCGGCCGGCGGCGGTCTGCACGTAGAGGCTGAGCAGGAAGCGCCCGAGCATCACCCCGCCGACCAGCCACGCCACCCGGCGTGGTTCGGCGTTGAAGGTGTAGCCGTCGAGCACCACGCCGACGATCGGGCCAAAGACGATGAGCGCCAGCAGGCCGGCGACGATGGTCTCGAGCAAGCTGCGCTTGATGTCGAAACCTTTGGTTTCAGAGGCAGAGGCAATCTTGGCAATCGACATGTTCACACCTTAGCCACGAGCGGGCGACCCAGCAGGCCTTGTGGGCGGAAGATAAGGATCATCACCAGCAGCGAGAAGCTGAACACATCCTTGTAGTCGGAGTTGATCAGGCCAGAGAACAGCGACTCGGAAATCCCCAGGATGATCCCGCCGAGCATGGCGCCTGGCAGCGAACCGATGCCGCCCAGTACCGCGGCGGTGAACGCCTTGATACCGATGATGAAGCCGGCGTAGAAGTCGAAGGTGCCGTAGTTGAGGGTGATCAGCACGCCGGCCAGCGCGGCCATCACTGCACCGATGACGAACACGTAGGAAATCACCCGGTCGGTGTTGATACCGAGGATCGAGGCCATCTTGCGGTCTTGCTGGGTAGCGCGGCACATGCGGCCGAGCTTGGTGTACTTGATCACGTAGGTGAGCAGGCCCATGCCGAGGAATGCGGCCACCAGGATGAAGATCTTGGTGTAGGTCAGTTGCACGAAGCCGGTGCCGACTTCGATGCGCATGGCGCCTTCGAGCAGGGTCGGCACGCCTTGCTGGCGGGCGCCCTGGCTGATCTGTGCGTAGTTCTGCAGGATCAGCGAGATGCCGATGGCACTGATCAGCGGTGCCAGGCGGGTGGAGTTTCGCAGGGGTTTGTAGGCGATGCGCTCGATGGTGAAGCCATACACGCCCGTGACGACGATGGTGAACAACAGTGTGCCCAGCATCAGCAGGGGGAACGACTCGATACCGAAGTAAGCCAGCAATGCCAGGCTGATCGCCGCGAGGTACGCAGAGATCATGTACACCTCGCCGTGCGCGAAGTTGATCATGCCGATGATGCCATAGACCATTGTGTAGCCGATGGCGATCAGGCCATAGACCGACCCGAGGGTCAGGCCGTTGACCAGTTGCTGCAGGAAAATACCATCCATAACGCAATCTCACCTGAGCGAGACTGCACCAGTGCTGGCTACCACAAGCCACGGATAAAGCGGGCCTGGCAGCGCAGAACCGTGCACGTCTCCGAATAAGGACAGGTACCGCAGGGGCAATGGCCCGGACGAGCGTCCGGGCCAGCTGCCGTTATTATTTTTGTTTTTCCAGCTGGTGGTACTTGCCGTCCTTGTCCCACTGGTAGACCACGTAGTCGGACACGGTCAGGTCACCCTTGCTGTCCCACTTCTTCTCGCCCATGACGGTCTTGACCGGGTTGGCCTTGAGCCACTTGGCGGCATCTTCGCCTTTGTTCGACTTGGCGCCGTTGAACGCAGCGGCCAGGGCCTGCAGCGAGGCGTAGGCGTACAGGGTGTAGCCTTCTGGCTCGGTCCCGGCCTTGCGGAACTCTTCCACCACCGCCTTGCTGTCTGGCAGCAGGCGAGGGTCGGCGCCGAAGGTCATGTACACGCCATCGACATACTGCGCACCGCCTGCGGTAGACACCAGTTCATCGGTGACGATGCCGTCATCGGACATGAACTTGACGTCCTTCAGGCCCTGCTCGCGCAGCTGGCGCACCAGCGGGCCGGCCTCCGGGTGCAGGCCACCGAAGTAGACCACGTCGGCACCAGCAGCGCGGATCTTGGTGACCACGGCGCTGAAGTCTTTCTCGCCTCGGGTCAGGCCTTCATACAGCACCGGCTTGACGCCGCGCTTCTCCAGCTGCGCCTTGGTCGCATCGGCCAGGCCCTGGCCGTAGGTGTCCTTGTCGTGCAGCACTGCGACCTTCTTGCCCTTGAGCACGTCGACGATGTAGTCGCCGGCGACGATCCCCTGCTGGTCATCACGGCCGCACATGCGGAACATGGCAGAAAGGCCGCGCTCGGTAACTTGCGGGTTGGTGGAGCCTGGGGTGATGGCGATCACGCCGGCTTCGTCGTACACCTCGGAGGCCGGGATGGTGTTGGAGGAACAGAAGTGGCCGACCACGCCGATCACCTTGTCCTGGTCGACCAGGCGGTTGGCCACGGCCACGGCCTGCTTCGGCTCGCAGGCGTCATCGCCTTTCACCAGGACGATCTTCTCGCCATTCACGCCGCCAGCGGCGTTGATCTTGTCGGCCGCTGCCTGCGCACCTTTCATGTACTGCTCGCCAAACGCTGCGTTGGCCCCGGTCATGGGGCCCGCGACGCCGATCTTGACGTCGGCCTGAACATACGAAGAAACACCCAGTGCCGTAGCTACGGCAAGAGCCAGGAAACCTTTCTTGTAAAACGTCTGCGACATGAGGTGGTGCTCCTAGAGTTTTTTTAGTGTGGCACTACAACTTCTCAGCCCTGTGCTCAGAGCAAGGGCCGTGCCATCGGTTTTGTCTTCCGGGAAAACACACTGTAAAGGTCGCGCCCTGGCGACCGACGGCCTTTTCTTTATTGAGCGTGCAACCGTCTGCCATGCGGCAGGCGCCACCACACGTACAGACAAGGAGCAACCGTCGAGTGCCATCATTGCAACCCTGGCAAGTGTTTACGTGCAACCGCCCTGTAACAGTGGACGTCACCGAAGTGCACACCGCTGGTGCGCGACTGCTACAGGCAGCACTGTTTCAAGGCTAGCTGGTGCACGGAAAAACACCTGATTTGGCTATTACGCGGCCTCTGTGGGAGCGGGCTTGCCCGCGAACAGGCCGGCCCAGACACAACAAGACTCAAAAGACTGGCACAATGTCCACCATTCGCCGTTTCCGGAGCCCCCATTGATGAGCGAGAGCGCATTCGCCGAGCGCATCGTGCACAACCTGCTCGACACCGACTTCTACAAGCTCACCATGATGCAGGGCGTGCTACACAACTACCCAGACGCCGACGTCGAATGGGAATTCCGCTGCCGCAACGGCGAGGACCTGCGCCCCTACCTTGGCGAGATTCGCCATCAGCTTGAACTGCTCGCCGACCTGACCCTGGATGATGGCCAGCAGGCCTTTCTGGAACGCATCAGCTTCCTCAAGCCCGACTTCCTGCGTTTTCTGCGCCTGTTCCGCTTCAACCTGCGCTATGTGCGCATCGGCATCGAGAACGACCAGCTATTCCTGCGCCTGAAAGGCCCCTGGCTGCACGTGATCCTGTTCGAAGTCCCGCTGCTGGCCATCATCAGCGAAGTGCGCAACCGGCACTTGCACCCGCGCATCCGCCTGGCCGATGCCCGTGATCAGCTGTATCGCAAGTTCGACTGGCTGCACGCCCACGCCAGCGACGACGAACTGGCCGAACTGCAGGTGGCCGATTTCGGTACCCGCCGGCGCTTTTCCAGCCGCGTGCAGGAAGACGTGGTGCGTGTACTGCGCGACGACTTCCCGGGCCGCTTCGTCGGCACCAGCAACGTCGACCTGGCATGGAAACTGGATATCAAGCCACTGGGCACCATGGCCCACGAATGGATCATGGCCCACCAGCAGCTCGGCCCGCGCCTGATCGACAGCCAGATCGCCGCGCTGGACTGCTGGGTCCGCGAGTACCGCGGCCTGCTCGGCATAGCCCTGACCGACTGCATCACCATGGATGCCTTCCTCAACGATTTCGACTTGTACTTCGCCAAGCTGTTCGACGGCCTGCGCCATGACTCGGGCGAGCCGGTGGCCTGGGCAGAAAAGGCCATTGCCCATTACCAGAAGCTGGGCATCGACCCGATGACCAAGACCCTGGTGTTCTCCGATGGCCTCAACCTGACCCGCTCGCTGGAGATCTTCCGTGCCCTGCGCGGTCGCATCAACGTCAGTTTCGGCATCGGCACCAACCTCACCTGCGACATCCCCGGTGTGGCGCCGATGAACATCGTGCTTAAAATGACCGACTGCAACGGCTCGCCGGTGGCGAAGATCTCGGACGAAGCCGCCAAGACCCAGTGCCGCGACGAGAACTTCGTCGCCTACATGCGTCACGTATTCAAAGTCCCCAGCAAGGAGTAACCCATGCAAGCGGTTCAGCAAGAGATTGCCCAGGCGCTGAAGGTACAGCCGCCGTTCGCCGACGCCGCTGCGCTCGAGGCCGAAGTCGCCCGGCGCGTGGCGTTCATCAAGGACTGCCTGGCCAATGCCCGGCTCAAGACCCTGGTGCTGGGCATCAGCGGCGGCGTCGATTCGCTGACCGCCGCCCTGCTCGCCCAGCGCGCCGTCAACGAGCTGCGCGCCGAAACCGGCGACAAGGCCTATACCTTCATCGCCGTACGACTGCCGTACCAGGTGCAACATGACGAGCACGATGCCCAGGCCTGCCTGGAGGTGATCAAGGCCGATGAAGTACACACCGTCGACATCGCCCCGGCCGTGCGCGCACTGGCAGCGGAAGTGGTGGAGTTGAAGAATGGCTCGCCGACCTTGGTGGACTTCGTCGTCGGCAACGTCAAGGCACGCACCCGCATGGTTGCCCAGTACACCATCGCCGGTGCCCGCGCAGGCCTGGTGATCGGCACCGATCACGCCGCCGAGGCGGTGATGGGCTTCTTTACCAAGTTCGGTGATGGCGCCTGCGACCTGGCGCCCCTGAGCGGGCTAGTGAAGAATCAGGTGCGGGCAATTGCGCGCAGCTTTGGTGCGCCGGAGTCACTGGTGGAGAAGGTACCGACTGCGGACCTGGAAGACCTGGAGCCGGGCAAGCCGGACGAGGCTTCGCACGGCGTGACCTACCAGCAGATCGATGCCTTCCTGCATGGGCTGCCGGTGGATCAGCAGGCGTTCGACATCATCGTCGCCACCTACCGCAAGACCCAGCACAAGCGCGAACTGCCGTTCGCCCCTTGAGCCTTCTGGGGCCGCTTTGCGCCCCTTTCGCGACACAAGGCCGCTCCTACAGGACTGTGCAATCCCCTGTAGGAGCGGCCTTGTGTCGCGAAAGGAGGGCGAAGCCCTCCCCGGCATCAAACCATCATTACTTCACTACAACCTTGCCCTTCATCATCGAGATGTGGCCCGGGAAGGTGCAGAAGAAGCTGTAGTCACCACCGGCTTCCAGCTTGGAAGTGTCGAACTTCACTTCGGTCTCTTTTTCCGGCGCGCCGATCATCTTGGTGTGGGCGATGATCCCGGCGTTGGCGGCGTTGATGTAGTCGTTTTCCAAGCCTTTGCTCATACCTTCGGTAGCAATGCCCTGCATGTCTGCAGTCTTGCTGATCACCAGGTTATGGCCCATGACGTTCTTCGGCAGGTTGCCGGAGTGGGTCAGTTTGACAGTGAATTCCTTGCAGCTCTTGTCGACGGTGAATTCCTTGCTGGTGTAGGACATCTGGTCGGTCGACTCGACTGTCACCGAGCACTCGGCGGCGAAGACAGAGGCGCTGGCGAGGGTCAGCAGGGATACCGCTACAGCTTTCGCAAACATCATGAATCTCCTTGGCAGGGTTTTATCAATTGCGAGACTGCCTGAAACCGTTCTGCCCCCGGCTGATATGGGTCAAGGGGGTGTCAAGTGGCCAGACAGTTGAATTGTTCAATGGATTGTATACAACCAATCTAAGGGCACATCATGCCCTTTTAATAGACGATGGGACAACCTCTCATTTAGGAGCAACCGCAATGTCCCTCGCAAGTTTCATGAACAGCCTGCTCGCCGCCTACGCCCACGGAGCCACGGGTGCCAGCTGCGAATTCTCCCGTCCGGAGTGAAACCGGCATTGGAGACGTCAGACTAATCGCTTTACCCTGTCAGCGATATGACTGGAGAAGCACGATGTCTGTACGTTCCGTTTGTGTGTTCTGTGGCGCCAGTATCGGCGCCAACCCCGCCTACCGTGAAGCGGCCGTTGCGCTTGGTCAGGCAATTGCCCGCCGCGGCCTGACCTTGGTTTATGGCGGAGGTGCGGTTGGCTTGATGGGCACCGTCGCTGATGCGGCCATGGCGGCGGGCGGCGAAGTGATCGGGATCATTCCCGAAAGCCTGATGAATGCCGAGATCGGCCATAAAGGCCTGAGCCGGCTGGAAGTGGTCGACGGCATGCATGCGCGCAAGGCGCGCATGGCCGAGCTGAGCGATGCCTTCATTGCCCTGCCGGGTGGTCTGGGTACGCTGGAGGAGCTGTTCGAGGTGTGGACCTGGGGGCAACTGGGCTATCACGCCAAGCCGCTGGGGCTGCTCGATGTGAATGGCTTCTACGAGAAGCTGGGCGGGTTCCTCGACCATATCGTCGAAGAAGGCTTCGTGCGACCACAACATCGGGCCATGTTGCTGCTGGCCCAGCAGGCAGATGAGCTGCTGGACGGGATGGAGCGGTTCGAGTCACCGGTACTGCCCAAGTGGGTCGACAAGAAGCCTGACTGAAGGCTGACATCCTGGGACCGCTTCGCGGTCCTTTCGCGACACAACGCCGCTCCTACAGGGAAATGCGATTCCTTGTAGGAGCGGCCTTGTGTCGCGAAAGGCTGCAAAGCAGCCCCGAAATCAATCAGTCAGCGCGGGATCACTGGCTGGCGCGGCTTCTTGCCCTTGCCGCCACCACCCTTGGCCGCTTCCTTGCGCTCCTTGGCCGCCTGCTGGTTGCGGGCAAACGCCTCGGCCTTGGCCTTCTCGCGCTTGTCCCACGGCTTGCTGCCATCGCTGCCACGCGGTGGCAGGCCGGTGTGCTGGGTAAGAATCTTCTGATCCTTGCCTACCTTGTGGCTGCCGGCCGGGGTCGAGTTCTTGCGGCGCGCGCTCTGGTACGTGTCGGTCTGCGGCTGGTGCAGCGGGATCAGCTGGTGCTTGCCCGGCCCGATCAGGTCGGCACGGCCCATGCGCTGCAGCGCTTCGCGCAGCATCGGCCAGCCTTTCGGATCGTGATAGCGCAGGAATGCCTTGTGCAGGCGGCGCTGCTCCTCGCTCTTGACGATCTCCACCCCTTCGCTCTTGTACGTGACCTTGCGCAGCGGGTTCTTGCCCGAGTGGTACATGGCCGTGGCCGACGCCATTGGCGACGGGTAGAACGCCTGCACCTGGTCGGCGCGGAAGCCGTTGCCCTTGAGCCACAGGGCCAGGTTCATCATGTCTTCGTCAGTGGTGCCCGGGTGCGCGGCGATGAAGTACGGGATCAGGTACTGCTCCTTGCCCGCCTCTTTCGAGAACTTCTCGAACATGCGCTTGAAGCGGTCGTAGGTCCCGATGCCCGGCTTCATCATCTTGTCCAGCGGGCCACGCTCGGTGTGCTCCGGGGCAATCTTCAGGTAGCCGCCAACGTGGTGGGTGACCAGCTCCTTGACGTACTCCGGCGATTCCACCGCCAGGTCGTAGCGCAGGCCCGAGGCGATCAGGATCTTCTTCACGCCCGGCAAGGCACGGGCCTTGCGGTACAGCTCGATCAGCGAGCTGTGGTCGGTATTGAGGTTCTCGCAGATGCCCGGGAACACGCACGACGGCTTGCGGCAGTGCTTCTCGATGTCGTGGCTCTTGCAGGCGATGCGGTACATGTTGGCAGTCGGTCCGCCAAGGTCGGAGACCACGCCGGTGAAGCCCGGCACCTTGTCACGCATCTCTTCGATTTCGTTCAGGATCGACTCGTGGGAGCGGTTCTGGATGATGCGGCCTTCGTGTTCGGTAATCGAGCAGAAGGTGCAGCCACCGAAGCAGCCACGCATGATGTTCACCGAAAAACGGATCATTTCGTAGGCCGGGATGCGCTCCTTGCCATAGGCCGGGTGTGGAATACGCGCGTAGGGCATGCCGAACACGTAGTCCATTTCCTCAGTGGTCATAGGAATGGGTGGCGGGTTGAACCACACATCCACTTCGCCGTGCTTCTGCACCAGGGCGCGGGCATTGCCCGGGTTGGTCTCCAGGTGCAGCACGCGGTTGGCGTGAGCATAGAGCACCGGGTCGTTACGCACTTTCTCGAACGACGGCAGGCGGATCACCGACTTCTCCCGGGTCACGCTCGGGCTGTCGAGAATCTGCACCACCTTGGCTTCGTTCGGGTCTTCCTGGTCGCCCTTGGCCTGCTCGATGGCGCAGGCCTGGGTGTCCTGGGTGTTCACGTACGGGTTGATGATCTTGTCGACGCGACCTGGGCGGTCGATTCGGGTGGAGTCGATCTCGTACCAGCCTTGCGGCGTGTCGCGGCGAATGAAAGCGGTGCCGCGCACGTCGGTAATCTGCTCGATGCTTTCACCCTGCGACAGGCGCTGGGCCACTTCAACGATGGCCCGCTCGGCGTTGCCGTACAGCAAGATGTCGGCGCTTGCGTCAATCAGGATCGAATGGCGGACCTTGTCCTGCCAGTAGTCATAGTGGGCAATGCGGCGCAGCGAGGCCTCGATGCCGCCCAGCACGATCGGTACATGCTTGTAGGCTTCCTTGCAGCGCTGGCTGTACACCAGGCTTGCCCGGTCCGGGCGCTTGCCCGCCAGGCCACCCGGGGTGTAGGCGTCGTCGGAACGGATCTTCTTGTCCGCGGTGTAGCGGTTGATCATCGAGTCCATGTTGCCGGCCGCGACGCCAAAGAACAGGTTCGGCTCACCGAGCTTCATGAAGTCGTCTTTGGACTGCCAGTTCGGCTGGGCGATGATACCCACGCGGAAGCCCTGGGCTTCCAGCAGGCGGCCGATGATGGCCATGCCGAACGACGCGTGGTCGACGTAGGCATCCCCGGTCACGATGATGATGTCGCAGGAATCCCAGCCGAGCTGATCCATCTCCTCCCTGCTCATCGGCAGGAATGGTGCTGGCCCGAAGCATTCGGCCCAGTACTTGGGATAGTCGTAGAGTGGTTTGGCTGCTTGCATGTCAGTGACCGGTTCTGGTGTGCAGGGAAATCGCGGGCGCGGAATATAGCACAAATTTTGATCAAATCCGACGGTGGTTGTCGGATTCATGTGAGGCCAGTGGCTTATTCGTCGTCGTCGAAGTTGTACATGCCCGGCGCGAGGTTCTCGAAGCGGGTGTACTTGCCAATGAACGCCAGGCGCACGAAGCCGATCGGGCCGTTACGCTGTTTACCAATGATGATTTCGGCCACGCCCTTGTGCTCGGTCTCGGGGTGGTATACCTCGTCGCGGTACACGAACATGATCACGTCGGCGTCCTGCTCGATTGCACCGGATTCACGCAAGTCGGAGTTCACCGGGCGTTTGTTCGGCCGCTGTTCCAGGGAGCGGTTCAGCTGCGACAGGGCAATCACCGGGCAGTTGAATTCCTTGGCCAGGGCCTTGAGGGAACGGGAGATCTCGGAAATCTCGTTGGTCCGGTTGTCTCCGGCCGAGCCTGGGATCTGCATCAGCTGTAGGTAGTCGACCATGATCATGCCGATTTCACCGTGCTCACGGGCCAGACGGCGGGTACGCGCACGCATTTCCGAAGGGCTGATGCCGGCAGTATCGTCGATGAACAGCTTGCGGTCGTTGAGCAGGTTGACTGCCGATGTCAGGCGCGGCCAGTCGTCGTCGTCCAGCTGACCGGAACGCACCTTGGTCTGGTCGATGCGCCCAAGCGACGAGAGCATACGCATGATCAGCGATTCACCTGGCATCTCGAGGGAGAACACCAGCACCGCCTTTTCGCTGCGCAGCACGGCGTTTTCCACCAGGTTCATGGCGAAGGTGGTCTTACCCATCGACGGACGGCCGGCGACGATGATCAGGTCGGCCGCCTGCAGGCCGCTGGTCTTCTCGTCGAGGTCGGTGAAGCCGGTGGACACACCCGTGATGTCGCTGTCGGAGTTGAACAGCGTATCGATGCGGTCGATGGCCATGGTCAACAGTTCGTTGACGCCCACC
The DNA here is from genome assembly GCF_052041945.1 of Pseudomonas sp. SMN11. NCBI lineage: Bacteria > Pseudomonadati > Pseudomonadota > Gammaproteobacteria > Pseudomonadales > Pseudomonadaceae > Pseudomonas > Pseudomonas sp. SMN11. The sequence goes on along the minus strand of NZ_JBKGGW010000016.1, from coordinate 46,993 downwards.
GGGCCACCGGTTTTCGGCCGCGCCTCGGCGATCTGGAAGATCTGCCGTTCGGCATCGTCGAGGATTTCTGCAGCGCCACGCCCTTGCGGGTTGAAGGCGTTGTCGGCGATATCGGTGCTGATGCTGATCAGTTGGCGCAGCGTGGCCCGTTCGCGAATGATCGCGGCGTAGGCCTTGATGTTGGCCACCGACGGGGTGTTCTTGGCCAGTTCGGCCAGGTAAGCCAGGCCGCCGACCTGCGAAGAGACGCCTTCCTTGTCCAGCTGCTCGTGCAGCGTCACCACGTCGAATGGCTGGTTGGCGTCGGCCAACTTGTGCACGGCACGGAAGATCAGGCGGTGGTCATGCCGGTAGAAATCGCCATCCGACACCTGGTCCAGCACCCGCTCCCAGGCATTGTTGTCCAGCATCAGGCCACCGAGTACGGCCTGTTCGGCCTCGATGGAATGCGGCGGCACCTTCAGGGCTGCGGTTTGCAGGTCGAGCTGTTCGGAGTTGGTGATCTCGTTCATGGCCACGAAAGAATTCTGGAGGATGAAAAAGACAAAGGGCACGGCCTGAATGAACAGGACCGTGCCCGATGTTAACCGGCTATCCCGTGAGGGACCACCAGTCAGCGCAGCTTAGGCAGCTACGACGACCACACGTACGGTGGCTTCAACGTCGCTGTGCAGGTGCACGGCTACGTCGTATTCGCCAACCTGACGGATGGTGCCGTTCGGCAGACGAACTTCAGCTTTGGCCACTTCAACGCCGGAGGCGGTCAGGGCGTCAGCGATGTCGTGGGTGCCGATCGAACCGAACAGCTTGCCTTCGTCGCCAGCGGTGGCAGTGATGGTCACTTCCAGCTCGGCCAGTTGGGCAGCACGGCTTTCAGCCGAAGCTTTACGGTCAGCAGCTGCTTTTTCCAGCTCGGCGCGACGCTCTTCGAACGCAGCCAGGTTGGCGGCGTTGGCAACGGTGGCCTTGCCGAATGGCAGCAGGAAGTTACGGCCGTAACCAGCCTTAACTTTAACTTTGTCGCCCAGGTTGCCCAGGTTAGCGACTTTTTCCAGCAGGATCAGTTCCATTTGGTAAAACCTCTTAACTTTTAACCTTCACCGTTCGCGGAGTCTTTCCCCGGAGGGGACTTGCGACCGCGAAAATCAATCAGGCTGTCGACAATGGCCAGGACCATCAGCAACGGGTAGATCAGCTGCATGATCAGCGGCAACGTCACGTACATGCCCACCAGCCAGAAACCGGCCAGTCGCCCCTGTGCCACAAGGCCGTGCATCAAGGCGATGCCAGCCAGCACCAGTACCAGGCTCGACGCCGATGCCAGGATGATGAACTGCGACCCGATAAACGGAGCCACCACCATCACTGCCACCAAGACCGCCATGGTCTGTTTCGGCAACTTCAGTTCGCGAAACTCGCGACCGAAGCCTCCAGGGTTGTACAACGCTGCCTGCCAATAACGCGCCAGCACCAGGGCCAACACGCTGAACAATTGCACCGTCACTGCTGTGGAAGCGACCAGCACAGGGCGGATCAGCTCACCGGAGAGCACCGGCTCGCCTTCGATTTTCGGCATGGCTTCGGCAAACGCCTTGGCCAGCACATCGAAGGTTTGCGCCAGGGCCATGTCGAGCACGAGGCTGAAAACCACGGCGAACACGGCACTGGCGACCAGCACACGGCTCCAGGGATGCTCGGCGCGCAACAGCGCGGCCAGGCCCAGGGCACCGGCAATCACCAGGAAGGTGATCGGATCGCCCATGAACCACACGGCCAGCCCGGCCAGCAGGCCGCCGGCGATGACCGTTGAAGCATCCTTGAACCCACGCCGCAGCAGCACAAGGCTGCCGGCAGCGGCACTCAACCAGAACAGCAGCGGCAGTACCGCGCTGATGACCACCACCAGGGTGGCCTGCACACGACCGCGCATGATGAAACTTGCTAACGCTCGCATGCTAATCCCTTACTGCTTGTCGACGACCCGGTCTCAGCGGCCGTGGCTGTCGGTGTAGGGCAGCAGGGCCAGGAAGCGGGCGCGCTTGATAGCGGTAGCCAGCTGACGCTGATAACGAGCTTTGGTACCGGTGATACGGCTTGGAACGATCTTGCCGGTTTCGGATACGTAAGCTTTCAGGGTGTTGAGATCTTTGAAGTCGATCTCTTTCACGTCTTCAGCAGTGAAGCGGCAGAATTTACGACGACGGAAGAAACGTGCCATTTAATAGGCTCCTCTAAAGGTCCGTGGATTACTCGTCAGCGTTATCGCTGGAGTCGCTGTCATTGCTGTCGTCGCCGTCGGCGGATTCAGCATGCTCAGGACGCTCACGACGCTCACGGCGCTCGCTGCGGTTTTCTTCAGCCTTCAGCATCTCGGACTGGCCAGTTACGGCTTCGTCGCGACGGATGACGAGGTTACGGATAACGGCATCGTTGTAGCGGAAGTTGTCTTCCAGCTCGGCCAGGGCCTTGCCGGTGCACTCAACGTTCAGCATCACGTAGTGAGCCTTGTGAACATTGTTGATTGCGTAGGCCAGTTGACGACGGCCCCAGTCTTCCAGGCGGTGGATTTTGCCGCCATCTTCTTCGATCAGCTTGGTGTAACGCTCAACCATGCCGCCGACTTGCTCGCTCTGGTCCGGGTGAACCAGGAAGATGATTTCGTAATGACGCATGAATGCTCCTTACGGGTTAGTAGTCTGCCAGCGTATCTGGTCAGACAAGGAGTGAATGACACTGTATGTCTTGCACGGAGGGGAGGCACATAGGCGCCTGCCAGCTCGGCAAGGGGCGCAATTGTAGAGAAGGCGGGACGTACAAGCAAGGTGATTGGTGATTATTTGAACAGCCGGAAACATATTCGCAGGCTACCGGCCCTTTCGCGGGACAAGCCCGCTCCTACACGATCCCTGTAGGAGCGGGCTTGTCCCGCGAACTGGCCGGTGAAGCTTACGCGATCAGCGCTTGGCCTGACGCTGGCGCACCGCCTCGAACAGACACACGCCCGTCGCCACCGACACGTTCAGGCTGCTGACGCTACCACTCATCGGCAACTTCACCAGGAAGTCGCAATGCTCGCGGGTCAGCCGGCGCATGCCCTTGCCTTCCGCGCCCATGATCATCACCAGCGGGCCGGTCAGGTCCTGCTGGTAGATCTCCTGTTCAGCCTCGCCAGCGGTACCCACCACCCACAGGCCACGCTGCTGCAGCTTCTCCAGCGTGCGCGCCAGGTTGGTCACGGCCACCAGCGGAATCACCTCCGCCGCGCCGCAGGCCACCTTGCGAACCACTGGCGTCAGGGTAGCCGACTTGTCCTTGGGCACGATCACCGCCGTGGCACCGGCCGCATCGGCGGTGCGCAGGCAGGCACCAAGGTTGTGCGGGTCGGTCACGCCGTCCAGCACCAGGATCAGCGGCGGGGTTTCGCTGCGCTCGAGCAGCTCCTCGAGCATCAACTCGCCCCACACCTGGCTCGGGCTCACCTCGGCAACCACGCCCTGGTGCACGCCTTCGACCCAGGCATCCAGCTCACGGCGTTCGGCCTGGCCGACCGGCACGCGGTTCTCCGCAGCCAGCTCCAGCAACGCCTGGATGCGCGGCTCACTGCGCCCTTCCGACAGCCAGATCTGCTTGACCCGCTTCGGATGATGCTGCAGCAGCGCCTGCACGGCGTGCACGCCGTAGATCTTTTCCAGCTGACTCATGACTTGTTCTTGCTCTTGCGTGGCGCGCCGGACTTCGGCGGGCCTTTACGGTGCTTGGTCGGCTTGCCGGATGGCTTGCCACCCTTGTCCGACTTGCTGCTGGCGTGGCCGCTGGTGCGCGCCTCGCTCATCAGCGCCTTTTTCATTTCACGGCTCTTGCGCACTTCGGCGTTGCGCTGCACGGCGTCTTTCGGGAAGTACGCTTCGGCAGTTTCGCTCTTGCGGCTGCGCGGCTTAGGCGTGGCCTTGGCTTCGACGGCTGGCTCGGACTTCTCGGATTTTTCGGCGGCTGGCGCGGCAGCACCACGCCCCTTGCGGCCAATCGGCGCATTGAGCTGCTGCTCGGAGACTTCGAAGTCGATCTTGCGCTCGTCGAGGTCGACGCGCATGACCTTGACCTCGATGGTGTCGCCCAGGCGGAAGCTGCGCCCGGTACGCTCGCCCGACAGGCGGTGGTGCACCGGGTCGAAGTGGTAGTAGTCGCCCGGCAGAGCGCTGACGTGAACCAGGCCTTCCACATAGATGTCGGTCAGTTCGACGAACAGGCCGAAACCAGTGACCGCGGTGATCACACCCGGGAAGGTCTCGCCCACGCGGTCCTTCATGAACTCGCACTTGAGCCAGTTGACCACGTCACGGGTGGCTTCGTCGGCGCGGCGCTCGGTCATCGAGCACTGCTCACCGAGCTGCTCGAGGGCATTCACATCGTACGGGTAGATACGCGCCTTGGGTATGCTCATTGCGCCAGCACGCTTGACGTGCGGGGTATCGACCTTGGAACGGATAACGCTACGGATGGCGCGGTGCACCAGCAGGTCAGGGTAACGGCGGATCGGCGAGGTGAAGTGGGTATACGCCTCGTAGTTCAAGCCGAAATGACCGTTGTTGTCGGTGCTGTACACCGCCTGGCTCAGCGAGCGCAGCATCACGGTCTGAATCAGGTGGAAGTCCGGGCGCCCGGCGATGCTCGCCAGCAGGGCCTGGTAGTCCTTTGGCGACGGGTCCTTGCCCTTGTGCAGGGTCAGGCCCAGCTCGCCGAGGAAGGCGCGCAGTTTTTCCAGGCGCTCCGGCGGCGGACCATCGTGCACGCGGTAAAGGGCTGGCACTTCGTGCTTCTGCAGGAACGCAGCGGTAGCGACGTTGGCTGCCAGCATGCATTCTTCGATCAGCTTGTGGGCATCGTTGCGCACGGTAGGGCGGATTTCCGCGATCTTGCGCTCATCACCGAAGATGATGCGGGTTTCCTGGGTCTCGAAGTCGATGGCGCCCCGGGCGTGACGGGCATCCAGCAGCACCTTGTACAGGTTGTACAGGTTCTTCAGGTCCGGCAGGACCTCCTTGTACTCCTCGCGCAGCGCCTTGCCCTCACGGGTGCGGGCATGTTCGAGCATGCTGCTGACCTTGTTGTAGGTCAGACGGGCGTGGGAGTGAATGACGCCCTCGTAGAACTGGTAGTCGACCATCTGGCCGGCTTTGTTCATGGTCATTTCACAGACCATGGCCAGGCGATCGACATGCGGGTTCAGCGAGCACAGGCCGTTGGACAGCTCTTCGGGGAGCATCGGCACCACGCGCTCGGGGAAGTACACCGAGTTGCCGCGTTGCTGGGCTTCGTTGTCCAGGGCCGAGCCCAGGCGTACGTAGCTGGAGACGTCGGCGATTGCCACATACAGGCGCCAGCCGCCAGAGAACATGCGCAGCTTGCCCAGCGGTTCGCAGTAGACGGCGTCATCGAAGTCGCGGGCGTCTTCGCCGTCGATGGTGACGAACGGCAGGTGACGCAGGTCGATGCGCTTCTCTTTGTCCTTCTCTTCGACTTCGGAGCGGAACTTGCGCGCTTCCTTGACCACATCGTTGGGCCAGACATGGGGAATGTCGTAGCTGCGCAGGGCAACGTCGATTTCCATGCCCGGCGCCATGTAGTTGCCGATCACCTCGACCACATCACCCTGCGGCTGGAAGCGCGGTGTAGGCCAGTGGGTGATCTTGATCTCGACGAACTGGCCGATCTTGGCGCCACCGTTACGCCCGGCGGTCACCAGCACTTCCTGCTGGATCTTCGGGTTGTCCGGGGTCACGTAGCCGATGCCGCCTTCTTCGAAGTAACGGCCGACCACGCTTTCATGGGCGCGGGAGATGACTTCGACCAGCACGCCTTCGCGGCGGCCACGGCGATCGACGCCCGAGACGCGGGCCAGGCCGCGGTCGCCGTCGAACACCAGGCGCATCTGCGACGGGCTGAGGAACAAGTCTTCGCTGCCATCATCGGGGATAAGGAAGCCGAAGCCGTCACGGTGGCCGGACACACGACCACAGATCAGGTCCAGCTTGTCTACCGGGGCATAAGTGCCGCGCCGGGTATAGATAAGCTGGCCATCACGCTCCATGGCACGCAGGCGGCGGCGCAGGGCTTCGATCTGGTCTTCTTCATAAAGACCGAACTCTGCCGCCAGCTCCTCGCGCGCGGCCGGTTCGCCACGGTCGGCGAGGCGCTGCAGGATCAGCTCACGGCTGGGAATAGGGTTGTCGTATTTTTCCGCTTCGCGAGCGGCCTCGGGATCGAGGGATTGCCAATCGGCCATCAGAAGGGGTTCACCTTGGGGTATATAGATAGGAATTCTGGCATGTGCGTATTGAAACCGGAAATGTCAGCCTTGGACAGCCCCCGCTGCTGTGTATAGAGAGGGGCAATAGGCCTTCGGAATCAACAAGTTGAATTTTTTGAAATTTTTTTCGCTTGGGGGGTTTACAGCCCCCCGGACCGTCCGTATAGTGCGCACCACAACGACGGACAAGCCCGAAGTTGTAGTAGAGATGAGCGGCGCTGTAAAGCATCTTTTATCTCGAATGTGTGCCCAGGTGGCGGAATTGGTAGACGCGCTGGTTTCAGGTATCAGTGACCGCAAGGTCGTGGAAGTTCGAGTCTTCTCCTGGGCACCAAATATTTTCAAGTAACAGATGACCAAGGATCTGTTACTACTGTGTGAAAGCGAACGATAGTCGCCTTCTCCAGATGATGTAAAGCTTTGCCCAGGTGGCGGAATTGGTAGACGCGCTGGTTTCAGGTATCAGTGACTTAACGGTCGTGGAAGTTCGAGTCTTCTCCTGGGCACCATACAAAAACCCACTAGCTTGCTAGTGGGTTTTTTCTTGCCTGCGATTTTTGCATCCCCTCCCCCAATACCCACCACAACCCCTGTGGGAGCGGGCTTGCCCGCGAAGAGGCCAGCACTGCAGGCACACCTTCCTGCGTTGTACCTTCGTCTGCCGATGAATTTCTCGTCACCCGGCCACTTGAGAAACGATTTCGTTTACCATTGTTTCCGAATATGTAGCCGTAAGCGAGGAAGTACCCGCATGACGATCCGCCCGCAACCGCTGATGCGCACCCTGGCCGCCGCAGTTCTGAGCCTGGTGATCGGCGCTCCGGCCGCCCTGGCAGACGAACCGGTCACGCTGACCATGTACAACGGCCAGCACAAGGAAATCGGCGAAGCCATCGCCAAGGCCTACGAGGCCAAGACCGGTATCCACATCAATATCCGCAAGGGCAGCAGCAACCAGCTGGCCAGCCAGATCATCGAGGAAGGCGACCGCTCGCCGGCCGACATCATCTATACCGAAGAGTCCCCGCCGCTGAACAACCTGGGCGAACTGGGCCTGCTGGCGAAGATCGATGACGCCACGCTGAACATGCTGCCCAAGGAATACGTGGGCGCCAACGGCACCTGGATGGGCGTGACCGCACGCACCCGCGTGGTGGTGTACAACCCGAAGAAAGTCGACGAGAAAGACCTGCCGACCACCGTGATGGACTTCGCCGACCCCGAGTGGGAAGGCCGCGTCGGCTACGTGCCCACCAGCGGCGCCTTCCAGGAGCAGGCCGTGGCCATCCTGAAGATGCACGGCCGTGAAGCCACCGAAGAATGGCTGACCGGCCTGAAAGCCTTCGGCAAGACCTACACCAACAACATGGTCGCCCTCAAGGCCGTGGAAAAAGGCGAAGTCGCCGCCGTACTGGTCAACAACTACTACTGGTATGCCCTGGAGCGCGAGCGCGGCAAGCTCGACTCCAAGCTGTACTACCTGGCCGACGGCGATGCCGGCAACCTGGTGACCATCTCCGGCGCTGCTGCGGTCAAGGCCAGCAAGCACCCGAAAGAGGCCCAGGCCCTGCTCAACTGGATGGCCAGCGAAGAAGGCCAGCGCGTGATCACCCAGACCACCGCCGAGTACCCGCTGCACAAGGGCATGGTCTCCGACCGTGGCCTGAAGCCGTTCGAAGAGCTGCGCCCGCCGAAGATCTCGCCAGCCGACCTGGGCAATGCCGAGGAAGCGATCGAGCTTGAACGCGAGGTCGGCCTGCTCTGATGACCGCCGCCCTGTCCGAGCCGGCGCAGGTACGTTTCGTGCCGCGCCGCAAGCGCCCCTCGATCTGGGTGCTGCTGCCTGTGCTATTCCTGGTGGCGATGAGCTTGCTGCCGTTGCTGTACGTCGCCATGAAAGCCTGGGAGGCTGGCTGGCGCGAAGCCCTGCACCTGCTTTGGCGCCCGTTCGTCTGGGGGTTGATGCGCAACACCCTGATGCTGATGGCCGGGGTGACGCTGGCATGCATGGTGGTCGGCCTGGCCCTGGCCTGGCTGCTCGAGCGCAGCAACCTGCCCGGCCGCCGGCTGTGGGGCGTGGTGCTGTGCCTGCCATTCGCGGTGCCGTCCTTCGTCAGCAGCTTCACCTGGGTGTCGCTGAGCTCGGACTTCGAAGGCCTGGGCGGGGCGATCCTGGTCATGGCACTGTCCAAGTACCCACTGGTGTTCCTGCCGGTGGCGGCGACCCTGCGCAACCTCGACACTTCGCTTGAAGAGTCGGCGCGCACCCTGGGTTACAGCCGCTGGGGCGTGTTCCGCAAGATCACCCTGCCACTGCTGTGGCCGTCGATGCTGGGCGGCGCACTGCTGATCGCCCTGCACATGCTGGTCGAGTTCGGCGCGCTGTCGATCCTGGGCCTGCAGACCTTCACCACGGCGATCTACCAGCAATTCGAACTGGAGTTCAGCAACGCCAACGCGGCGATGCTCTCGGCTGTGCTGCTGGCGCTGTGCCTGCTGATGCTGTGGCTGGAACTGCGCGTGCGCGGCAAGGCTCGCCATGTGCGCATCGGCCAGGGCGTGGCGCGTCGCGGGCAGCCGGTGCGCCTGCGTGGCTGGATGCCGCTGGCGCAACTGTTCTGCCTGGGCTTGGCGATTCTCGGCAGCGGCATTCCGCTGGCGATGCTGGGTTACTGGCTGAGCGTGGGTTCGTCGGCGGCCTTCCCGGTGGCGGCGATCAGTAAAGCGCTGATGACTTCGCTGTCGGTGTCGCTGGGTGGCGCAGGTTTCTGCGTGCTACTGGCGCTGCCAGTCAGCTTTCTGGTGGTGCGCTACAAAGGCCGCCTGGCGATCTGGGCCGAACGCCTGCCGTACCTGTTACACGCCCTGCCCGGTCTGGTGATCGCGCTGACCCTGGTGGTGTTCTCGCTGCACTATGTGCCGGCGCTGTACCAGACTACCGCGCTTTTGCTGCTGGCTTATGCGCTGCTGTTCCTGCCGCTGGCCCAGGCGCCGGTACGCACCGCGCTGAACAAAGCCTCGCCAACCCTCGAAGAAGCAGCGCGCACCTTGGGCGCAAGCAGCGTCGCGGCGTTCTGCCGGGTTACCCTGCCGATCATCTTCCCGGCGCTGGCGGCGGCGTTTGCACTAGTATTCCTCGATGCCATGAAGGAGCTCACCGCCACCCTGCTGCTCAGCCCGACCGGCATGACCACCTTGGCCACTGAGGTCTGGGCACATACCGCCAACGTCGAGTTTGCGGCGGCGGCGCCTTATGCGGCGCTGTTGATTGTGGTGTCGGGGTTGCCGGTGTATTTGCTGACTACGCGGATGTATTTGAACAAGGCTTGAGAACGAATCCAGGCTGGCGAGCAGCCTGGGTTTTCGAACGACACACACGAGCTCACCGCAAGTACTCAATCCAAACGAAAAACAGAACAATCAGTGCAATCAGCAAGATTTGTACAGTCCACAAGCGCACTAACAGCCTCTGCAGGTCGGCGGGAGCCTTTACAATATCATTGCTATCCAATAGCCCCTTCCGAACGCTAAAATATTTCATAGATAGCATTGCAGAAATTGACCCTAGCCGCATGACTTTCCCTAGCAGCCCAGCATGAGAATATATTTCTCTGTTCACAGCCACCATTCGGCTATTTGACAGGATTGACTCGATACGATCCAGATATCGATGCGCAACGAATATCCACACACCAAACATTAGAAAAGGCGAAATAATTACAAACACACCAAGCACTGCGAGGTGCAAGTTACTCATCGCACTGCCTCATACAAAATCTCCCCCACTCTTTCTCCCAAAGTCTCACCAAACCCACCACCAGCAATACCTCCAGCCGCTCCCCCCAATACCGCACATGCGAAAGTTGCCGTTCCACCGGTGTGTATACTTACAGCAACACATGCGATTGGCCCCAAGACGCCCCCGACATATCCACCAACTCCTCCCAGCCCCAAGCCACCAACGAGCGAACTCCTCTCCACGTACTTGGCCTCTCTACACTCCTCCTCCCGTCCAAGCACGCACGCGTTACGAATTGACAGTTCGGTTGACGCCACATCAAGTGCCATGCCTAAATACGTACCTTTTTTTACCCAATTAGCCGCCTTAGCCACGCCAGATATTTTTGCTGCATAGCCTCTAATCTCACCACCGTGAAGAAATCTTTTGGTAGATATATCCAGCGCATGCTTGATTTTGCCCCGATTGCGTAACCCTGACCCATACGCAGCCATACTATCTAGCTGGGCCTGCAACTTCAAAAACAGCGCTGTACGCTTCGAATAGAATTCATTACGAGCTTTCAACGTGCCTTGATGCAAGTAATTCCGGTGTAGCTGTTCTATTTCCTCTAACGTTTTCTTGATAGCTTCAAGATGCTTGCTCCAAGCGTCACTAGCTGTACCAGCGCCGATGGAAGCACGAGACAGCAAGCTCTGCAGCAACTCAAAATTCTCCAGAAGGAACCCGTCAAAGCTACCGCCGCTCAATTCGATGTCGAGGTGTATACCTAACGCCTTACCCATGAGAAATGCCTCATGAGCAGTACAGGACGGCGTGCTTGGGTCACCCATGATTATCAGCTCCCCAGGGAAAACAACAGTGTTGACGACATGCGCGTTCAACACATCAAACTTGGCCCGCTGATTCGCGTTCATGGGCGTATCGGCCTTCAGCGACTCATACGACTGCGCTTGCGGATTAATGAAGCTGCGTGCCTCGGACATGGTCGCACCTCACGCATACTTCTTATTGTTGATGCGGTCCCAACCGCCCGTGACGTTGCCGCCGGCACTGCCGTCAAGGCGTTTCTGCCGCGTGTAGGTCGTCTTGATGCGCCCGTAGTTAAGCTGCACGACTTCCACTGGCACCCCAGCGCTGGCGCTCTGTGCATAGTCGGCGATGATCACTTCCTCGAGGACGACTTCGTAGTACTTGAGCTTATCGCCACCAGCACGACAGAGCACGAGCTTCACCTCCTTCAGGTGCTGCCCGGCACAGCTAGCCTCCAGCAGCTTGCAGCTAGCACTGTCCAGGTATTTGGTGAAGGTAAAGTTGGTGAGCGTGGTGCGGCCTGATGATGCGCCGCCCGCTGAGCTTGCGGTGGCAGAGGTACTCTGGTTTGCACCGAACTTGTAGCCGATGATTTCGATCCAGTTGGCGTACTGCTTCGTCCAGCGCTTCGCCAGTGATTTCCGCGATTTGAATATAAGCATCGAAAGCCATGCTTACCTCTCCTTGGTAAAGATTGGGCTGATAACGACGATGTTCCGACATCGCCGTCCTGAGGTTGTTCCTGAAGGAAGCGGCGAAGTCTGCCGAGTGCCTTCAGGCCCAATCGACACTAGCTCCCTGTGTCTAGTGCTGCAACAGCAAACATTCTAGCGGGACCTATTTGGGAAATTTCCTGCGATTTTGACGAAGATGATAGCTTGATCACGTAAATAAATGTTTCACCCTCACATTCAGCGCTGTCTACAAATTCGCTAACATCCGACGCACGATCAGGCCATGTATCTGGCCAACCGGCAGCATGTATAGCCGGCCAAAGGCGTTGAAACACCGCACCGACGTGGTCACTTTCAAGCGCAGCCCATCCACCTCCATACAGACCATCACCGCCAGGTGCGTATCACGCGAAGTCAGCACCAGTTGCTGGTCGCTGATGGCCTCGACGGTGAAGAAGTCCAGATGCTCACCTATAGCCGGCACATGCCCTGGATCGCGGGGAGAGAAGCCATGGATATCGGCGACATTGAATCGACGTGAGATGAAGTCACGAATGCGGAAGGCCCTGGCCAGCCAGCCTGGGACATCCGAGGTCATGGCGCAGTAGGCTTGCAGGGCGGTCATCGGGGTAGTGACCTGTACGCTGGCACTGTGGAGAAAATCGAGGTCGGCCTGGGCGGCGACCAGCTGGGCGGACATGAGCAACTCCCTTTGTCATGTATCGCTGACAGCCTAGCAAAACCGCTCGGTGTGAGATCAACTGTCTTGCTCAATTTCCAGAATTTAGCGCGATCACTGTGGGAGCGGCCTTGCGTCGCGAAAGGGCCGCGAAGCGGCCCCAGCAATAGATGTGTTCATGCGGATATCCTGGGACCGCTTTGCGGTCCTTTCGCGACGCAAGGCCGCTCCCACAAGAAAGGACCACGCAAGCTTCAAGCCCTGAACTGACCCAGGCTGGCGCGCAACTGCGCCGCCAGATCATCCAGCACCTTGCTGCTGGCCGTGGTCTGCATCACCACCTCAGCCGAACGCTCAGCCTGGGCATGGATGTTCTCCACCCGTCCCCGCACCGCTTGTGCGCCATGGGCTTGCTGCTCAGCAGCGCGGGTCGCCAGGCCGATGGCCGCATGCACCTGCTCCACGGCGGCCTGCACCGACTGCTGGCGACGCTCGTTATCACGCAACACCAACAGGCCTTCGCTGGCCTTGAGCCCGGCCTGGCTGATGGTCGTCACCGCTTCCTTGGCACCTTTCTGCAGGGCGGCAATGTGCGCCTGGATGTCGCCGGTAGAGCTTTGGGTCTTGCTCGCCAGCGCGCGCACCTCGTCGGCTACTACGGCAAAGCCGCGCCCCGTCTCACCCGCGCGCGCAGCTTCGATTGCAGCATTGAGGGCCAGCAGGTTGGTCTGCTCGGCAATGCCATGGATGACGGTCAGCACCACTTCAATCTGTTCGCTCTGCTTGGCCAACCGCTCAATCACCTGGGAGCCAGTCTCCACCTGCCCGGCCAGGTTCTCGATCAGGCTCGCCAGTTGCGTCGAGGAACGGCTGTTCTCATCGGTTGCCTGACGAATGTCCACTACCTGCTGCAACGCCGCCTGCATGGCATGGCTTTCGGCCTGGGCCTCGTCAGCCATGCTCGACAGGTCGCGCAGGCTGGCGGCCACTTCGTCACGCTGCAATGCCGCCGCGGCATCGGCGCCAGCATTGCGCTGGGCCATCGCGCCGATCTCGACACCGGTACGCTGGGCCACCTCGCCGGCCTCGCGGACGATGGGTTGCAGCTTGTCGACGAAGCGGTTGACCGCCGAGGCCATGTCGCCGATCTCGTCGCGGCTGTCGAGGGGCACGCGCTTGGTCAAGTCGCCCTCGCCGGCGGCCAGGTCGTTGAGCGCGGCAATCAGCAGGCGCAACTTGCTGAGTACCCGGCGACCAAGAACCAAAGCCACCACCAGCAGTACGCCCAAGCCCACCACCACCAAGCCCAGGCCGATCCGCCAGCGCAGCTCGGCCGCCGCATCACGCACGGTCTGTGCAGTATTGGCCTGCATCGCGGTGGCGCTCGCCTGTGCAGTTTCCAGGCGCTCGCGCAGGGCCTTGCCGCTGTCGGCGGCCGCAGCACCAAGGCTATCGCCCACCAGTTGCTCGCCACTGGCGATCAGGGCATTGAAGCGCTGATCGAGGGCCTTGAGTTCCTGATCAACGCCAGCCGTGGAAACACCCATCAGGACTTTGCCGATCTCGGCACCATTGGGGTTGATCGGCGCCTCGACGAAATACACCGAAGGATCGCGACGCGCGGCGTCGAGCACCTTGTCCAGCGCCCGCTCACCCTGGCCCTTGTCGATCAAAGCCTGATTGATCGGGTTCTGCCGGTTCAAGTAGCGGGTCAGGTGCTGGCCCTGGGCATCGTCATAAATCACAAACAGCACGTTGGGGTTGCGCTGGGCGCGGCGAGCGAAGTCGGAGAGCATCGGTACATCGTTATCCCAGATCGCCCGCGGGGCGACCGAGGCCAGCAGCTCGGCCATGTCGTTGGCCGAGTCCTTGAGGTTTTTCTCCAGCGTGGTGCGCAGCTGCTGCTGTTCATCCTGCAACCGCGTGGAAAGGCCCGCGCTCAAACGCTGGCGGGTGCTACTGGAAAGGCTCTCAAGCCCCCCGCGCACGTCCTGCCCGGCCTGCTCCAGCTCGCCAGCAAGCTGACGGCTGTCCTTGCCCAAACGCTCGCCCAGGTCGGCCTCCAGGGCCGTTACGGTGCTGCGGGTCAGCGCAACGGCAACCAGCACCTGCACCAAAAGGGCGATACCAAGGGCAACAAACACAGGCCGCAAGAGGCGGCTTCGTAACAGTGAAAGGATGGCAGACACGGTGTAACCCTCGTGTTTTCTGGCGCCACTATTTTGATGGCATCTACAGAAACTTCTTACAGCAAGGGTTGTGCCGTATACAGCAGGGATAAGCGCCAAGGTTTAGCAATGGGTTTTCCTGTACGGGCCTCTTCGCGGGTAAACCCGCTCCCACAGGTACTGCACATGCCTTGAAATTTGTGCGGTCCCTGTGGGAGCGGGTTTACCCGCGAAGAGGCCGGCACAGGTGAACCCCACAAATGAAAACGCCGCGATCCTTTTCAGGAGCGCGGCGTCAGGTCAGCCTGGAGGGCAGATCAAGCGAACGGGTGACGCAGAACGATGGTCTCGTTGCGGTCCGGGCCGGTCGAAATGATGTCGATCGGCGCGCCTACCAGCTCTTCGATGCGCTTGATGTAGTCACGCGCAGCTTGCGGCAGCTCTTCCAGGGTTTTCACGCCCAGGGTCGACTCGCTCCAGCCTGGCATCTCTTCGTACACCGGCTCCAGGCCGATGTAGCTATCGGCGTCGGAAGGCGCGTCGATGACGGCACCGTTCTCGTTCTTGTAGCCAACGCAGATGTTGATGGTTTCCAGACCGTCCAGCACGTCCAGCTTGGTCAGGCAGATGCCCGAGATGCTGTTGACGTCGATGGCGCGACGCAGGATGACGGCATCGAACCAGCCGCAACGACGGGCACGGCCAGTGGTGGAGCCAAACTCGTGGCCACGCTTGGCCAGGGTGGCACCGGTCTCGTCGAACAGTTCGGTCGGGAACGGACCGGAACCAACGCGAGTGGTGTAGGCCTTGGTGATACCCAGGATGTAGTCCAGGTACATCGGGCCAACGCCGGAACCGGTGGAGATGCCGCCAGCGGTGGTGTTGGAACTGGTGACGTACGGGTAGGTACCGTGGTCGATGTCCAGCAGCGAGCCCTGGGCGCCTTCGAACATGATGTCCTTGCCAGCGCGACGCAGGTTGTGCAGCTCGGCGGTGACGTCGAGCATCATCGGCTTGAGCTGTTCGGCGTAGGCCATGCACTCGTCCAGGGTCTGCTGGAAGTCGATGGCCGGCTCTTTGTAGTAGTTCACCAGCTGGAAGTTGTGGTAGTCCAGCAGCTCACCCAGCTTGGCAGCGAAACGCTCGCGGTGGAACAGGTCGCCGACGCGCAGGCCGCGGCGTGCAACCTTGTCTTCGTAGGCTGGGCCGATGCCACGGCCGGTGGTGCCGATCTTGGCTTCGCCACGGGCTTTCTCACGGGCCTGGTCCAGGGCCACGTGGTACGACAGGATCAGCGGCGCAGCCGGGGAGATGCGCAGGCGCTCGCGCACCGGTACGCCCTTCTCTTCCAGCTTGGTGATTTCACGCATCAGGGCGTCCGGAGCAACGACCACGCCGTTACCGATCAGGCACTGTACGCCTTCACGCAGGATGCCCGAGGGAATCAGGTGCAGAACGGTTTTCTCACCGTTGATCACCAGGGTGTGGCCCGCGTTGTGGCCACCTTGGTAGCGCACTACGGCGGCAGCATGTTCGGTCAGCAGATCGACGATCTTGCCTTTGCCCTCATCACCCCACTGGGTGCCCAGGACGACGACATTCTTACCCATTACATTGGTCCTCATTCACGCAAACTTGGTTGCCGGCCTTTGCCGACGCAGAAACTCACTGGGCCAGCGGCAGAACCTGCCAGCGCCCGTCTTGCTGAATCAATTGACGATCACAATCCGCCTCGAGAGCAGCACTCAACGGCTGGCCAGGCAGAGCCTGGACCACACGCTGGCCCTCGTTGCGCAACTGGCAGACCTGCTGCCAGAGGGCCGCGTCGCCACTGTCCGGCATCCAGATGCCGCCAGTTGGCAATACGACCTCCGCTCGCCCCAGTGTGACCAGGGTCTTCAAATCCGTGGAGAAACCGGTGGCCGGGCGTGCCCGGCCAAAGTCGGCGCCGATGTCGTCGTAGCGGCCGCCCTGGGCGATCGATTGACCTTCGCCCGGGACGAACACGGCGAACACCACGCCGGTGTGGTAGTTGTAGCCACGCAGCTCACCGAGGTCGAAGTACAACGGCAGGTCAGGGTAGCGCGACGCCAGGCGATCAGCGATCGCCAGCAAGTCGTCGAGCGCCGCCAGGACGCTGGCCGGGGCGCGCCCCAGGCGCACGCGGGCCTCGGCCAGCACTTCACGGCCACCGCACAGTTCGACCAGGGCGCGGAGCATGTTGCCCAGGTCCTTCGGCAGGTCGGCGGTCAGCGCCTGAACTTCATCGACCGATTTGCGCTGCAGGGCGTCGAACAACTGCTGTTCGACCGCACCCGACAGGCCAGCGGCACGGGCCAGGCCGCGGTAGATACCGACGTGGCCGAGGTCCATGTGCACATCGGCAACGTCGGTCAACTGCAGCGTGGCGAGCATCAGGCTGATGACTTCGACATCGCTGGTCGGGCTGGCGTCGCCGTACAGCTCGGCACCCAGCTGGATCGGGCTGCGCGAGGTGGACAGGGCGCGCGGCTGGGCGTGCAGCACGCTGCCGGCATAGCACAGGCGGCTCGGGCCTTCACGGCGCAGGGTGTGGGCGTCGATGCGCGCCACCTGCGGGGTGAAGTCGGCGCGGAAGCCCATCAGGCGGCCCGACTGCGGGTCGACCACCTTGAAGGTGCGCTGATCCAGGTCCTGGCCGGCGCCGGTGAGCAGCGACTCCAGGTACTCGATATGCGGGGTGACGACCAGCTCGTAGCCCCAACTCTGGAACAGGTCCAACACCTGGCGACGCGCGATCTCGATACGCGCAGCCTCAGGTGGCAGTACTTCCTCGATGCCATCTGGCAGCAGCCAGCGGTCTACCGTTGCCATTACGCCATTTCCCCTCTGGTCCGGGCGGCTTGCCAGCTGGCGAGCCATCAGTAAAGCCGGTATCGCGCACAGCAGCGGGCAGCACTGATCCCAGCGCAGCCACCGTACCCGATACCCTCAAATTGCCTTGCGACCTGACCAAACCGTCAACTGGCGCTTTGCCAATCAACCTTGCAGACGCAAAAAAGCCGGGAAATTTCCCGGCTGCCTCATCATACACCCCTTTTCATTCAGGATGCACCCCGCCTGGTGTTTTAGCTGCCAGGCGGGGTGCCACTGCATGAAAATCAGGGCCTGAGCATCACGGCTTGCTCTTGTCGAGGAAGCGGAAGAACTCGTTCTTCGCGTCCAGGACCAGCACGTCGCTCTTGCTCGAGAAGCTGTCGCGGTACGCCTGCAGGCTACGGTAGAACGCATAGAAATCGGCGTCCTGGGTGTAGGCCTTGGCGTAGATGGCGGCCGACTGAGCGTCGCCGTCACCACGGGTCTCTTCCGCTTCGCGGTAGGCTTCGGCCAGCAGTACACGGCGCTGACGGTCGGCGTCGGCGCGAATACCTTCGGCCAACTCGTTACCTTTGGCGCGGTGCTCGCGGGCTTCACGCTCACGCTCGGTGCTCATGCGGTCGAACACGCTGCGATTGACTTCCTTCGGCAGGTCGATGGCCTTGACGCGCACGTCGATGACCTCGATACCCAGTTCCTTGCTGGCCATGCGGTTCAGCGATGCGGTGATGTCAGCCATCAGCGCGTCACGTTCACCGGAAACCACCTCGTGCAGGGTGCGCTTACCGAACTGGTCACGCAGGCCGCTTTCCAGACGACGCGACAGACGTTCGTCGGCGATCTGCTTCATGCCGGAAGTGGCGGTGTAGAAGCGCTCGGCATCCTTGACGCGCCACTTGGCGTAGGCGTCGACCATCACCGCCTTCTTCTCCAGGGTCAGGAACCGCTGGGTCGGGGCGTCGAGGGTCATCAGGCGTGCGTCGAACTTGCGTACCTGGTTCACGTACGGAATCTTCACGTGCAGGCCCGGCTGGACATCCGCCTGGACCACCTTACCAAAGCGCAGCAGTACCGCACGCTCGGTCTGGGACACGATGTAGAAGCTGTTCCAGGCCACAATGGCCAAAACCACGGCGGCGATCAGGGCGATCAGCGATCGGTTGCTCATCAGCGGCTCTCCCTAGTGCGCAGTGGCTGCTGTTGCTGTTGCAGGTCCTGCGCGGCGCGCGTGGCCGCATCGTTGACCGACGGGCTGACGCTGGTGCTTGGCGCGGAAGCGTTGCGGCTGCCTTCGACCATCTTGTCCAGCGGCAGGTAGAGCAGGTTGTTCTGCCCGTCCTTGGCCGTGACCAGGACCTTGCTGGTATTGCTGTAGACCTCTTGCATGGTCTCCAGGTACAGGCGCTGACGGGTTACGTCAGGGGCCTTGCGGTACTCGGCGACCAGCTTGGTGAAGCGATCAGCCTCACCCTTGGCGCGGGCAATGACTTCGTCGCGGTAACCGTTGGCGTCCTCGATGATGCGCTGGGCCTGACCGCGGGCTTCCGGCACCACGCCATTGGCGTAGGACTCGGCCTGGTTGCGGGCACGCTGCTCGTCTTCGCGGGCGCGGATCACGTCGTCGAAGGCTTCCTGCACTTCACGCGGGGCTGCCGCGCTCTGTACGTTGACCTGGGTGACGGTGATACCGGTGCGGTAGTTGTCGAGGAAGCGCTGCAGGCGCTCGCGGATATCCACGGCCATCTGCTCACGGCCCTCGGTCAGCACCTGGTCCATCGAGGTGGAGCCCACCACGTGGCGCAGGGCGCTGTCGGTCGCATGCTGCAGGCTGACCTCAGGCTGGTCGACGTTAAGCACGAAGTCCTGCAGGTTGCTGATCTTGTACTGGACGGTCAGCGGCACCTCGACAATGTTCTCGTCTTCGGTGAGCATCTGCCCCTGCTTGGTGTAGGCACGCTCGCGCGTGACGTTTTCCATGTACTTGCGATCGATTGGCGGGAAGTAGATGTTCAGGCCGGGACCGACCGTCTCATAGTACTTGCCGAAGCGCAGCACCACGGCCTGCTCCTGCTCGTCGACCACGTACACGGCGCTGTACAGCCAGATTGCAGCAAGCACCGCCAGGCCAATGCCCAGCAGACCATAGCCGCCACCCTTGCCGACATTGCGGTCACCGCCGCCACGTTTCTTGCCACTGCCGAACATGCCGTTCAGGCTGTCCTGCAGCTTGCGGAAGGCCTCGTCCAGATCCGGCGGACCCTTCTTGTCGCCACCACCGCCGCCACCGCGACGGCCGCCCCAGGGATCCTGATTGTTCGAGTTGCCACCCGGCTCGTTCCAAGCCATAGCGCTCTCCATCTGATAAAGCAAAGACGCGCCCACGGCGCGCCGTCCAATGCTACAGAATGCCTGCCACTGCTGCCCGGCGACCTCACCGGGCATTTATTGCAAAGTGTGTTGCTCGACAAACACTTGCGGCTCCATGCCTTCACGACTGACCAGGCGATTCAACTCGATCCTGGGCAGGCGAACACTCAGCAGGCTGCGCCCTTCTTCGTCATGCTCTTCACTTCGCACGGCACCCAGGGCAAAGAATTGCGCGCGCAAGCGGGCAAAACGCTGCTCCAGGCACAGGGTACCGACAAACAGATCATCCCCCAGCAACTCGGCAATCGCCTGGCCGACCAGCTCCAGGCCACGTCCATCTCGTGCCGACACCCAGACTCGCTGCGGCTTGCCATCGGCATCGCGCTGAATCTGCGGCTCGACATCTTCGAGCAGGTCGAGTTTGTTATAGACCTCGAGGATCGGCAAGCCTTCGGCACCGATCTCGCCCAACACGGCCAGCACTTGCTCGATCTGCTCCATGCGCTCTGGCTCATGGGCGTCGATCACATGCAGCAGCAGGTCCGAGTTGCTCGATTCTTCGAGCGTAGCCCGAAAAGCCTCGACCAGCTTGTGCGGCAGGTGGCGAATGAAGCCCACGGTGTCTGCCAGCACGATCGGCCCCAGGTCGGCCAATTCGAGCCGGCGCAAGGTCGGATCGAGCGTGGCGAACAGCTGATCGGCCGCGTACACCTCGGATTCGGTCAGGGCGTTGAACAGTGTGGACTTGCCGGCGTTGGTGTAGCCAACCAACGAAACCGAAGGGATATCCGCACGCTTACGGCCACGACGGGCCTGCTCGCGCTGGCTGCGCACCTTCTCCAGGCGCCCCTTGATTTGGCGGATGCGTACCCGCAGCAGACGGCGGTCGGTTTCCAGCTGGGTTTCACCCGGACCACGCAGGCCGATACCACCCTTCTGCCGCTCAAGGTGGGTCCAGCCGCGCACCAGCCGCGTGCTCATATGGTCGAGCTGGGCCAGTTCGACCTGCAGCTTGCCTTCATGGGTACGCGCCCGCTGGGCGAAAATGTCGAGAATCAGCCCGGTACGGTCGAGCACGCGACACTCGAAGATGCGCTCGAGGTTGCGTTCCTGACTGGGCGTGAGGGTGTGATTGAAAATCACCAGGTCTACCTGTTCGGCTTTGACCAGGTCGCGCAATTCCTCGACCTTGCCGCTGCCAATCAGGTATTTGGCCGTAGGCTGATGCCTGGCTACCGTGGCCAACGAGACGATGTCGGCTCCGGCCGACAGTGCCAGTTCCTGAAACTCCTGCGGGTCTTCGCGCGCCTCAGGGTTCTGACCTTCCAAGTGAACGAGCAACGCCCGCTCACCACCACCGTGGCGCTCAAAGAACAATGCAGGCTCCTATCAGGCGTTGCCTGGCTCGCTGTCGCCGTGCTCGCCGTCGGTCGGGCTTGGCAGGCGGACCGGACGGGCCGGAACTACGGTCGAAATGGCGTGTTTGTAGACCATCTGGCTGACGGTGTTCTTCAGCAGTACCACGAACTGGTCGAAGGATTCGATCGAGCCCTGCAGCTTGATCCCGTTGACCAGATAGATCGATACCGGGACCTTTTCCTTTCTCAGTTGATTCAAGTAAGGGTCTTGTAGCGAATGCCCTTTTGACATATGCCGCACTCCTGTAAGGATAAATAAATAGAAAATCAGAAAATTTGATAAGTCAGGCCGCCCCTTCGCAAGAATAGACGGCTATCAGCAGGGACTCAGCTCAATATGGAGACGGCCCCAAGGTATTTCAAGGTGCGGGACAGATTGTCGCAGGCCAGGCTGTCAAGCCAATGCACGTCAGGCCAGCCACGCAACCAGGTGAACTGCCGCTTGGCCAGCTGTCGAGTGGCAATGATACCGCGTTCGCGCATCTCATTCTCAGTCAGCTTGCCGTCGAGGTAGTCCCAGACCTGTCGATAGCCCACTGCCCGTATAGACGGCAGTCCGGCGTGCAAGTCACTTCTGGCTCGCAGCGATCGGACCTCGTCGATGAAGCCCTGTTCCAGCATCTGCGAAAATCGTAACGCAATTCGCTTATGCAGAATGTGACGATCCGCAGGCGCAATCGCCAAACTTGCGACAGTATAGGGCAAATGCCCGCCAGCGCCTGCGTCTGCGCCGCTACTTTCCGCGAATTGACGCTGGCGCTGACGTTGTCGATGCCCTGTCATGGTCTCGCCGCTCACCCGGAACACTTCCAGCGCGCGGATCAGCCGCTGCGGGTCGTTGGGGTGAATGCGCGCCGCCGACTCCGGATCGACCTCTGCCAGTTGCCGGTGCAACTCGGCCAGGCCCAGCGCCGCGGCCTGGGCCTCGAGCTCTGCGCGCACGGCGGCATCGGCCGCCGGCATGTCTGCCAGGCCGTCGATCAGCGCCTTGTAATAAAGCATGGTGCCGCCGACCAGCAGCGGAATCTTGCCGCGCGCGGTGATATCGGCCATCGCTTCCAGGGCGTCGGCGCGAAATTGCGCGGCCGAGTAGCTTTCAGCGGGGTCGCGAATATCGATGAGCCGGTGCGGGTAGGCGGCCAGAATCTCTTTGGAAGGCTTGGCCGAACCAATGTCCAGGCCGCGATAGACCAGCGCCGAGTCGACACTGATCAGCTCGCAGGGCAGGACCTTGGTCAGTTCGATGGCGAGGTCGGTCTTGCCGGCCGCCGTCGGGCCCATGAGGAATATTGCAGGGGGTTTGCCGCTCATGTCATCGACCGCGCAGGAATAGTTTGTCCAGGTCGTCCAGGCCCATCTGGGTCCAGGTCGGACGGCCGTGGTTGCACTGGCCGCTGCGCTCGGTGTTTTCCATGTCGCGCAGCAGGGCGTTCATCTCGGGGATGGCCAACCGCCGGTTGGCGCGCACGGCGCCGTGGCAGGCCATGGTGCCGAGCAGTTCGTTGAGGTGCGCCTGGATGCGGTCGCTGGTGCCGTATTCCATCAGGTCGGCGAGCACATCCTGGACCAGGCGATTGGCTTCGGCCTGCTTGAGCAGCGCCGGGATCTGGCGGACCGCCAGTGTCTCGGGGCCCAGGCGCTGCAGCTCGAAGCCCAGGCGCTGGAACCACTGGCCATGCTCTTCGGCACAATCGGCCTCGCGCTGGCTCAGCGCCAGGGTTTCCGGCACCAGCAGCGGCTGGCCGCTGAGGCCTTCACTTGCCATGGCCACCTTGAGCCGCTCGTACATGATGCGCTCGTGGGCCGCGTGCATGTCCACCAATACCAGGCCGACGGCATTCTCTGCGAGGATGTAGATGCCCTTTAGCTGGGCCAGGGCATAACCCAGTGGCGGGATGTCGCCCTGGCTCTCCGGCAGTGCCGAAGCAGCTGGCGCGCCCTCGTTGTTCAGTGGCTTGTAGAACTCGCGGTAGACTGCGTGGGACTCGGCAGCCGGCAACGGCTGCGACGGGCGCGGCGTGTACTGATACTGGTAACCGGCGCCACTGCCGCCATTGGAAATGGAATGCTGCGGCTGCTCCAGCACTGGCGAGGCCAGGCGCATTTCTCCCTGCGGGCCGAACTCACCGACCTGCTGCCCGGTCGGGCGAACCACTTCAGGCAAGGCAGCAGGCGCAGCCAGCTGATCTTCAGGGCGTACGTCAGCCAGGGCACGGTGCAGCGTGCCATACAGGAAGTCATGCACCGAGCGGCCTTCGCGGAAGCGCACTTCGTGCTTGGTCGGGTGCACGTTGACGTCCACGCCATTCGGCTCGAGTTCGAGGAACAGCACGAAGGTCGGGTGCCGGCCGTTGAACAGCACGTCGCGGTAAGCCTGGCGCACGGCGTGGGCGACCAGCTTGTCACGCACCGCACGGCCGTTGACGAAGAAGTACTGCAGATCGGCCTGGCTGCGCGAGAACGTCGGCAGGCCGACCCAGCCCCACAGCCTCAAGCCATTGCGTTCGACGTCGATCGGCAGCGCCTGCTCCATGAAGCCTGGGCCGCAGATGGCGCCGACCCGTCGCGCACGGGCAGTTTCGTCATGCGCCTCATGCAGGCTGAGGATGCTCTTGCCGTTGTGGCGCAGGTGGAAACCGACATCGAAGCGGGCCAGGGCCAGACGGCGAATGACTTCCTGCAGGTGATCGAATTCGGTCTTTTCGGCCTTGAGGAACTTGCGCCGGGCCGGGGTATTGAAGAACAGGTCGCGCACTTCCACCGAGGTGCCGACCGGGTGCGCGGCAGGCTGCACGCGCGGGGTCATGTCACGGCCTTCGGTCTCTACCTGCCAGGCCTCACCAGCGCTGGCAGTGCGGGAAGTCAGGGTCAGGCGCGCCACCGAGCTGATCGATGCCAGTGCCTCACCTCGGAAACCCAGGCTCAGTACGCCTTCAAGGTCTTCCAGCTCGCGAATCTTGCTGGTGGCGTGACGGGCCAGGGCCAGCGGCAGGTCATCGGCAGAAATGCCGCTGCCATCGTCACGCACCCGCAGTAGCTTCACGCCCCCCTGCTCGACTTCCACGTCGATGCGCCGGGCACCGGAGTCAAGACTGTTCTCCAACAGTTCTTTGGCCACCGACGCCGGGCGTTCGACCACCTCACCGGCGGCAATCTGGTTAGCCAGCCGCGGGCTGAGCAGCTGGATGCGCGAACCGCCACTCATTGCGAAGCCAGCGTGGTAGCAGGGATATCGAGGTGCTGGCCGACCTTCAGCTCATCGGTCTTGAGGCTGTTGGTGCTGCGCAGGCTGGTCACGCTGACCTGATAGCGCACGGCGAGCATCGCCAGGGTTTCGCCCGGGCGCACGGTGTGCTCACGCGGCCCCTGGGCAATCTTGCCGCTGTCACGCAGCCAGGCAATGTATGTGCCAGGCGGCGGGTTTTGCTGGAAGTACTGGCGCACGCCGGTATGAATCGAACGCGCCAAGGCCTGCTGATGGCTGGCGGTGGCCAGCTTGGCCGCTTCGTTGTTGTTCGAGATGAACCCGGTTTCAACGAGGATCGACGGGATATCCGGCGATTTCAGCACCATGAAGCCCGCCTGTTCCACCCGCTGCTTGTGCAGCGAGGTGACGCGCCCCATGTTGCCGAGCACCTTTTGCCCGACGTTCAGGCTGGAACTCAGCGTGGCGGTCATCGACAGGTCGAGCAGCACGCCCGCGAGCATGCGGTCCTTGTCGTCGAGGCTGACGTTGCCGGCACCACCGATCAGGTCGGAACGGTTTTCCGTGTCGGCCAGCCAGCGCGCGGTCTCGGACGTGGCGCCACGGTCGGACAGGGCGAACACCGAGGCGCCAAAGGCGGCGCGCGATGGTGCGGCGTCGGCATGGATCGAGATGAATAGATCGGCACCCTTCTTGCGGGCGATCTCGGTGCGTTTGCGCAGCGGGATGAAGTAGTCACCGGTGCGGGTCAGTTCGGCGCGGTAGCCCTTCTCGGTGTTGATCTGGCGCTGCAGTTCCTTGGCGATCTGCAGCACGATGTCTTTCTCGTGCTGGCCGCGCGAGCCGGATGCGCCCGGGTCTTCACCGCCATGACCGGCATCGATGGCGACCACGATGTCGCGCTTGCCACTCGGCACGGGCGGCAGCTTGATCGCTGGCTGGGCTGGGCTCACCGGCACGGCGGGCGTGGTCGCCGGGGTTTGCACCGGGGTTGGCGGCGGGGTCGGCGCCGTGGCAGCGATGGCGTCGGCTTCCTGGTCGTACAGGTCGACCACCAGGCGGTTGCCGTACTGGGCATTGGGCGCCAGGGTGAAGCTCTTGGGCGTGACCGATTTCTTCAGGTCAACCACCACACGCAAGTCGGTAGGGGTACGTTGAGCCGAGCGCACGCTGCTGATCGGCGTATTCGCGGTCGACACGTTCAGCGGCGCGGCCAGGGTCGCGCCATTGATGTCGATCACCAGGCGATCGGGTGCACTGAGGGTGAAGACGCTATGCTGCACGGGGCCGGACAGATCGAAGACCAACCGCGTGTTGTCCGGCGCGCGCCACAGGCGCACGCTCTTGACTTGAGTGACGGCCAGAGCGTCAACGGTCACCGCTGTCAGCAGCAATCCAACGACAGCGACCAGTGCGCGTATGCGCATACCTACCCCACTTACTGTTTATAGTGTTCGGCCAGTGCAGTGCACCAGGCCTCGCCGCGAGCCCCCTGCGGCGTAAGGTCAAGCGAGCGGCCGCTCGCTTGGGGGCTTATGGTAATGGTCAGGTCGGGCTTTGGCAAAACGCCCGCACCCTTTTGTGGCCATTCGAACAGGCACAGCGCATCACCGTCGAAATAGTCACGAATGCCCATGAACTCCAGCTCTTCCGGGTCGACCAGGCGATACAGGTCGAAATGGAAGGCGCGTATTTCCCCAATTTCGTAGGGTTCTACAACGGTGAAAGTCGGACTTTTTACTGCACCAGTATGGCCCAGCCCACGGATCAAGCCACGCGAGAGCGTGGTCTTGCCCGCCCCCAGGTCGCCTTCCAGGAAAATCACGCCACGACCGCCGGTCACCTCGGCCATTTTTGCGCCGAAATCGACCGTGGCCGCTTCATCGGCCAGAAACAGGGTTAAGCCAGACACGCAGAATGCTCCTCCAACAATTCACGAATGACTGGCGCCAGATCACTGGCTGCCAGGCCTCTACCTTTGACGCCCAGGCGCTCCCCTGCACAGGCGTGCAGCCATACCCCCAGGCCAGCCGCGCTCCAGGCATCCAGCCCTTGAGCCAGCAACGCCGCCAGCACGCCGGTCAGCACGTCGCCCAGCCCTGCGCCGGCCATTGCCGGATGCCCTCGATTGCACAGCGCCAGCTGGCCGGCGGGGTCGGCCACCAGGGTACCGGCACCCTTGAGCACGCAGACGCTGGCATAGCGACGTGCCAGCTTGCGCGCCGCCCCCGAGCGGTCGGCCTGCACAGCCTCGGTGGAAATGCCCAACAATCGCGCCGCCTCCCCCGGGTGCGGGGTGAGGATGCTACCGCTGGGTAGCGCCAGTGGTGTGCGGGCCAGCAGGTTCAGGGCGTCGGCATCCCACACCTGAGGCCGCTCGGCGTTGGCCACCGCAGACAGCAGGCTGCGGCCCCAGGCGGCCTGCCCCAGGCCAGGACCCACCACCAGCACCGAGCCACGCTCCAGCACAGCAATCAATTGATTAGCCGACTCGATCCCCAGGCACATGGCTTCCGGCATGCGCGCCAGCCCGGCCATGACGTGCTCCGGGCGCGTCGCCACGCTGACCAGCCCGGCACCGCAGCGCAACGCAGCCTCGGCACTGAGCAGCACGGCGCCGCCGGTGCCCAGATCACCACCGACGACGAGCACATGGCCGAAGTCGCCTTTATGAGCATGCGCATGGCGCGCCGGCAGGCGTGCGACGGTGACGCTGCTGAGCATTTGCGGGGCATTGCTGGGGTGTTTGGTCTGCGGCATGGGGTCAAAGGCTCCAATGTCTGGCAGAATTATACGCACCTGAGCCCGTATTGCCTGCCCATCCATGTCCGCCTGTACTCCTGACCTCGCCCAACTGGCCCAATCCATCAAGATCTGGGGCCAAGACCTCGGTTTTGCCCACGTCGGCATCGCCGGTGTCGACCTTGGCGAACACGAACAGCACCTGCAACGCTGGCTCGAGGCCGGCTACCAGGGCGAAATGGAGTACCTCGGCGCACACGGCAGCAAGCGCGCCCACCCCGACCAGCTGATTCCCGGCACGGTACGCGTGGTGTCGCTGCGCATGGACTACCTGCCCGGCGACACGCAGATGGCGCAACGCCTGGCCCAGCCAGAGAAAGCCTACGTTTCGCGTTACGCCCTGGGCCGCGACTACCACAAGCTGGTGCGCAAGCGCGTGCAGTTCCTGGCGGACCGCATCCAGGAAGCGATCGGCCCGTTCGGCTACCGCGCCTTCGTCGACAGCGCCCCAGTGCTGGAGAAGGCCCTTGCCGAGCAAGCCGGGCTGGGCTGGATCGGCAAGAATACCCTGCTGCTCAACCGCAAGGCCGGCAGCTACTTCTTCCTTGCCGAACTGTTCGTCGACCTGCCGCTGCCGGTGGACGAGGCGCATACCAGTGAACATTGCGGGCGCTGCCAGGCGTGCCTGGACATCTGTCCGACCCAGGCGTTCGTCGGGCCGTATGTACTGGATGCGCGGCGTTGCATCTCCTACCTGACTATCGAGTTGCGCGGCCCTATTCCGGTCGAACTGCGCTCAATGATGGGCAATCGTGTGTTCGGCTGCGATGACTGCCAGATCGTCTGCCCCTGGAACCGCTTTGCCAATCACAGCAAGGAACAGGACTTCCAGCCACGGCATGGGCTGGAAAATGCCGAGCTGGCTGAAATGTTCCTGTGGGACGAGCGCACCTTCCTGCGCAAGACCGAAGGCGGGCCGCTGCGGCGGGCGGGGTATGAGCGATTCTTGCGCAACCTGGCGGTGGGGCTGGGTAATGCGCCTTCGACGATTCCGGTGATAGAGGCGTTGAAGGCGAGGCGGGAGGATGAGTCGGAGCTGGTGCGCGAGCATGTGGAGTGGGCGCTGGCCCGGCACTGCGTTGAATAGCCGGGGCCGCTGCGCGGCCCATCGCAGGCAAGCCAGCTCCCACAGGGATAGCGCCGGACTTGAGACCAGTGCTTTCCTGTGGGAGCTGGCTTGCCTGCGAAAGGGCTGCAAAGCAGCCCCAGGAACTCACTGCTGATCGTTGTAGTGAAACTTGGGCATTTCCCAGTGGAAACGGATCGCCAGCAAACGCACCAGGAAGCCACCGAACAAGGTCAGCAGCATCGCCTGCTCCGCCGGTAGCTTGAAGTACACGCAGCCTAGATAGAACCAGGCCGCCGCGAACGACACGCTGGCATACAGCTCGCGACGAAACACCAGCGGGATGTCGTTGCAGAAGATGTCCCGCAGGATCCCGCCAAACACCCCGGTGATCACCCCGCTGATCGACGCCACCAGCATGCCCTGGCCCATCTCCAGCGCGGTCATGCAGCCAATCAGGGTAAAGGCCACCAGGCCCAAGGCATCCAGCACCAGGAATAGCGAACGCAAACGGCGCATCATCGGCGCGATGAAAATCGTCAGGAGCGCGGCGCAGCTGGTCAATACCAGGTATTCCGGGTGCTTCACCCATGTCAGCGGGTAGTGCCCAAGCAGCACGTCACGCACCGAGCCGCCACCCAGGGCGGTCACGCAGGCGATCAGCACCACGCCAAACCAGTCCATGCCGCGGCGGCCGGCGGACAGGGCACCGGTCATGGCTTCGGCGGTAATGGCGATCAGGTAGAGCATCAACAACATGGCGCGGGTCCGTGCGGGAAAGGCGCGCAGTCTAACCAGTTGCCTATGGCACCAAAAGAGGGCGCGAGCACAATATCTGCGCCCTTTCAGCTCACACCTTGATGAAATGCTCGCGGTAGTGACGCAGTTCGGCGATCGACTCGCGGATATCGTCCAGCGCCAGGTGGGTGCTGCCCTTCTTGAAACTGTCACGCACATCCGGCGCCCAGCGTGCGGCCAGCTCTTTCAGGGTGGAGACATCGAGGTTGCGATAGTGGAAGTAGTTTTCCAGGCTGCGCATGTGCCGGTAGAGGAAGCGGCGATCCTGGCAGATGCTGTTGCCGCAGATCGGTGACTTGCCTTTTGGCACCCACTGCTCGAGGAAGGCGATGGTCTGCGCTTCGGCTTCGGCCATGCTGATCTTGCTGTCACGCACGCGCTGGGTCAGGCCCGAAGCGCCATGGGTGCGGGTGTTCCACTCGTCCATGCGCGCCAGCACTTCGTCACTGTGGTGGATGGCGATCACCGGGCCTTCGGCCAGGGTGTTGAGCTCGCTGTCGGTGACGATGGTGGCCATCTCGATGATGACGTCGTGGTCCGGATCCAGGCCGGTCATTTCCAGATCGATCCAGATCAGGTTCTGTGGGTTCTGCATGAAGGGGCTCCTCGTATAGGCCGTCATATTAGCCTAGCGACGCCGGCCTGCGCATGCGCGGCGCAAAGGTAACCAGAATGGTCAGTGAGCTGGCGTGCTAAACTGCCTGCCGTTTTCAACTTGCCCCACCTTGGAAGGTCCATGGCCAAACGCCAGCTCAATCGTCGCCAGAACTGGCGTATCGAAAAAATCCAGAACGAACGCGCCGCTCGCGCCGCCAAACGCGAGCAGCACGTGCTGCAGGAGCTGGAGGGCGGTGACCTGGGGCCGGAACAATTGGGCCTGGTGATCGCCCACTTCGGTGTGCAGGTCGAGGTGGAGGCCCAGGACGGCGAAGCTGCCGGCCAGGTATTCCGCTGCCACCTGCGGGCCAACCTGCCAGCGCTGGTCACGGGCGACCGCGTAGTCTGGCGCGCCGGCAACCAGGGCATCGGCGTGATCGTCGCGCAGATGCCGCGCAGCACCGAGCTGTGCCGGCCTAACAACCACGGCCAGCTCAAACCGGTTGCGGCCAACGTCGATCTGATCGTGATCGTCTTCGCCCCCGCACCAGAGCCGCACCCGAACCTGATCGACCGCTACCTGGTGGCCGCCGAGCACGCCGGCATCCGTCCGCTGCTGCTGCTGAACAAGGCCGATTTGATCGACGAAGAGAACGGCCCGGGCCTGCATGCGCTGCTTGAGGTCTATCGTGACCTGGGCTACCCGCTGCTGGAAGTTTCCGCGCACCACGGCGACGGCATGCTTCGCCTGCAGCAGATGCTCGATGGGCACATCAGCGTGTTCGTCGGCCAGTCGGGCGTGGGCAAGTCGTCGCTGGTGAACAGCCTGCTGCCAGATGCCGGCACCCGCGTCGGCGACCTGTCCGAATGGTCTGGCCAGGGCCAGCACACCACCACCACCGCGCGCCTGTATCACTTCCCCAACGGCGGCGACCTGATTGACTCGCCGGGCATCCGCGAATTCGGCCTCGGCCATGTCAGCCGCGACGACGTCGAGGACGGTTTCATCGAGTTCCGCGATTTGTTCGGCACCTGCCGCTTCCGCGACTGCAAGCATGATCGCGAACCGGGATGCGCACTGCTCAAGGCCCTCGAAGACGGCCGCATCAAACCGCAGCGGATGAACAGCTACCGTTCGATCATCGCCAGCTTGCCGGAAGACAGCTACTGATTTGTAGGAATTATTACCGGAGCGTGTAGGACGCCTCCGGTTTTCCTGCCATCTATTGCCCTACCTGCCGCTTTCCCTGAAGGTCATGACTTCTATCAGGGAGGGCATCGTCGATGCCGGTTTTTATCAGTTACCGCCACGAAGAGCGGCTTGACGCCTTCATCCTCAACGAACGCCTGCTGCTCGAAGGCATCACCGCCCAGCTGGTGGAGTTCGGTGCCGACGGGCAAACCCGCGAAGACGCTCATGGCAGTGCCTGCCAACAGATAAGCGATGCAACCCACTGGATCGGCCTGCTACCCGCAGAAGCCAGCGATGACTGGTGGACTGCCAGGCTGCTGGAGGCTGCGATGACAGCCAATCGACGGGTGAGTTTCTATTGCAGCGGGAGCTGCGAGCTACCCGAACCGCTCGACAGGTGGCCAGTGATGCGCGAACGGGCACATATCGACCTGTTCGTGCGGGCGTATCACGATGAGTGCACGTTTCAGCGAGCGATGATTCTGCCAGCGGAGCATGGGTCGAATGTCGACCGGGACAATGCGGATTTCTTTCATGCCGATCTCAAGGCCAAGATCAGGCGAGGTTTTTGAAGCATTGGGCTGCGTTGCAGCCCCTGTCAGCCGTTACTGGTCCTTTTGCTCATCCATCTTCAAGGTCCCATCCTCGAAGATGTTCAGCTTCTGGCGCAGCTCACGCGGTTGCATCGGCGCCTGGGCAGGCGCATCCCCTGCCGCCGGTGCTGCCGGGGCCGCAGCCCCAGGCGCTGCCCCGGCTGGGGGAGCAGGCTGAGCTGGCGCTTCGGGTGTACCCTGCTCACCCTCGATGTCGCGCTGCGCCTTCTTGGTCAGGACGATGATGTCGATACGCCGGTTGACCGGGTTGAACGGGTCCTTGCGATCGAACAGCGACGACGAGGCATAACCCACCACCCGTGCCACCTGGCCATCCGGATAGCCGCCGGCAACCAGGGCTCGACGGGCTGCGTTGGCACGGTTGGCGGAGAGTTCCCAGTTACCGAAGTCGCCAGTTCCGGAGTACGGTTTGGCATCGGTGTGCCCACTGATACTGATCTTGTTCGGCACCGCCTTGATGGTGTCGGCCATGGCCAGCAGGATGTCTTCGAAATATGGCTGCAGGCGCGCACTGCCGATGTCGAACATCGGCCGGTTCTCGGCATCCATGATCTGGATGCGCAGGCCGTCCTGGGTAATCTCGAAGAGGATCTGGTCCTTGAACTTCTGCAGTTGCGGGTTTTCCTCGACCTTGTTCTGCAGCTCCTGCAACAGCAACTCGAGGCGCTCGCGCTCGACCTGTTCGGCCATGGTCTCGACCTGGTCCTTGTCCAGCTGGATGCTGGTGTCAGGCGTAGGCTCGGACTTCTGCTCCGGGTTGATGGTCTTTTCCGGCGCCAGCTGCGGCGAACCACCGAGGTCGATGATGTAAGGCGTGCCACTCTCGGAAAAACCGATCGGGTCCTTGAAGTAGCCGGCAATGGCGATCTTCTGTTCAGGCGTAGCGGTGGATAACAGCCACAGCACCAGGAAGAACGCCATCATCGCCGTGGCGAAGTCGGCGAAGGCGATCTTCCAGGCGCCGCCATGGTGCCCGCCACCGAAGCGCTTGACGCGCTTGATGATTATCGGCTGATTGTTCTCCATGACTCAGCGACCGCGAACCGCTTGTTCCAGCTCGGCGAAGCTTGGGCGATGCTTCGGATAGAGCACCTTGCGCCCGAACTCGACAGCCAGCGAAGGCGGCATGCCCGAAGCCGAGGCCACCAGCGAGGCCTTGATCGATTCGTAGAGGTTGAGCTCTTCCTTGGCATCGTGCTCGAGGCACTTGGCCAGCGGGCCGAAGAAGCCATAGGCCGCGAGAATACCGAAGAAGGTACCGACCAGTGCCGCACCCACGTGCATGCCGATGGCCTTCTGGTCGCCATCGCCGAGCGATGCCATGGTCACCACGATACCCAATACCGCCGCGACGATACCGAAGCCAGGCATGCCGTCGGCGATGCCGGTGACCGCATGCGACGGGTGCTCGAGCTCTTCCTTCATGCTCAGCAGCTCCATGTCGAACAGGCCTTCGAGCTCATGGGGCGCCATGTTGCCGGTGGACATGATGCGCAGGTAGTCGCAGATGAACGCGGTCATGCGCTCATCGCCCAGCACCGCCGGGTACTTGGCGAAGATCGGGCTGGCGGCGGCGTCTTCGATATCGCTCTCGATCGCCATCATGCCTTCGCGACGGCTCTTGTTGAGGATCTCATACACCAGGCCCAGCACTTCCAGGTAGAACGCATGGGAAAAGCGTGAGCCAAACATCTTCATCGACTTCTTGATTACATGCATGGTCATGTAACCAGGGTTGGCCTGCATGAAGGCGCCAAAGGCTGCACCGCCGATGATCAGCACTTCGAACGGCTGGATCAGCGCCGCGATCTTGCCGTGGGAGAGTACATATCCGCCGAGCACGCTCGCGAATACGACGATGATGCCGATAATTTTAGCCATAGGATCAAAGCACTTGCTGTCGTGGTCAGGGAGTGGGACGGGAGCTTTAAAACTCTTCTTCTACTTATCGGCAGAACTGCGCCAGACTATAGCCACTAAAAGCGAAAAGCCAGTTCGGACTGATGTCAAAATGCCAATGGAATCCAAGGTGCCCACTCAGAATCCGCGTACTGTAGAAGCCTGGGTCAAGCTGCTCGACGGTGTTCGTGTACCGGTCCCGAAGCAGAGTTACGACCGGGTCATGAGCGCGATCAACGACAACCGCCGCTCGTTGCGCGACATCGCCGAACTGATGCAGGACAGCCCCGCCCTGGTGTTGTCGGTGATGCGCGAGGCCAACCACCCCGCCAACGCCAGCCAGGCCGAGCCCGCCGAAAGCCTGGAAGTCGCCCTGAATCGCCTGGGCCTGGCACGCAGCAAGGAACTGCTGATGCGCCTGCCCGCCCTGCCGGAAGACGACATTCCGCCGGTGCTGCGTCAATTCCTGCTGATCAGCCAGCACGCCGCGCAACAGGCCAACGGTCTTTTTGCCAGCCGCCTGGCGCGACTGTGGCAGGAGATCCACTGGGGCAGCCTGCTGTTCCTCGCCCCGCTGTGGCCACTGGCCCTGGCCTACCCCAAGCTGCTGGACGCCTGGGAGCTGCGGGTAATCCACAAGGGCGAAACTGCGGCAGACGTGGAGCAGGAACTGTTCGGCGTGCGCATCTTCGCCCTGTGCCAGGCCATGGCCGAACATTGGCGCCTGCCCAAGTGGGTGACCCAAGGCTATCGCCTGCTGCTCGAAGAGCGCGACCAACTGGCATTAGTATTGAGCATCGCCCGCGAAGAAGACCCGCTCAGCCAGCAGCATCACCTGGACGAAGCACCCGGCTTGCGCCGCTGGTTCAACGAACCGGCCAACACTGTGCTGCTGGCCAACAACCTGGCGCTGGCAGCGCAGGTGGGCTGGGACAACCCGCATCTGCTGCGCTGGCAACTGCTGACCGCACTCTACCTGCAGACTTCGCTGGAAGACGTGCAACAGCAGGTTCACCAACAAGCGGCGGCCAGCGCCCGGCGCCACGCCCGCCATGCCCTGTTCCACCCTGCCGAGGCGCTGATCTGGCCTTGGGACCAGCGTCGCCCGCACCCGGACATGCTCACCCCGCCACCGCCTTCCAGTGAAGCGCTCGGTCGCTGGCGCAAGCTGTGCCAGGAACTGCTGGCACAACCAAGCCCGTTCACCAATGCCGTGCACCTGGCCACCCATGCGCGCCAAGCACTGGAAGCCTGCGGGATGCAGCGCATCATGCTGCTGAGCCTGGACAAGACCGCCGATTATCTGCGCGTGCAGCAGATCGCCGGCCTGCCCAAGGAAGCCGGTGGCATTGCTCTGGACATCGAACAGAACAAACTGCTGCAAAAGCTGATGAGCAAAGTCGGCCAACTGCGCCTGACGCCCGAGAACCACGCCCAGTTCTCGGCGCTGCTGCCAGCACCACTGCGTGCGCTGTTCCACAGCGAACACCTGTTGCTGCGCTCGCTGGCCGTCGGTGATCAGGTGCTGATGCTGGCGGTGGCCGACCAGGGTGGCAAACCACTGGCCGATGTCAGCGTGCAAGCCTTCGGCAAGACTTCGCAATGTATCGAGCGTGCGCTGGCGGTGTTTGCCAACCGCGGCGCCTGAGCCTTGCGCTACAATCGCCCCCTTTCCACACTGGAGAACGTGGATGACTGACTTTTCCGGCCTGCCTTTGGTGATCGAAGCCGCAGACCTGCTGCCGCGCCTGGATTCACCCCAGCTGATTCTGGTCGACCTGAGCAGCGCCAACCGCTATGTCAGCGGGCACATCCCCGGCGCCCGCTTCGTCGAGGGCAAGCGCACCCAGCTCGGCCAGCCTCCGGCACCCGGCCTGCTGCCGGCCCTGGCCGATCTGGAAAAGCTGTTCAGCGAGCTGGGCCACCGCGACGATGCCGTCTACGTGGTGTATGACGACGAAGGTGGCGGCTGGGCCGGGCGCTTCATCTGGCTGCTCGATGTCATCGGCCATTCGCGCTACCACTACCTCAATGGCGGTATCCAGGCCTGGCCAGCGGACAAGCTCTCCACCGACGTACCAACGCCGGGCAACGCCCCCGTGCACCTGCAACTGCACAGCGAGCCGACTGCCACGCGCGAATACCTGCAAAGCCGCCTGGGCTCGGATGACCTGGTGGTCTGGGATGCCCGCGGCCCGCAGGAATTCAACGGCGAAAAAGTCCTGGCCGCCAAGGCTGGGCACATTCCCGGCGCCGTCAATTTCGAGTGGACGGCCGGCATGGACCTCAACGACCATCTGCGCATCCGCAAAGACATCGCTGAAGTTCTGCAACAATTGGGCATCACGCCGGACAAGGAAGTGATCACCCACTGCCAGACCCACCGCCGCTCCGGTTTCACCTACCTGGTGGCCAAGTCCCTCGGCTACCCACGCATCAAGGCCTATGCCGGTTCGTGGAGCGAATGGGGCAACCACCCGGACACGCCTGTCGAAGTTCAAGGACAATCAACTCAATGAAATCCCGTCTGTTCATCCTCAGCCAGTACCTGCTGCCGCACCACTTGCTGTCGCGCCTGGCTGGCTGCGTCGCCGAGTGCCGTGCGCGCTGGTTCAAGAACGCCTTCACCGCCTGGTTCGCCAAGCGCTACCAGGTGAACATGAGCGAAGCGCTGGTCGAAGACCTCACCGCCTACGAGCACTTCAACGCCTTCTTCACCCGCGCCCTGAAACCAGGTGCACGCCCGCTGGACGAAACCCCGGGCGCAATTCTCTGCCCGGCCGACGGTGCCGTCAGCCAGTTGGGCCCAATCGAACACGGTCGTATCTTCCAGGCCAAGGGCCACAGCTTCAGCGCGCTTGAGTTGCTCGGCGGTGACCCGGCACTGGCCGCGCCGTTCATGGGCGGCGAATTCGCCACCATCTACCTGTCGCCTAAGGATTACCACCGCGTACACATGCCGCTGGCCGGCACCTTGCGTGAGATGGTCTACGTGCCGGGCCGCCTGTTCTCGGTCAACCAGACCACTGCCGAAAACGTACCGGAGCTGTTCGCCCGCAACGAACGCGTGGTGTGCCTGTTCGATACCGAGCGCGGGCCAATGGCCGTTGTGCTGGTCGGCGCCATGATCGTCGCTTCGATTGAGACTGTGTGGGCAGGCCTGGTCACTCGGCCGAAGCGTGAGCTGAAGACGTTCCGTTACGACGAACAAAGCCGTGCGCCGATTCACCTGGAAAAAGGCGCCGAACTGGGCCGTTTCAAGCTGGGTTCAACCGCTATCGTGCTGTTCGGGCCAGAGCAAGTGAAATGGGCCCAAACCCTGGGCGCAGCTTCGGCTGTGCGAATGGGTGAACTCCTGGCGACCCCTGCCCAGGCTTGATCCTGGCAATAAAAAAAGCCCTGCTTGCAAATGCAGGGCCTTTTTTTTAACGGCGGATCAGCCGCGGGCGTCGCGGTCGCGCAGGCCCAGCAGGTACAGCACGCCATCCAGCCCCAGGGTGGAAATCGCCTGCTTGGCCGACTGGCGCACCAGCGGCTTGGCGCGGAAGGCCACGCCCAGGCCGGCCAGCGACAGCATCGGCAGGTCGTTGGCGCCATCGCCCACGGCGATGGTCTGTTCCAGCTGCAGGCCTTCTTCACTGGCCAGCTGCTGCAGCAGGTCAGCCTTGCGCTGGGCATCGACGATCGGTTCCACGGCCACGCCGGTCACCTTGCCATCGACCACTTCCAGTTCGTTGGCGAACACGTAATCGATGCCCAGGCGTGCCTGCACCTGCTTGGCGAAATACGAGAAGCCGCCGGACAAAATGGCCGTCTTGTAGCCAAGACGCTTGAGCTCGGCGAACAGGTTCTCGGCACCCTCGGTCAGGCGCAGGGAAGCACCGATCTCGTCGAGTACACCGACATCCAGGCCCTTGAGCAGCGCCATGCGCTCCTTGAAGCTGGCGCGGAAGTCCAGCTCGCCACGCATGGCCCGCTCGGTGATCGCGGCAACCTGCTCGCCCACGCCAGCCGCCTTGGCCAGTTCGTCGATGACTTCAGCCTCGATCAGCGTCGAGTCCATGTCGAAGACCGCCAGGCGGCGATTGCGACGGAACAGGTCGTCCTTCTGGAACGCGATGTCGATGTTCAGCTCTTCGGACAACGCGAAGAAGTCAGCACGCAATGCCTGGGCGTCGCTCGGCACGCCACGCACGGAAATTTCCAGCGCCGCCTTGCCCTTCTCGCTCGGAGCACCCAGGGTAACCCGCGCCGACAGGCGCTCGATACGCTCGATGGTCAGGCCGTACTGGCTGATGACGGCGCTGACGCGCTGCAGCTGCTCGGGCGTGATCTTGCGGCTGAGCAGGGTCGCGATATGTCGCGCTTCGCCCTGGGCATCGGCCCAGTGCTGGTAATCGGCTTCGGAGATCGGCGTGTATCGCGCTTGCAGGTTCAGCTCATGGGCCTTGGACTGCACGCTCTGCAGCAGGCCGGTAGCCACTTCGTTGTCCGGGATATCGACCAGGATGCCGAACGACAGGGTGCCGTGCATGACCGCCAGGCCGATGTCGAGGATGTTCACACCGCCCTGGAGCAGGACGCCGGTAATGGCGGCGGTGAGACCCGGGCGGTCCTCACCGGTGATGTTGATCAGAACGATTTCGCGCACAACCTGGCTCCGACTTCGATGAAAAATGCGCATTCTACCGATTTTCCATGACCATCGGGCGCCAACTCTACTTTGCCGACAAAACACTGCTCGCTATACTGCCCAACACTTTTATGCCATTAAGAGCCGCGCTCTGTGAACCGGCCCACGCCCGTCAAAACCGACAACTTCTTCATCATGATCTTCCGAGCCCTGCGCCAACGTCGCGTGCCGCTGGCACTACGCATCGCCACCACCAACATTTTCCTGGTGGCGCTGGCGCTGGTGATCTATGCCTGCGTGATGGGCCTGCAGTTCAAGCAGGCCATGCACGAGCAGGCCGATGCCCTCGGCCAGAGCCTGACCACCCAGACCGCCACCTCGGCGACCGAGCTGCTGGTGTCGAACGACATCCTCAGCCTCAACGTGCTGCTGGGCAACCTGGTGAAGAACCCGCTGGTGGCCCATGCGGCCATCTACAGCGTGGATAACCGCATCCTCGCCGAGGCTGGCCAGCGCCCGCGCAACAGCCTGCTGGGCGAAGCCGAAGGCCTGTACCAGACCAAGATCACGTTCCAGGACGTGACCGCCGGTCAGCTGCGCATCAGCCTGGACATGAGCCAGTTCCAGCAGCCGATGCTGATCAGCCTGCAGAGCATGGGCATCCTCGCCGCCATCCTGCTGGCCCTGGCGCTGAGCCTGAGCTTGCGCCAAGGTCGCCACATCACCCTGCCGCTGCTGCAACTGCGGGTGTGGCTGCGTGACCCGCACCCTTACACCCCAGCCATCGATCGCCAGGATGAGATCGGCGACATCGCCCGTCAGCTTCATGCGCGCCTGGCGCCGCCACCTCCGCCCGAGCCGGAACCGGAGGAAGAAGAGGACGAAGACGAGTTCGACGACCTGCACGACGAAGCCCCGGCCAAGCCCGCACAGCGCGCCAAGGCCGTGGTCCAGGCGGACGAGGATGACGACGAGGCCTTCGCCGGGCTGCTGGACGATGAGGAGCAACCGGCGGCCAAGCCTGCCGTGGTCGAGTCCGACGAGCCACAGAATACCGCTGTACTGGCCGTACAACTGGGTTCCCAGGAGCAACTGCGTCGCCTGCCACGCACGCGCCTGACCGAGCTGCTGGAACGCTATCGTGGCTGCCTGGAGCAGGCTGCCTCGCTGTATGAAGGCGACATCCACACGCTCAACGATGGCAGCACGCTGGTACTGTTCCACAGCCGCGACTGCGGTGAGGATTACCTGACCAATGCCATCTGCTGTGGCGAGCTGCTGCGGGCGCTGGGCCATGCCCTGCAGATCGAAGTGGCTGACAGTGGCATCACCCTGCAACTGCAACTGGGCCTGGCCTTGGGGGATGACCTGCAAGGCCTGGAACAGGTCGACCTGCTGATGGCCGAAAAGGCCCAGGACGCATTGGCACTGTCGCAACACAGCCGCAACCTGCTGCTGGTAGAGCGGCAAATCAGTGATGACGAGCTGATCCGCAAGCGCGCCCGGATCCGGCCGATCGCCAGCCCTGAGGGGGCATGCTGTGTGGAGCGGTTGATGGAGCCTTACCCTTCGATGCTGGAGCGTCAGTTGGCGCGCATGCACGAGCGCCGGGCCTGACTTCAGATCCCTGGGGCCGCTTTGCGGCCCTTTCGCGACACAAGGCCGCTCCTACAAGAGACCGCAATCCCCTGTAGGAGCGGCCTTGTGTCGCGAGAAGGCTGCAAAGCAGCCCCAGCCATTTCGAATACCCACAAAAAAGCCCGCAAGCATGCGGGCTTTTTTGTGGGTGGCGGTTCGATCAGAACCGATAGACTTCCATATCGGTGCGAATCGGCGAAGCCATCGGGATCTTCGACTTCTCCGGTTCTTTCTTGACCTGTACCGGCGCTGCCTGTTTCTTCGGTGCTTCTTCGGCAACCGCGGGCTGGTTGGCCAGCGGCTTGACCGCCGTGCTCAACTGTTCGGCGAGCTTCTGCAGCAACTGCCCCTGGGCCTGAACCTGGGACGACTCGCTACCCTCGTGCGGCTGCTCGAGGTGAACGATACGGTTGTCACGCACATGGCCACGACGGTCGAGCAGGCGCCATTGCGCATCGAGAATCGCTGGCTGGTTCTTGCCCGAGTCCAGGCGAGTGATCGACAGCAGCACCTGCACGTCCGGGGTGAAGCCAGTGCTGGCCGGGGCCAGCACCACGCGCTGGCTGTCCAGGCGCCAGGCCAGCTGGCGCACCAGTAACTGATCGATGTCCGCTGACAGGCTGCCGGCCCAACGACCGTCGGTCGCCGAACTCAGGCTGCCATCGGCCTGACGCTGCAAGAAGGTTTCACGCTGCAGGTAATCGGCTACCGACACCGGGCCGAGCACCACGGCCATGCCCGCACTCTGTGAAGGCTGGCCAGGATCACCGCTGTCGAGTTGGTACAGGGCAACCGGCTGATGCATGCTGCATCCGCTCAGTCCCAGCAAACCCGTCATCAACAGCGCAAATGGAAGGCGCAGGAATTTCATTCAACCCATCCAGGCGGTCGCTACCAGGCAAACCGCAGTGATACTGATAGAGATTCAATCGGGCACACGGCCACGCCGGCACCGCAGGGGCACTATCATCCGCGAAATATCGGCCCGACTCCAGCATTTCTGGCTGGAACGGCGCTGAAATTGCCGTTCCAGACATTTCGTCGGATTAAGCCGGCAGTTCCACCTGCAACCCGTCAACGCGCTGGAAGCCGCGTGGCAGCTTGCTGCCGCGCCGGCCACGTTC
Source organism: Pseudomonas sp. SMN11 (assembly GCF_052041945.1). NCBI lineage: Bacteria > Pseudomonadati > Pseudomonadota > Gammaproteobacteria > Pseudomonadales > Pseudomonadaceae > Pseudomonas > Pseudomonas sp. SMN11. The sequence continues at coordinate 6,404 of NZ_JBKGGW010000016.1, read as the reverse complement.
GCCTTTGTAGTGCTCCAAGTCGTCTGGCTTAAGAGACAGGGTACGCTTGCCGGCTTGCAATACAAGGGTTGCACCCTCGGCAACCACCGCCAGATCGGTGACAAATTCTTCACGACTGGCGACCCGATCACCGGGCACACCGATGATCTTGTTGCCCTTGCCTTTACCCAGTTGTGGCAGGTCGGAAACCTTGAACACCAGCAGGCGACCCTCTGTGGTCACCGCCGCCAGCCAGTCCTGCTCGCGGTTGGCCACCGGGCGCGGGGTCATGACCTTGGCACCGTTAGGCAAGCTGAGCAGGCCTTTGCCGGCCTTGTTCTTGGCCTGCAGGTCCTCGCCCTTGACCACGAAGCCGTAACCGGCGTCCGAGGCCACCACGTACAATGCATCATCGTCTGGCAGCAGCACGCATTCGAAGGTCGCCCCAGGCGGTGGCGTCAGGCGGCCGGTCAGCGGCTCGCCCTGGCCGCGCGCCGATGGCAGGGTATGCGCGGCCACCGAATAACTGCGCCCGGTGGAGTCGATCAACACGGCAAACTGGTTCGAACGGCCTGCAGCAGCGGCCTTGAAGCCGTCGCCGGCCTTGTAGGACAGGCCGGTGGCGTCGATGTCGTGGCCCTTGGCGCAGCGCACCCAGCCCTTTTCCGACAGCACCACGGTGACTGGCTCGGTCGGCATCAGCTCGTTTTCCGACAGGGCCTTGGCTTCGGCGCGCTCGACGATCGGCGAGCGGCGGTCGTCGCCATAGGTTTCCGCGTCCTTGATCAGCTCGCTGCGCACCAGCTTGCGCAGCTTGGCGTCGCTGCCGAGCAGGGCCTGCAGCTTGGCCTGCTCCTTGAGCAGTTCGTCCTGTTCGCCACGAATCTTCATCTCTTCAAGGCGCGCCAGCTGACGCAGGCGGGTCTCGAGGATGTAGTCGGCCTGGATCTCGGTCAGCTGGAAGCGCTCGATCAGGGCCTGCTTGGGGTGCTCTTCGGTACGGATGATGTGGATCACTTCATCCAGGTTGAGGAACGCAGTGAGCAAGCCTTCCAACAGGTGCAGGCGCTTCTCCACCTTGTCCAGGCGGTGCTGCAGGCGGCGGCGAACGGTGTTGGTGCGGAACTCCAGCCACTCCAGCAGCAGCGCGCGCAGGTTCTTCAGCTGCGGGCGGCCGTCGAGGCCGATGATGTTGACGTTGACCCGGTAGCTGCTCTCAAGGTCGGTGGTGGCGAACAGGTGCTGCATCAGTTCGTCGGCATCGACGCGGTTGGAACGCGGGATGATGACGATACGGCACGGGTTCTCGTGGTCCGACTCATCACGCAGATCGGCGACCATCGGCAGTTTCTTGGCCTGCATCTGGGCGGCGATCTGCTCCAGCACCTTGGCCCCGGAGACCTGGTGCGGCAGCGCGGTGACCACAATGTCACCGTCTTCGACGCGGTACACAGCGCGCATGCGGATCGAACCGCGGCCGCTTTCGTAGATCTTCTGGATCTCCGCACGCGGGGTGACGATCTCGGCTTCGGTCGGGTAGTCCGGGCCCTGGATGTGCTCGCACAGTTGCTCGATGGTGGCCTTGGGCTCGTCGAGCAGGCGCACGCAGGCGCTGGCCACTTCACGCAGGTTGTGTGGCGGCACGTCGGTGGCCATGCCCACGGCGATACCGGTAGTGCCGTTGAGCAGGATGTTCGGCAGACGCGCCGGCAGTACCGCAGGCTCCTCCAGCGTGCCGTCGAAGTTCGGCACCCAGTCGACGGTACCCTGGCCCACTTCGCTGAGCAGCACTTCCGAGTAGCGCGACAGGCGTGCCTCGGTGTATCGCATGGCGGCGAACGACTTCGGATCGTCCGGCGCACCCCAGTTGCCCTGGCCGTCGACCAGGGTATAGCGGTAGCTGAACGGCTGCGCCATCAGCACCATGGCTTCGTAGCAGGCCGAATCGCCGTGGGGGTGGAACTTGCCGAGCACGTCGCCGACGGTACGGGCGGACTTCTTGTGCTTGGCGTCGGCATCGAGCCCCAACTCGCTCATGGCGTAGACGATGCGTCGCTGCACCGGCTTGAGGCCGTCGCCGATGTGCGGCAAGGCCCGGTCCATGATCACGTACATGGAATAGTTGAGGTAGGCCTGTTCGGTGAAGTCAGCCAGCGAGCGGCGTTCGACGCCGTCCAGGCTGAGTTCCAGTGAGTCGCTCATGCGGGCCTCGTCATTTCAGGTTCTGGCGCAGCAGCATGGTGCCGCCGCGCTGGGTAAATTCAAGTTGTTTCAGGGCGCTCATGCCCAACAGCACGGTCTGCCCGTCCAGGCCCGGCACCACCAGGGCGCGCACATTCTGCAGGTGGATATCACCCAGCTGCAGGGTATCCAGCCGGGTGCGATAGCCTTCGGTGCGGCCGTTGGCGGTGCTAAGCATCACCGGGCTGCCACGCTGCAGGTTCAGATCCTTGGCCAGTGACTCCGGGATCGCCACATCGGTGGCACCGGTGTCGAGCATGAAATGCACCACCTGGCCGTTGATCGCGCCGTCCAGCACGAAATGCCCCTGGCCATTACCCAGCAGGCGCACTTCGATGAAACCGTCGCCATGGGACGACTGCACCTGGGTGTTAGGGTTGCGCTCGTGGTCTTCCCATTGCCCGAAGAAGCGCGTGGCAAGGAACAGCCCCGCCGCCCAGGCGACGATCATCAGGACCTTGCCGGCGCGTTTGCCCGGTGGCTGGCTCATGGCGTGGCGCTCCAGCCGCCCTGCGGCGCCTCGAAGCGCCAGACGATTGGCCGGCTTTCGCCATCGGCGCGATCACCGTTGTTGTTGTCCAGGCCGATCCAGGCACCCTTGGCATCGATCACCAGCGCTTCGGCCAGGCCGTACGGCTGGTCGTAGCGGCGCTCCGGCACCAGTGCCTCGGCGGCGAACGACCAGCACTGCTCGACCTTGCCATCAGTGGCATCACGCCGGCACACGCGATAGGCATTGCGTTCGAGGGTGAACAGCTTGCCGTCGAACCAGGCGAGGTCGGCAAAGTCGCGCGACAGTGCCCGGGGATCGGGCATCTGTGGTGGCTGCATCTCGACCCCGGCTTCGCTCAGCAACACGCAGCTGCGCCCGCAGGTCCACACCGACTGCTGACGCTCGATGGCCACCAGGCCGCGCCGCTCGCGCTCGGCCGCCAGCCACAGGCGATCACCTTGCGGGTTGATGGCCAGGCCCTCGAAAAGGGCGTTGAAATTGAGCAACATGCCGCTGGCACGGGCCTGACGCACCATCATCGGGTCGATTTTCAACCACTCCGGATCACCCTCGGCAGGCAGCTGCAACACCGCCGCATGGGCCTCGCTGACCAAGTAGAGATTGCCTGCCTGGTCGCAGGTGATGCCTTCGTAATCCAGCTCGCCACCGCGCACGTAGGAGGCCGCCCAGTTACGCGACTTCAATCCCCACGGCAGGCCGCTCTCGGGCACGGCAGGTGGCGTGAAGGTCAGCGGCTGCGCGCGCCAAACGGCGTCCTGCTGGTCGAAGCGGTAAATGCGGTCGTCATCACGATCGGAAACACCCCAGAGGCCGCCCCGGCACTCGACCAGGCCAGACAGGTTGCCGCCGCGCATGCCCTCGATCGGGTGCTCGGAGGCCAGCTTCAGCTCCGGCCAGTTGCCCGCCAGGCTCGGCAGGGCAACCAGCGACAGGCAGGCCGCGACCAGCAGACGAATCAAACCAGTACCTCAGCCAGGTTGCCTTTGGTTTCCAGCCAGTTCTTGCGGTCGCCTGCGCGCTTCTTGGCCAGCAGCATATCCATGATCTCGGTGGTGCCTTGCACGTCGTCCAGGGTCAGTTGGACCAGGCGCCGGGTGTTCGGGTCCATGGTGGTTTCGCGCAGCTGCGGCGGGTTCATTTCACCCAGACCCTTGAATCGAGTGACCTGCGGCTTGCCACGCTTCTTCTCGGCCACCAGGCGGTCGAGGATGCCGTCACGCTCGGCTTCATCGAGGGCGTAGTAGATTTCCTTGCCCAGGTCGATGCGGTACAGCGGCGGCATGGCAACATAGACATGGCCGGCCTCGACCAGCGGACGGAAGTGCTGGACGAACAATGCGCAGAGCAAGGTGGCGATGTGCAAGCCATCGGAGTCGGCGTCGGCGAGGATGCAGATTTTGCCGTAGCGCAGTTGCGACAGGTCGGCAGCGCCCGGGTCGACACCGATGGCCACGGCGATGTTGTGCACTTCCTGGCTGGCCAGGACTTCGCCACCGTCCACTTCCCAGGTGTTGAGGATCTTGCCGCGCAACGGCAGGATGGCCTGGAACTCCTTGTCGCGGGCCTGCTTGGCCGAACCACCGGCAGAGTCACCCTCGACCAGGAACAGTTCGGCGCGCATCGGGTCCTGCCCGGCGCAGTCGGCCAGTTTGCCTGGCAACGCCGGGCCCTGGGTGATGCGCTTGCGCTCGACCTTCTTGCTGGCCTTGAGGCGACGGCCTGCGTTGCTGATGGCCAGTTCCGCCAGCTGCATGCCCAGCTCGGGGTGGGCGTTGAGCCACAGGCTGAAGGCGTCCTTGACCACACCAGAGACGAACGCGGCGGCCTCACGGGACGACAGGCGCTCCTTGGTCTGGCCGGAGAACTGGGGTTCCTGCATTTTCATCGAAAGGACGAAGGTGATGCGCTCCCAGACGTCTTCCGGCGCCAGCTTGACGCCGCGCGGCAACAGGTTGCGGAACTCGCAGAACTCGCGCATGGCATCGAGCAAGCCCTGGCGCAGGCCGTTGACGTGGGTACCGCCCTGGGCGGTAGGGATCAGGTTGACGTAGCTTTCCTGAACGCTGTCACCGCCTTCGGGCAGCCACAGCAAGGCCCAGTCGACGGCCTCCTTGTTACCCGCCAGGCTGCCGCAGAACGGCTCGTCGGGCAGGCGCTGGAACTCGCTGACCGAGTCGACCAGGTAGGAACGCAGGCCATCTTCGTAGTGCCACTCGACCTTCTCGCCGCTGGCCTTGTCCTCGAAGCTGACCAGCAGGCCCGGGCACAGCACGGCCTTGGCCTTGAGCACGTGCTTGAGGCGGCTGATGGAAAACTTCGGCGAATCGAAATACTTCGGGTCCGGGCTGAAGTAGACGCTGGTACCGGTGTTGCGCTTGCCGACCGTGCCGACCACTTCCAGCTCGCTGGCCTTGAAGCCATCGGCGAAGGTCATCTGGTACTCGTTGCCGTCGCGCTTGACGCGTACGCGCACCTGGGTCGACAGGGCGTTGACCACCGAGATGCCCACGCCGTGCAGGCCGCCGGAGAACTGGTAGTTCTTGTTGGAGAACTTGCCGCCGGCGTGCAGCTTGGTGAGGATCAGCTCAACGCCTGACACGCCCTCTTCGGGATGGATATCCACCGGCATGCCACGGCCATCATCGCTGACTTCCAGCGAGTGGTCGGCGTGGAGGATGACCTGCACCGAGCGGGCGTGGCCGGCCAGGGCTTCGTCGACACTGTTGTCGATGACTTCCTGGGCCAGGTGGTTAGGCCGGCTGGTATCGGTGTACATGCCCGGGCGTTTACGCACCGGGTCGAGGCCGGAGAGGACTTCGATGGCGTCTGCGTTATAGGCGCTAGCGCTGGGATTGGCCATGGGTTCTCGTCGTCAGTCTGGTGAATGCAATAAGATCAAAATACAGAAAAATCGAGCGCCGCATACTGCTGCCGGGCAATGCCGGCGAAGGCCAGCAGGCCTGGCAGCTGCTCGGCAAAGCCCTGGAAGCTGTGGTCGCCACCGGCCTGGATACGCAGGGCGCAAGCCCGGTAATACTGCTCGGCGTGGCGATAGTCCAAGGTTTCATCGGCGGTCTGCAGCCACACTTGATAGCGGCCTGGGTCGGTCGGCACCGGCACTTCCAGTTCGGCCAGGGCCTGCACATGGTCCAGGGTCAGCTCCCAAGTCTCGCCAGTGTAGTGGTTGCGCTGGGTACCCAGATAACCATCGAAGCGCTTGTGCGGGGTGACTGCCGGGTTGATCAGCAGGGCTTTCAGCCCATGGCGCTCGGCCAGATGGGTGGCATAGTAGCCGCCGAGCGAACTGCCGACCAGCAGGGGCGCCCCGAGCTCGGCGATGGCGGCTTCGAGCTGGACCATGGCCTGGCGTGGGTGGTGGTGCAGTTCCGGGACGCGCAGCTGCTGCGACAGACCCAGCTGCTGCATCACCGCCGCGAGCTGGCGCGCCTTGGTGGAAAGCGGCGAGCTGTTGAAGCCATGGATATAGAGGATGGAACCCGACATGCTGCCCCCGGAATCTGTGGCTTCGCGCCCGATCGTGTGGGCGCAGGGACGCGCAGTGTAGCGCGTTCGCCGGGTTTTGGCGCCGGATGGCCAATTTCGCAACAATTTCTTCAAAAAGCTGGGGCCGCTGTGCGGCACATCGCCGGCAAGCGCGGCTCCCACAGGT